>NZ_WHTD01000268.1 GCF_009379765.1 Actinophytocola sp. | reverse complement strand
GACCGCGCGGGCCGCCGCCGCATGCCGCTCGCCGCGGGCCGCCGCCGGGATCAGCCCGTAGGCGACCTCGCTCAACAACCGGTACGCGACGCGGTAGCTGACCGCGCCGCCGGCCAGTTCCTCCTCGACGAGCCCGGCGCGCCGCAGTCGCCGCACCCCGTCGAGCAACGCGGACTCGTCGGGGATGGACGCGGCGAGCACGCCGTGGGTGACCAGCCCACCGGCGACGGCGATCGCGTCGAGGACGGCCCGCGCCGGCTCGGCCAACGCCTCGATCCGCGCGCGCAACAGATCGGCGACGATGTCGGGCACCTGCCCGATCTCACCGCCGCGCAGCACCCACCGCCCGCCGGACCTGGTCAGGGCGCCCTCTTCCCGCAGCCCGTCGACCAGTGCCCGCACGAACAACGGCACCCCGGCGGCCCGGACCGGCAACTGCTCCAGCAACACGGCGGGTGGCTCGTCACCGAGCAGCGCCGAGACGAGCTCGCGAACCGCGGCGGAGTCGAGTGGCCCGAGCGTGGTCTCGGTCAGCTGGTCCGCGTGCCGCAAGGCGTTCAGCAGGGCGGCGGCGTCCGGTGCGCACTCCCCCGCCCGGTAGGCGAGCAGGAAGAGCACCGGCCGATCGGCCAACCCGCGCACGAGGTAGTGCAGTAGTGCCAACGAGTCGGAGTCGGCCCAGTGCAGATCGTCGAGGTGCACCACGAGCGGCGCGGACACCCGCCGCAGCAGGGTGCACACCGCCTCGAACAACCGGGTCCGCTCCAGCCGGCGATCCGACAACGGCTCCGGCCGAGGGACCGGCAACCCGTCGAAGAGCCGCCCCAGCTCGCCGAGCCCGTGCACCATGCGCGCCTCGGCGACCAACGGGCGCAACGCCGCGACGACCGGCGCGTAGGAGAGATCTCCGTGCAGCGGCCCACCACTGCCTTGCACGGCACGGAAACCGTCGTCCCGCAACCGCTGGATGACCTCGCCGGCGAGCCGCGACTTCCCGATCCCCGCGGGTCCCGCGATCCCGACCACCCCCGCGCGGGTCCGCGCCGCGTGCTCGAGCACCAGCCGCAGCTCCCGCCCCCTGCCGAACAACGGAACCTCGCGGGTCACGGATACCAATCTGGAAGCCCCACCGATCCCAGTCAACCCGCAGGTGCCCACGGACGCCCACGGCCCTGTTCGTTCGTCCTGCGCGCCATTGTCGCGCACGACGAACGGTCTCGGGAAGCGTGCCCGGGCGTGATCGTCTCGCCAGCGGTCGGAGGAGGCGATCGCGAGCGGTTGGCCCATGGTCAGCGGCGGCCGCCTCGCTGTCGCGGTGGTTCTGTGCCGAACAGGTGATCGAGATCCGGCACACGGGGGATGCGTTGGCGGTGGGGATCGAGGGTCCCCGGCCGTTGCCCGGTTCACGCTCGCGCGGGTTGCCGTCGCGGTTGCTCGACTGCGGAATGGTCAGGTGGTGCTGCCGGGTGGGGTTGGGTTGGTGGTGAACCGGGTTGGTGTGATGAGGACTGCGGCTCGTCGGTCGGTGACCATCTCGCGGTCGTACTCTTCGAGGTCGGGGTGTTGACCGCCGGCGGCGTGGTAGATGTCGCGCAGTAGTTGGGGGAGTTGATCGGCTGGCAGGGCGGGGTGTGGGTCGTCGGGCCCGGCAAGCTCGGTGGTGCCGGTCACGGCGATCCATTGCCATCCGGCTCGGAAGACCAGGGTGGCGCGTGGGTGGGCGCGCAGGTTGGCGAGTTTGGCGGTGTTGCCACGGGAGACCAGGCCGACCGCGGGCTGCCCGGTGACCGGATGGGGCAGGATGCCCGCGTTGACCACCGAGACGGACGGTTCGCCGTCCGGTCGCGTGGTGATCAGCACTGCCAGCCAGTTCTCGGTCTGGGCCAACTCGGTGATGCTGCGGAGGCCGTCTTCGGTCGAGACCATGTCGGGTACCACCTCGGATCGCGTCGGCGTGGATGTCACGCCACCGTCGGATTCTGGCAGGAAAGCCGGCGTGCCGCGCCTCTGTCGCCCGGCCCGGCGACCGTTGCTGCGTCGTCCACCCCGCCCCTGTCTCTCCCTACTCCCGGACTTGCGTGACTCGGGTGTGCCACGGCCGTGCCGTGCGGCGGACTGCCTGCGTGGTCGACGCGTTCGTCGGGCGCGAGCTCACCACGCTCGCCGGTGTCAGGGGACGGGCCCTCGAGGGGCGCCGTGGGTCAGGTGAGCGGGAATGGTGGTTGCCACCACCAGGGTGTTGAGGTGAGCTCGATGCGGTCGATCCACTTGACCCACCAGAATCCGCGGCGTCCGGGTGCGACGAGGCGGACCGGGAAGCCGTGGCCGGGGCGTAGTGGGGTGCCGTTGACGGTGGTGGCCAGCAGCAGGTGGTCGAGGTCGCGTACCGGGAAGCGGATCCAGTAGCCGGTGGTGGAGTGGACGAGCAGGCTGCGCGCGTGTCCGGTGTGGGGGAGCAGCGCTCGGACCGGGGCGCCGGCCCAGTCCTGTTCGGCGTACCAACCGGAGGTGCAGTCGAGGGTGGCGCGCACCCGCGTGTCGAACGCAGACAGGTCTCGCAGGGTCACTTCGCGTGTCGTGCTGCCGTCACTGACGGTGAGCCGCCAGCGTTGCGGGTCGATGGTCGGGGTGGTGTCGTCCAGCCAGATGTAGCTGGGCATGGAGTCCGGGTCGAACGAGCCGGCTTCGTAGGAGCCGGTGAAGCGCCGGCCGGCCCCGGGCAGGCCGGCCACGCTGACCACTGCGCTCTGGGCCAGGTAGAGGCCGGCAGCGGTGCCGGCGAACAGGCCCGCTCTGATGAGCGTGCGGCGGGACAGGTCGGCCCGTCGTGGCCTGGCCCGCCGGGCCAGCACGTGCCAGACCACCAGCGGAAGCAGGGCCAGGGCGGCGGCGATGTGGATCCACATGCCGAGTGCGCCCGCGACCGAGCGCACGAGCCCGGTGGTGGAGCCGATGCCGGTGAGCAGCGTCGTCACCGCCAGGACCGCGAGCAGCAGCGACAACCAGCGGGTGTGCCGGGCCCGGCGCAGCCCCCGGCGCACCACCCGGCCTTTCCACGGCACCAGCACAACGACCGCCATCGCGACGACACCGTGGGCGATCACCACCCACCGGCCACCGGAGGATCCTGAGGCGACCGCGCCGACCCCGGTGGCGAAGGCGAGCAGTAACGCCACCAACAGCGCCAGGTTCGTCACCCGCCCGCCCGGTCCCCGAAAGGCCATGGCGAGACGCCCGCGGGTCACCGAGCGCGGTCGGTCTCCGCGTGCGGACTCGTCCGGGAACACCATGCCGCTGACCGTAGGCCCCGCTCAGCGGCCGGGAAAGATGCCAGACGACACCCACCCGCCCCGGCCACTCGACACGTGCCGCTCGGCTCCGGAGGGGGTGGGCACTGCGGGCAGGGTCCCGCTCAACGCGGCTCGGTCGCGCGGCGCAGCTCGGCCCGGTGATCGGGGTGCGCGACGGCGGTCATCTCCCGGCATCGCTGCTCCCAGGTCCGGCCGGCCAGCCGGGCCACGCCATGCTCGGTGACCACGTGGGTCACCAG
Organism: Actinophytocola sp.; assembly: GCF_009379765.1. GTDB lineage: Bacteria > Actinomycetota > Actinomycetes > Mycobacteriales > Pseudonocardiaceae > Actinophytocola. The sequence goes on along the minus strand of NZ_WHTD01000268.1, from coordinate 3,162 downwards.
TTGGCTCGGTAGCTGCACATCCGCGAGGGACGCGACGATGCGGCTGTCGCCCCGCCCGTCCACCGACTCGACCGCGATGATCGAGCCGCCGGCGTAGCTGCCGGCGACCGAGAAGTCCAGCAGGCCGCCGATGCCGCGCCGGGCCGCGTCCCGCCTGGCCACCCCGACCTGGCCGGAACAGTCCACTCTGGATGCCGCGTTGACCGCGATGAACCGGGGCAGCGCGGCGAGGTGCGCCGGGTCGTGGGCGTGGTACGAGTCGACCGCGAGGATGTCGTCGTTGCGGTGCAGCCACCGGTAGAACTCCGCGGTGCCCATCGCCGTCGCGGTGACCACGCTCGCGGCGCCGGCGCAGTCGAGTGGCCGGTCGGCCACCCCCTCCTCCACGAGTGACCTGGTCCAGTCGCTGATCAGTCCTGAGTGGACCGACAACCGGCGGCCCCGCTCGATCAGCGCGGGCGCCAGCCCGGCCAGCGATCGGCCGACGCCGACCTCGATCGCGGCGCCGTCCGGGATCAGGTCGGCGACGTACTCGCCGATGGCCTTGGCCGCGGGACCGACCGGGGCCGGCGCCAACTCGGGCAGGGGGTGCTCGGACCGGCGCTCCAGATCGCAGGCGGACCTCGGCAGCAGCGGTCGTACCCGCAGGTCGGGCAGCCGCCGGTTGTACTCCACCGCCCGGAACCTGGCCACCTCGAACGCCGCCGGGACGATGTCCACGCACAGTGCCGGTGCGACGTCGTCGCCGGCCTCGACGCCGGAGAACAGCACCCCGTCGATGCGCAGCGCGCCACTGGTGATGTCGCGGGCCAGCTGCATCATCGACGACGGCAGGGCGGCCACCTCCGGTTCGTGGCCGCCGGCCGGCGACAGCACCCGATGCCCGGCCGCGGCCGCCTGCCGCACCAGGCCGGAGGATCCGGTGGTCACCTGGATCAGCTCGAGGTTCCGCCGTTCGCGCGCGGTCTCGCCGACCAACTCGGCCAGCAGGTCGCGTGGCTCGGCCGCCCCGGTGCCGATCAGCAGCCGGTCGCCGTCGTGGACCAGTTCGGTGAGCCCGCCGGCCATGCTCAGCCGCCCACCAGCCCGGGCCGCCATTTCAGCGCCCGGCGCTGGGTCATGCTCAGCACCGCGTTCAGCGCCATCGCGACAATCATCAGGATCACCAGCGACGCGAACACGCCGTTGGTGTCGAACTGCCCGGCGGAGTAGGAGATCAGCCAGCCGAGGCCGCGGTTGGCCGCGACGATCTCCCCGACCACCGCACCGACCAGCGAGTACGGCAGCGCCATCCGCAGGCCGACGTAGATGCTCGGCAGCGCCGAAGGCACGATCACCTTCCACACCAGATGCCGTTGGTTGGCGCCGAGCACCCGCACCACGTCCTGCAGCTCCTCGTCGACGTCGCGCACCCCGTGCGCGGTGTTGTAGAAGACCAGGAAGAACACGATCACGCCACCGAGCACCATCTTCATCTCGATGTCGATGCCGAACCACACCACGAACAGCGGCGCCAACGCCAACCGGGGGAGCGCGTTGAGCGCGGAGACGATCGGGTCGAGGATCTTGGCCAGCGAGACGTAGCGGCCGAGCAGGTAGCCCAGGACGATCCCGCTCGTCGCGCCGAGCAGGAAGCCGAGCGCCGCCTCCTGCAACGTGATGAGCAGGTGGCTGAAGATGTAGCCGGTGGACACCCACTCCCACAGGCGCTCGCCGATCGCGGTCGGGCTGCCCACGAAGAAGGGATCGATCCACCGGCCGGAGGCGAGCTGCCAGACCGCCAGCACCGCGGCGATCACCAGCGTCCGGACGGCCAGGAGCCGCCAGCCGGCCAGCCCGACCGACGGCGGCGGGGGGAGGTCGGCCGGGTCCGAACCCGGATCGGTGAGCTCCAGCCCACCGCGGGGACCCACGCTGGTGCTCATGTTCACATCTCCTCGCCCTTCCGGATGTCGCCCGAGATCACGTTCCAGAGAATGTCGTGCAGTTGGCCGAAACGCGGGGTGTACCGAACCTTGTGCACGTCCCGGGGGCGGGGAATGTCGATGTCCTGCACCAGATGGACGGTGCTCGGCCTGGCCGCGAGGACCACCACCCGGTCGGCCATCGTGATGGCCTCGTCGAGGTCGTGGGTGACGTAGAGAACCGTGCGCCGCCGCTGCTCCAGAATGCGCAGCAGCTCCTCCTCCATGACCAGGGTCAGCTGAGCGTCCAGCGCGCCGAACGGCTCGTCCATGAGCAGGGTCTGCGGTTCGTAGATCAGTGTTCTGGCCAACCCGACGCGCTTGCGCATCCCGCCGGACAGCTCGTGCGGAAAGTGGTTCTCGAACCCGCTGAGCCCGACGAGGTCGATCTGCTTGGCCGCCTTCTCCATCCGCTCCCGCTTCGGCAACCCGCGGATCTCCAGCGGCAGCTGGATGTTGTCCATCGCGGTCCGCCACGGCAGCAGGGTGTCCTTCTGCGTGACATAGCCGACCCCGGAGGTGACCGCCGACCCGGACACCGGGACGCCGCGATGTTCCAGCTCGCCGCCCGTGCGGTCCATGATGCCGGCGGCCATGTTCAGCAGCGTCGACTTCCCGCAGCCGCTCGGCCCGATGACCGCGACGAACTCACCGTCCTGGACGTCGAAGGTCGCGTTCCGGATCGCCTCCACCCACTGCCCGTTCTTCCAGAAATGCTTACGCACGCCTTGGAAGAGCAGCGCGGTGGGCCGCGCATCGTTGTGCCGTTCGGCGATCGATTCACTGGCCGGCATCATCGAGCTCATCCCGTGGAGTCCAGGGCGGCGATCGCGTCCTCGGCGACGGATGTGTCGGCGACGTCTTCGAAGGTCCAGTCGACAGGCCCGGTGTCGCTGTACTTCTCCTGGAAGTCCAGGGCAATCCGGATGCTTTCCTCGGTCGGCGTCGGGTCGTCCGGGAAGCCTGGGGTGACCACCTCCCAGGCCGCGTCGTACACATCGGGCTCCAGCTGCGGGAACGTCTTGCGTCCCTGCTCCTTCGCCTCGTCCGCGTCGCTCTTCACCAGCCGCAGGTACGCGGCGATGCCCTTGACGAAGGTGACGATCTTCGCCCGGGTCTCGTCGTTCTCCAGGTCCGTGTTGCGGGCGGAGAAGGTGATGTAGATCATCCCGTTGATCGACTCCACGTCCCCGCGCGG
>NZ_WHTD01000111.1 GCF_009379765.1 Actinophytocola sp. | reverse complement strand
TTGCTACGCTTCACCCGCGAAGTGCCTTCCCGTGAGGACCACTACAGACCTAGACAATCCGTAGTTTCCCTTACAGGACAGGCACTTTCGCGCATTTCAGAGCGCGATCTACGTCACCCCGCATGAAAGACCCGGGCTAGCGGAGGCGTGGTTGAGCCGCATGAGGGTAGGCGACGCGACCCAGCGCGGCGGTAACAGGGGGTAGTGCCAGGTGGGCGGGACAACACCACAAGCATGTGTCTAATGTTAGACGCATTAACTTGAATGCGGTAATTTCTTGACTAAGTCGCGTTCCAGTGGTTGTCTAGCGGGTGGCCTCGAACACATGTTCGAGCGTACCGCGAGGTGTGCGCCGCAGGGAGGCGGCTTTGTACTGATGGCCACTGTGATTGATGATCAAGGTTCCGCTGTCGCGGAGGGGGACGTAGCTGGCCTTGCGGGGCCGGTGGCGTTGGATGACATGACCGAGCCGCTGGAGTTGTTGCGGCAGATCGACCAGCAGATCGAGAAGTTGGGGCTCGCGCGGCGGGAGCTGCGGGACTCGATCAAGAAACGGCTCGCCGACGCCGAGGTCGGCACGGTGGCCGGGCGTGCGGTGGTGACGTGGAAGGTCGCGAAACGGGTCGGGGTGTCGCATCGGCTGCTGGTCGAGCGGTATCCGGAGATCCTGCCGCAGGTGCAGGACATCACCACGGTCCGCACGTTCCGCGTGTTGCCGTTGTGATCGTGAGCGGCACCGAGACGCCCGCTCCGGTGACGGTGCGGGAGGTGGTGGCCGACGTCGCGCGCCGCGCGGCAGCGGTCCCACCCACGGCCGGGGACGAGTTCGCGGCGCTGCTCGCGCTGCTGGTGCTGGACCCGCGCAACACCGACCACGTCCGCGCGGTCGTCGCGGTCATCGTGCTCGACGCCGTCGGTGACTCGTGGCGGGAGACCACCGCCAACCGGTGGCGTCCGCTACTGCCGACGTGGATCAAGCCGGCGGTGGTCGGCGCGACGGTGCAACGGCTCCGCGCCGCCGGGTTGCTGGTGCCGACCGGCAAGTACGTGAAGTGCACCGACCGGGCCGCCGGCAACGCCGGCAAGCCGCAGCCGGTGTACCGGCTGAACCTGGCCGCGCTCACCGAGCCGACGAGCGCCGGGCCGGGTTCGTAACCAGACGTCGGGGCGGTACTTCCCGCCGCCCCGGCTCTCGCACCTTTCTCTTTCTGACTTTCGCGCGCGTGGGGTTGTCGCATGCCCACGTGCCGCTGACTCCTGTCCCCATGCGACACACGGCGCCAGGTCGCCGTGCCGACTTCTGTTGTTGTGTAAGGGAAGTGACGTTTCGTGTGGTTCAAGGTCTGTGATGGCCTGCATGATCATCGCAAGGTTCGCCGGGCGGGGTCGGCGGCTATGGGGTTGTGGGCGCTCACGGGGTCGTGGTGCGCGGCGAACCTGACCGATGGGTTCGTGCCCGAGGTGGTCGCGCTGCGGTACGGCACCGCGCGCCAGGCCGAGAAGCTCGTGACCGCCGGACTGTGGGAGCCGACCGTCCGCGACGGCGAGCCCGGCTGGGTGTTCCACGACTGGTTTACCTACCAACCGACCCGCGAAGACGTGGAACACAAGCGGTTCCTCGCAACACAACGTCAAGCCAAAGCGAGAGCAGTTAGAGACGATAAGTCCAGGTCAGCGGGTTCTGTCACGCGTGACACGGGCGTGAGTCACAGCGTGAGTCACGCTGCTCCCGACCCGACCCGATATACCTACTCACCTTGATAGGGCGGGTAGTAGTTCCGTATCGCGCGCGAGAACCGAAACCCCGCCGCCAACACCACCACCCGCGTCCCCGCCGCCACCGGCCGCACCTCCGCGGCCGACGCCCGAACCCGTGCCGGAACCGGTCGGCGTCTCACCGCACTCCGCTCCAGGTCAGTCCTATGTGGATATTCGTGATGCGGCGACGGACGTGTCGGCGGTGCGGGTCGCGGTCGGGCTGGTTGGTGAGCAGGTGCCGCACCAGCCACGGCGGGTGTTGCACCGGCTGACGCAGGAGGCCGCGCGGTTGCTCGGCGAGGGCCTGTCCGGGGACCAGGTCGCCGCCGGCCTGCGCCTGTGGACCACCAAGCGCGTTGGCCCCGGTCTGCTGCCCGAGTTGGTCGGCGAGGCGATGCGCGCGCCGTCGATCACGGCGGCCGGCACAGGGTCGGGTGGGGTGCGGACGGCGTCGACCACCGACGCGCGGGTCTCCGCCGCGCTCGCGCTGGCCGAGCGGTACGAACGCGAGGACAACCCACCGCCGCCGGAGTGGGAACCGAGGCCGAGGCGGGCGCTGATAGCCGCGGGTGTGGCATGACCGCACCGACCAGCACGAACGCGCCCATGATGACCCGGTCAGAGGTGACGCGGCTGCTGGCGCTGTGCGCGTGCTACGACCAGCGCACAGTCGGCGAGGCCGACGTCGCCGCCTGGCACACCGCCCTGGCCGGTGCCACGTTCGCCGAGTGCGAGACGGCGATCCACGCGCACGTCCGGACCAGCCGCGACCGGGTCCAGCCGTTCGACATCCTCGGTCGGGTCCGCGTCGCACGACGAGAAGCCGCAGACCGGCGCGCGGTGTTGCCGACCGGGCTGACCGACCGCGCAGCAGCCGACGCCGCCCGCGAGCGCGGGATGGCCGCGGTGTACGCGGTGATGGGCTGGACCCACGACAACGACCGCGAGACCGCGTTGTCGGTGGCGTGCCCGGTCCCGTGGTGCGCCGCCGCACCCGGCGTGCCGTGCCGGCGTTCCGTCCGTCGCGGCGGAGCCAGCGAACCGCGTGACCCGCGCACCCGCGTGCATCCGTCCCGGCTCGACTCCGCCCGCGACCACACCGACCAGGCCGAGCAGGTCGACGGCGAGCAGGTCGGGGGTGGCGCGTGAGGACCACCCAGGACGACCAAGTGATGTTGTCGGCCGACGAGGTGCGGGCGTTGCTGACCACGTTCCGGCCGGGGCCGATGCCGGCTCCGTCGACGGTCGCGGCGTGGCGGCAAGCCCTGGCCGGCTGCGCGTTCGGGGCGTGTCACGCCGCGCTGACCGCGTTCGGGCCGACCAAGGCACGGTACGCGACCCCGGCCGAGATCGTCGCCGCCATCCACACCGCCCAGGCCGCGAAGGACGCGCGGGCGGCGGAGGTGATCCCGTTCCCCCGCGACCGGGTCCGCCCGAGTCGACCGACGCCACCAGTCGACTACGCGCGGGCCGGGGCGCGCGGGATCGAGCGGGTGTACGCGGCTATGGGCTGGCAACGCAACCCGGAACGCGCACACGCCCAGCGGGTGCCGTGCCCGTTCTGCCGCGCCCCCAGCGGGACCGCGTGCCGGCCACTGACCCGGAACCGCGCCGGCCACACCGAGCGCCGCGACGCCTCCAGCCTCACCCATCCCAGCCGCCTCGACCGCGCCCGCGCCGAGCACCCAGACCGGGGTGAGCGGCTATGACCGGCGCCGTGGGGTGGTGTGTGTTGGGGTGCCGTCCGGAGGGGAATCCGCGGGCGGCGGAGCCGGGGTGGTTGGTGTGCGGGCGGTGCGCGAACCGGTTGGCGTGGCGGCTGCACGACATCCCGGACCTGTTCGCCATGCTCGACGAGTTCGTGGTGCCCGGTGTCGTCGGGGCGGCGGGTGGCCGCCGCGCGCCGGGGTTCTCCTCCCGCTCACCCGCCCGCGATGACGTGATCGCGTTACGGGACCGGCGCACCACAGTGGACGAGGAAGGTGACCCGCACAGCGCGCTCGAGTTGCTGGCGGCGTGGGCGGACAACGTCCGCGACGACCTCGCCCTCGACATGCCTGCCGGAGCGCGGTCGGTGGTGGGTGAGGCGCGGCTGTTGTCGGCCCATCTCGGGCACATCGCGGCCGCCGGATGGGTGACCGCGTTCGCCGAGGAGATCAGCGAACTGCACCAGGCGCTCCGCCGGGTGACCGGCACCGCCGCGCGGATCGTGGACCTCGGACCGTGTCCCGCCGACACAGCCGACACCGAGACCGGCGACCTCAGCACGTGCGGCGCCGCACTGCGCGCGGAGCTCGATGCGGAGGCGTGCCAGTGCCGGCGATGCGGCGCGTCGTGGCCCCGTCAAACCTGGCTCCACCTCGCCGACCGCTTCGCCGACCGCCTCGACACTGAGGCCGGTGAACGGTTCGGCCGGTTTGACCACAGGAAGGCCGGCGAATGACCACGGTTGCACCACGACCAGCTCCGTCGTATTGCGACGGTGCCGACCCACCGGACAGTGTGAATCTTGTCCGGCGAACGGACAGCGGGAACCGGTGCAGGAACACCGGAACCCGTTGGAACACAACCGAAAAGGACTAAGAGATCATGTCATTCCATCGGCCTGGAACTGAGACTCCGGCGGACCGCAGGGCGCGGGAGTTGGCCCGCGTGCACGGCGAGCACGCCAAGGCCACCGCCAACCTGAACCTTCGTGAGATCGCCGAGCGGGTCATGTTCGACCTCGACGACACCGTGATCGCCGGTGACCTGCCAGGCGAGTTGCGGTTCGCGATCCTCGGGCGTGGGGATCACCTGCTGGTCGACGTGTTCGGCCTGACCGACGACGAGCACGCCATCCACTCCGAGGTCCTCGAAAGCGCGGTCGAGAAGTGCGTGGCCGCCTACAACCACACCAACCCGGAGTACGTGTGGGACTTCCGGTTCACGATCACCGTGCGGGCGCTGACCGAATCCGAGCAACACAGCCTGCGCAACGCGCGCGGCGCGATCGACGTCCGCCACTACCCCTACTGACCACGGCGCTGAACCGGCGCTGATCGCGGGTTGAACGGTTCCGGACACGAATGGGCCCCGGCGGGTGCAGGAACACCCCCGGGGCGGTGTCCGGAACCCACCCGAAGAGGACCAAGAAGGAACTTCGAGAGGACCCCGGAATGACCAAGACTACCAACGCTGGCAACACCACCGGGCGGGTGTACGGCACGCGCTACCTGGAGACCGCCGGCCTACCGCCGAAGCTGCTCACGCTGCGGATGAGCCGGGCACTCACGGATGCCCGCGACGCGGGCGCGTTGCCGCCGTGCTCGGTGACGCTGTCCGTGCGGCGCGGCGCCGAGGACGGCCCGGCGCACGTGCGGGCGTGGCGGGTGTGCGTCGAGCTGCGTGACCTCGACCTGCCCGCCTGCTACACCGCGTGGGAGGACCCGGAGATCGCGGCGGTGATGCTGCGCCGCGACGTCGTCGCCCTCCTCTCCGTATTCGACCGGCGCAACCCGGCCGCGATGTTCGACCACCGGTTCCGCGTCTACGTCCACCTCACCGACGCTCAGCCGGCCACCAGCGTGTGCCACCTCTGCGGCCGACCGCACCCAGCGCCCACCGCCGACGCCGCGACCGAGCCCAGGAAGGCGTGACCACCATGCGCACCTCTCGGACAGACCCCGGAACCCGGCACCTGGCCACCGTCGCCGCCCAGGCCGCGATCCTGCGCGCCAAGGCCCGCGAACTCGCCCAGCTCCGAGCCGAGCTGGACCGGATGATCGTCAACGCCTACCGCGACCATGTCCCCGCCTCCCACCTCGCCGACGCCGCCGGCTTCACCCGCGACACCATCCACGCCGCCGTCCGCCCCTGGCTCGGCAAGAAACGCCTCCACCCCACCACCAGCGGCAAGGCCACCGAGAAGACCACCACCAAGCCCACCAAGACCCAGGCCACCAAGAGCACCACGAAACCCGCCTCGCGCACCCGCACGACGACCACCACGAAGGCCGTCCCGAAGGCGGCGGAGACGACGAAGGCGACCCCGACGACCAGAAACCGGAGGAAACCCACCACGCGATGACCACCACGACCACGCAGCGGCGGCGGGCGCTGGACATGGAAGCTCTCGCCGTCCACTACCGCGTCGCCGTCTCGACCCTGCGCGACTGGGCACGAGCAGACCAGTGGCGCCGCTACCCCGACCCCGCCGCCCACGGCCGACCCGGCCGCCCCCGTGTCCTGTTCGACCTCGACGACGCCGACCGCTCCTACTGGCAACGCACCAAACGCCGCCACGCCAGCGCCGACACCGCCAAACAGTGACCCGGCTCACACGAACATATGTTTGCCTGGTGGCGCGGCACCCGTGTAAATTCCTGAGACGTTGGAGTTCTGCACCCACTGCGAGGTGCGACCGACAATTCTTCTGGAGCCCCGGCGACCCCCAGGCCGGGGCTCCAGTCATTTCCCGCCCCGTTCCGTGATGCCGCCGGCCGCCGTGCCGCCCGATGTGGTGGTGGGCGGTGGTCGATGTGGCGTATCGGCCCGCGATCGGGTCACTGTTCTCCGGTTACGGCGGCCTCGACCTCGCCGTCGAGCACGTGTTCGGCGGACAGACCGTGTGGCATTCCGAAACCGAACGCGCCCCCGCTCGTCTACTGGCGCACCGGTTTCCCGGTGTGCCGAACCTCGGTGACATCACCCGCGTGAACTGGGACGCAGTGCCGCGCGTGGACATTCTCGCTGGCGGCTTTCCTTGCCAGGATCTATCCAGCGCCGGGAAACGCGCCGGACTGGCTCCCGGTACCCGTTCTGGTTTGTGGGCGCACATGGCCTACGCCATCGAGAAGCTCCGGCCCCGTCTGGTTGTGTTCGAGAACGTGAGGGGGCTGTTGAATGCGCCCAGCGCACCCACTCCCGTTCGCCCGCTGGACCGGCGAGACCTGGGAAGCGACGGACAAGGCGGGACGCGGGCGCTCGGAACCGTACTCGGCGATCTGGCCGAGCGCGGGTATGACTGTCGATGGCTGGGCCTACCAGCTTCCGCCATCGGTGCCCCGCACCAGCGGTTCCGTGTCTTCGGTCTCGCCTGGCCCAGGGGTACCGACCCCCGCGGCGTCCAACCCGAACGACGGCGAGGACGTCGACGTCTACCTGGCACGCGGCCGCCAGCTCTCCGGCTCCCTGTCGGTGGCGCTGCGGCTGGAGCTGAGGCGAACACGCTGGCTGGCCGCGGAGCGAGCAGCCGGGTCGACTGGGGCCGGTTCACCCCCGCCATCCGACACTGGGAACGCGTTCTCGGCCGCGAAGCGCCGTTCCCGATCGTCCCCGTCAGAGGACGAGACCGGCTCAACCCCGAATGGGTCGAATGGTTGATGGGCCTCGAATCCGGCTGGGTCACCGACGTTCCCGGAATCAGCCGAACGATGGCGATGAAAATGCTCGGAAACGGTGTCGTCCCCGCCCAGGGAGCCACCGCGATACGCCTTCTACTGGAACCGATCTCGGCGGAACTCGAACACCAATTCGGGGCACACCACGAATCGACCACGAACGACCACGGTTCGACCACAAGGCACTCCCAAAACCAATCCGGCCGGACAGTGTGAAAACACGCCATCCGGCGACCGGGACAAAAGGCCCGAGATAACGGTGAGGGAGAAATCGATGTCCACCGAGTTCACATCCGACACAACGAATGAGTTGGCGTTTGTTCGCTGGTCCGGCCGCCGCGCCGGAGGCGTGTGCTACGAGTTCGGCACCATGACCAACTTCGAGACCGTGTCCCGCGCGCTGCGCGCCGGTGAGCGGTTCGAGCCGGTCGGCGGCTATGCGATGGACGACGACCCGGCCACCGCCGAGCGGCTCGACACGTTGGCAGCCGCCGGTCGGGTGACGTTCGGCGACTTCCCGGTCACCGTCGAGGTCGGCTCTGGCGAGATGTTCCGGTTCACCGTCGAGAACACCGACCTGACCGGGGGGAACGCCTGATGTCGGTCTCCGTCACCTCCGCCGACACGTTGGTCGAGCTGTGTCAGCGGACCCTCTCCGTGATCAGCGCCCATCCGCATCGTGGTGTCCGTGGCGAGCGGGTCGCGCGGGTGTTCCGCGCGGTCCACATCGCGCAGAACGCCGCCTACGCGGCGCAGTACGGCGAGGATCTCGACGTGCCGGCGGTCGAGTTCCCCACCCGCGCGCCGGCCGCGCTGCTGATGCGGAAACCGGATCTGCGTGAGCTGTACGACGCGTTGCGGATGGTGCGGTACAACACCGTCGACAACGACGGGCACCGGTGGCTGCCGGTCGAGTACGGCGAACTACTCGACGGATTCATCACCCACCTCGCCGCCCTCGCCGCCGGCTTCACCCGCTGAACCCCAGCCACACCAGAAATCTCGGCCCCGCACCCGCGACCAGTTCCCCGGGTGCGGGGCCGCTCCACACCGCCGGCCTACATCGCCGGCCACGTCGCTGGCCTGGTCCGGAGCGCGTCGGGACCAACACCCACAACCCCCAAATGCCCGCCACGGTCGCCCCGGACCAGCCACGACCACTGACCGCTGACCGAGCGAGGCGGGGGTTGTCGTGCCGGCGTGGTCGCGCTCGACCCGCCGCCAGCGGCTCCCGCGCGACTGGCCCGCGATCCGCGCCCGTGTGCTCGCCCGCGATCCCGTGTGCCGGATCTGCGGCGCCGCGCCGTCGACCGAGGTCGACCACATCCGCCGCGGCGACAACCACGACCTGTCGAACCTGCGCGGTGTCTGTGCACCGTGTCACCGCGCCAAGAGCGCCCGTGAGGGCGGCACGGCCGCCGCTGCACGCCGAGCGCGACGCCGCCCATCCGAACCTCACCCCGGCCTCCGCTGAACCGCCGACCCGTCACCCCGAGAGGACACCGACAACCGTGTCGCATCCCATGCCCAACCCAACGATCGTTCTGACCCACGGCGCGTGGCACGGCCCCTGGGTCTGGGACCAGCTCCGCCGCAAGCTCCCCGACCTCGACACCCGCACCGTCGACCTCGCCAGCTCGGGGTCGGACCCGGACCGGCTCGGCGACCTGTACGACGACGCCGAAATCCTCCGCACCGCGGTGGCCGAGGTTGACGGGCCGGTGGTGGTGGTCGCGCACTCCTACGGCAGCATGGTCGCCACCGAGGCCCTCACCGACGTCCCGAACGTCCAGCAGGTCGTCTACCTCGCGGCGTTCGTGCCCGACGAGGGCGAGAGCATCGACAGCCTGCACGGCCACCAGTTCCCCAACTGGGTCACCGTCCACGACGGCTACATCGACGCCGGCCACCCGACGCGCGTGTTCTACGGCGACTGCTCCCCGCGACAGGCGGCGTGGGCCGCGCGGCAGCTCACCCACCAGTCCGTGTCCTCGGTCCGCACGCCGGTCACGGACCCGGCGTGGCGTTACCTGCCGACCACCTACCTGCTGACCACTCGCGACCGCGCGATCCACCCCGCCGCCCAAGCGGTCATGTCCGCGCGCTGCGACCAGGTGCACCGGCTCCGCTCGGATCACTCACCGATGCTGTCCCAGCCCGACGCGCTCGCTGACCTGCTGCGCAGCGTGATCGTGTGCGACGCGAACGGACCGTACCGGCCCTACCGGGGGTAGACCCCGGCCCGGCCGTGCGCCGCACCGGTATGTGATAGCGACCCGCCCTCTGTACGGGTCTGGGAGTCAGGCATGCAGGACCCCGACGTCCCACAACGTGTCGGTGATCCGGTATACGTTGCTTCTGACACGTGTGATCGATAAGTTCGGCGCGTAGGGGAGGCCTCGGTGGGTGCGGGCAGTGTTGTTGGTCTGTTCGCCGGTATCGGGGGTCTTGAGCACGGTCTACATGATCATGGCTGGAACACAGAGTTGTTCTGCGAGATCGATGCCGCCGCTCAAGCGGTGCTGACGCATCACTTTCCCGACGTTCCGGTCGTGTCAGACGTAACGAAGCTGCGTGGTCTTCCTCAGAATACGGAGATGGTCACGGCCGGGTTTCCATGCCAGGACCTGAGTCAGGCCGGCCGAACGGTCGGAATCCACGGTGAACGATCAGGCCTGGTCGAGCACGTGTTCCGCCTCGTCCGTCGTAAGAAAGGGCCGCGCTGGCTCTTGATCGAAAACGTCCCGTTCATGCTCCAACTTGACCGCGGTTGGGCAATGCGGCATCTGACATCCTCGCTGGAAGAACACGGATACTCGTGGGCCTACCGCATCGTCGACGCACGCGCGTTCGGGCGACCCCAGCGGCGATGGCGCGTTCTGCTGCTGGCTTCCCGCACGGAGGACCCGCGGGAAGTACTCTTCGGGCAGGACGCCACGGAACCGTTCACTGGTCACCACGACCAGAGGGCCTGCGGGTTCTACTGGACAGAAGGCACGCGGGGCCTGGGCTGGGCAGTGGATGCGACCCCGACTCTCAAAGGCGGCTCCGCGATCGGTATCGCGAGTCCGCCGGCTGTTCGTCTGACTGGTAGTCGCGGCTTGGTTACTCCCGGCATTGCGGACGCCGAGTGGTTGCAGGGATTCGCGCGAGACTGGACACGTCCAGCGCTGGACGTTGATGGCGTGCGCCCCGGACATCGGTGGAAGCTCGTCGGGAATGCGGTCAGCGCCCTCATGTCGGCATGGATCGGCGAACGGCTTGCCAACCCCGTGCCATACGACGGCCAGAATGATCAAGCACTTCAGCCGGGCGACCCTTGGCCGAGAGCTGCATGGGGCCGAGATGGGAACGCCCACAGGGCCGACCTCAGCATGTGGCCAGTCGTCTCCGACTATCACCACCTAGAAGAAAGCCTCCTCGATCCCGCACCTCTCTCCGTCCGCGCCACCCAAGGCTTTCTGAAACGAGCACGAGCTAGCAAACTCAAGTTCGTGCCTGGATTCCTCGATGACGTTGAAAAGCACCTGATCAACATGGGTGGCGACCCTCGCGAGGCAGCGTGAAAGGGCCCGAGATCATCGCCAGGACCATGTCCGTACCTGGTGTTGACGACAAGTTCGGTCGGCGGTGGCAGTACCACTCTCGTTCGGATCTGCATTCCAAGGTTGCCTGTTGGGCAATCCTGTTCGACATGCTCCAGTCCAGTAGCTTGCTCCAGCAGCATGTGCTCGCGGGCAAGGTCACCTTCGGCATCAACCGGAAGCTCCATGATTGGGAGTCCGAGAAGACCAAGAATCTCGATCTGGTTGTCGCTCGAACACCTGGACCGGGAAGTCCGAACTCCGGTAAAGCGTTCGACCTGGCCGACCTCGCCGACCGATACGGCGTGATTCTGACCGACGACGAGGCCAAGACCTTGGCAAAACTTCCAGTGGCACCGCCTGGCACCGCAGGCGCCACGGTCCTTGTTGCACTCGAAGCCAAGGCATGCATGACCGCCCACATCAAGGCGTTGCCGCGGCTGCACGACGAGTTGACATCCAGTCACGCCACCGTTCATGGGGACAACCCGAACGCGCTGGCGATTGGCTTTGTGATGATCAATTACGCGGATACGTTCATCAGCCCGGATCGAAATCGACGAGAGATCACCGAAGACCACCCCGCCCAGGTGTCACAACATCGGCAGCCACACGACACCGACCGGACTCTCGACATGATCAGCAAGATCAGTCGCCGGTCCGGTCCCGGTACAGGGGGGCGCGGATTCGACGCCATTGGGATCATGCTGGTCTCGATGACCAACGACGGCGCACCGGTTACCGTGGTGACTCCGCCGCCCGCACCTGGACCTACCGACGCCTACCACTACGACCAGATGATCAACCGAGCCGCCCACCTCTATGACTCCAACTTCGGGCATATCGCCTGATCGCGACACTTCTAGAGCTGACAGGCCACCGGCGTCCAGCCCTGGAGCACGTCGACGCATGCAGGCTGCACACCGTCGAGACACGGCACCAGAGTTGGCGCTCCGTCGCGAACTTCACCGCCGCGGATTTCGCTATCGCGTCGACTTCGCACCTCTCCCCGGACTGCGCCGACGGGCCGACCTGGTCTTCCCTCGCAAGCGTCTGGCCGTGTATGTGGACGGCTGCTTCTGGCACTCGTGCCCGGAACACGCAACTCAGCCCAAGAGCAACGCGGCATGGTGGGCGGACAAGTTGGCCACCAATCAGCGTCGGGACCGGGACACAGATCAGCGCCTCCGTGAGAACGGGTGGATCGTTGTACGCGTGTGGGAACACGAAAATGCCGTCGCCGCAGCCGATCGAATAGAGACGATCCTCCGGCTCAGATAGCGCATCCCACGTACCGCCGTGCGCCTGCCGACCAGCACCAAGGCGGTGACGTTCCCCGATGGCTGGCTATGGTCCGCCGCCGAACTCGAAGCGTCATCGCCGTAACGCGGACCCGTTGGCTTCGGCGGCGGTCACCGTGTCGGCAGACGGCACAGTCGAGGCGCCGAGCTTGCCGAACGCCTCGACGTATTCGCGGCACACACGGGCGTGGTACCGGACGTGGTGCGCGTCGCCTCAGGCGCAGGCGTTCACGGTGACGGATTGGCAGCGGTTGCACATGCTGGCTCCGCTGGTGGACCAGTATTTCAACGAGCCCCGCAAGGACCTTCTCGCCGAGATCCGGCTCAACGAGGGCCTGCTGGGCGCGACGCACGTCGACCGGCTACGTGCCCGGATCACGATCACGCCACCCGCCAGCCAGTCCATCGAGGCGGACAGTGCCGCTGGCGACACCCCGGAGGTCGCGCGGCTGGACGAGCGTCGACGGAGGTTGGGCGGCGGTGCCTCGTGAACTGGTCCACGCCCCCGACCACGACCGGAACCGCTCCCTTGGCTGGCTCGGCGCAGCGTGGATCGAGCATTTCTGTGTGCACGGTCCGGGCGATGTGCAGGGCGATCCGGTCGAGCTGGATGACGAGTTCGCCGGGTTCCTGCTCGACGCCTACGCCCACAACCCGCACGGCCGCCGGCTGTACTCGCGCGCGGCGCTGGTCCGCCCGAAGGGCCGCGCCAAGAGCGAGTTGGCCGGGCATGTCGGGTTGTTCGACGCGCTCGGGCCGTCCCGGTTCGCCGGCTGGGCCAGCGGTGGTGAGGTGTTCGTGTGGCGGGACTTCGTCTACCGCTACACCCGTGGCGAGCCGATGGGTCGGCCGCTCGTGTATCCCTACGTCCGGTGCCTGGCTACCGAGGAAACCCAGACCGGCAACACTTACGACGTCATCCACCACAACCTCGAACACGGCCCGATCGGCGACGACCTACCTTCTGACGCGGTCGGCCTGACCCGTGTCCTGCTGCCCGATGGCGGGGAGATCGTCCCGTCCACCGCCAGCTCGTCGGCGAAGGACGGCGGCAAAGAGTCGCTGGCGATCTTCGACGAGCCGCACCTGTACGTCACCCCGGAGTTGCGGCGCATGTTCCGCACCGTCGACCGCAACCTCCGCAAACGCCGTGACGCCGACCCCTGGGCGCTGCTCACCTCCACGATGTACCAGCCCGGCGAGGACTCAGTCCTCGAAGCCGTGGACCGGCAGGCCCAAGCCATCCGCGAGGGTCGGGCGCGGGCGGCGCGGTTGTTGTGGGACCACCGCGAGGCCCCGGCCGAGGTGGACCTGACCGACCTGGACAGTGTGGTCGCCGCGCTGGCCGAGGTGTACGGGCCGGCGGCCGCGTGGATGGACCTGCCCGGCATCGTCCGGGACGAGTTCTGGGACCTCACCAAAGACGTGGCCGACGCCCGCCGCTATTTCTTCAACCAGCGCACCGCCGCGCACACCGCCTGGTCCTCCGCCCCGGAGTGGGACGCCTGCCACCGCCCCGACACGACACCGTTCGCCGAGGGCGACGAGATCGCCCTGTTCTTCGACGGCAGCGCGGGCGACGACGCCACCGGCCTGGTCGCCGTCCGCCTCGACGACGGGCACGCCGCCGTGTTGCACGTCGACGAACGACCACCCGGCACCGCCGGGAAGACCTGGCGCGTCGATCGCGCCGCCGCCGACCTCGCCGTGCGGCGCGCGTTCGACCGGTTCGACGTGCTCGGCTTCGCCGCCGACATCCGCGAATTCGAGTCCTACGTCGACACGTGGGGGCAGGAGTTCGGCAAGCGGCTGCTGATCGACGCCAGCACCGGCAAGTACCGGCACCCGGTCGCGTTCGACATGCGCGTCCGCACCGCCGAGTTCACCGCCGCGACCGAACGCACCCTCGCCGACATCCGCCAGAAGACCCTCAGCCACGACGGCGACCTCCGGCTCCGCCGGCACGTGCTCAACGCCCGCCGCGCCCCCAACCGCCACGGCGTGTCCATCGCCAAGGAAGGTCGCGACAGTCCGCACAAGATCGACCTCGCGGTCTGCCTGATCGGCGCCCGCCTGGTCCGCCGCCTCGTCCTCGCGTCCGAGAAGTACCAGCGGCGCAAACGCCGTAGCCGCCGCGTCACCGTCCTCCGCTGACCCGCGCTGGCCGCGATCCCGAACGGGGGTGACGGGTGGCTGACCTGGATGTGCTGCACGACCTCCGCCGCCGGTTGCAGACCCGCTCAAGCCGCGTGCGGCGGTTGGACGCCTACTACGACGGCACGCAACGCCTGGCCGCGCTCGGGCTCGGCCTGCCACCAGAAATGCGCCGCCTCCAGGTCGTCGTCAACTGGCCGCGCCTGGTCGTCGACAGCCTCGAAGAGAGGCTCGATGTCGAGGGGTTCCGGCTCGCCGACACCGCCGACACCGACGCCCGGCTGTGGTCGTGGTGGCAGGCCAACAACCTCGACGAAGAATCGTCGCTCGCGCACCTGGAAGCCCTGGTCGCCGGCCGCGCGTTCCTCACTGTCGGCCCCAACGAGGACCAGCCCGACGTCCCGGTGATCACCCCGGAGTCGGCGCGGTCGATGGTGGCCGACATCGATCCGCGCACCCGGCGGGTGCGGGCGGCATTGCGGCTCTACAACGCACCCGAGCACGGCGGGGCCGCGCGGTCGGCGACGCTGTACCTGCCGGACCGGACCGTGTTCTACGACCGCGTCTCCGCCGGCTGGCGGCCGGTCGACACCATCGAACACCGACTCGGCCAGGTGCCGGTGGTGCCGCTGGTCAACCGCGCCCGCCTCGCCGACCGCGACGGACGCTCCGAGATGGCCGACGTGACCGGCCTGACCGACGCCGCGTGCCGCACCCTGACCAACCTGCAAGGCGCGCAAGAACTCCTCGCCGTGCCGCAGCGGTACGTGCTCGGCGCGACCCGCGAGGACTTTGTCGACGAGGACGGGAACCCGATCCCCGCGTGGGAGGCCTACATCGGCCGCATCCTCGCGCTCGGCGACCCGGACGCGAAAGTCGGCCAGTTCACCGCCGCCGACCTGCGCAACTTCACCGAAGTGATCAACGCCTACGCCCGTCTCGTCTCCGCGCTGTCCGGGCTGCCGCCCCACTTCCTCGGCCTCGTCTCCGAGAACCCCGCCTCAGCGGACGCGATCCGCAGCGCCGAAGCACGCCTGGTCAAACGCGCGGAGCGGCGCACACGCGCGTTCTCCGGCGCGTGGGAGCAGGCGATGCGGCTCGGGATACTGATCATCGATGGCGACCTCCCCGCCGACGCCGCGCGCCTGGAAGCTGTCTGGCGCGACCCGTCCACGCCGACCTACGCGGCGAAGGCCGACGCGGTCGCGAAGCTGGTCGCGGTCGGCATCCTGCCGCCCTCGGTCGCGTGGGAAGAGCTGGGCTACACCGCCGAGAAGCGCCGCCAGCTCGCCGACGCCGCCAGCGACGACCCCCTCGCCCGCCTGATGGCGACTGTTGGCGCCACCGACACCGAACCCACCACCACCGACCCCTCGACGACGAGTGAGGTGCTGTCGGCGTGAACCTGGTCGAGTACCGCCGCGCGCAGGACACGATCACCCGCCAGGTCGTCGCCGCGGTCGTGGCGACCCTGCGCGCCCTGGCCGGGCGGCCACTGACCCCCGCCCAGTGGCAATACGTGCTGGACGCGCTGTTCCCGACCGTCGTGCAGGGCCGGCGCGCGTCGGTCGACCTGGCCCTCTCGTTCTACCGCGACCACCGCGCCGACCACACCGACACCGCACCATCAGATACCGGACCATCCGGCGTCGAGCCACCCGACTACGACCGGGCGGCGCTGGACCAGCTCCTCACCCGCACCGCCCGGCCCCGGCTCGGCGACCCGGACACCGCACGCGCCGGGATCACCACCACGGCGGCCGCGGTGATGCGGCACGTGGAGCAGGCCGGGCGGGACACGATCATCACCGCCAGCGACCGTGACCCGTTGACCGTTCGGTGGGCGCGGGTACCGACCGGGCGGGAGACCTGCGCGTTCTGCTGGATGCTCGCCTCACGCGGCCCCGTCTACCGGATCCCCGCCGCGCCCTCCGACATGCGCGACATGCGCGCGTGGCACGACGGCTGTGACTGCCTCGCCGTGCCCGTGTTCGACCCCAACGACTGGCCCGGCCGCGACACCCACCACACCGCCCGCGACCTGTGGCGGACCTCGACCGCCGGCTACTCCGGCCGCGACGCGCTCAACGCCTTCCGCCGCGCCCTCTACACCAACCCACCCCAGACCACCTGACCCGCGCTGGTGTCGGCGTCCCCGGCGGACACGACACCAGCGGTTCCGTTGCCCGGCTCCCGGCGAGCCGGCACCTTGTCATGCCCCAGGAGGGCCTTTCCCTTGCCCGACAACACCTCCACACCCGAACCATCCGCCACCGACACCACGACCGACGCGACCCCGGCGGACCAGTCGGCGACCGAGCCGACACCCGCACCGACAGCGGCCGTCGCGTCGAGCGCGGTCGCAGGGTCGCTGGGCGAGCTGCCCGAGTGGGCACAGACCGAGATCCGCCGCGCCCGCAACGACGCCGCCAAGTACCGGCGAGAGCGGAACGCGATTCAGAAAGCCTTGACCGACAAGGACTCTGACACCGATGTGCAGGCCGGAGACCAGGAGTCCCGCGCCGAGATCGACCGCCTCTCGGGCGAACTCACCACCGCGCAACGCGACACGGCCCGGTTGCGCGCCGCGCTCGCCGCCGACGTCCCGCCCGGCCAGGTCGCGGACTTCGCCGCGCGGCTGGTCGGCGACACCGACGCCGAGCTGGCCGCCGACGCCGTCCGTCTCCGCGAACTCCTCGGCCTACCCGCCGCCTCACCGGAGCGTCAGCGGCCAGACCCCTCCCAAGGCGCCGGAATCGACACCGCCACCGGCAGCGCGACCACCCCGGCCGAAGTGTTCTCCGCGTTCATCCAAGACCGCCTCAAATAAGGCCGGTCACCCTGACTGTCTACTTTGGAGTGATTACCGATTCCGCCCACAACCCTGGCCAACATCCCCGAGCAGCTCCTACCGCGCGAGGTCACCGGCCCGATCTTCGACAAGGCCCAGGAACGCTCCGTCGTGATGCGTTTGGGCGGCACCATCCCCGTCATCCTCGGCGAAACCTCCATCCCGACCACCACCAAACGGCCCGAGGTCGGGGTGGTCGGCGAGGGCGAGGCCAAGCCCGTCTCCGACGTCGGATACGGCGTGAAGACGTTCAAGCCGGTCAAGATGGCGACCATCGTCGTGGTGTCCGAGGAGTTCGCGCGCTCGAACATCGGCGGCACCTACGAACAGATCAGCGACGACCTCGCGTTCGCCATCGCCCGCGGCGCCGACCTCCTCACCCTGCACGGCCGGTCACCGCTGACTGGCGCACTCGTCGAGGGCAAGGAGTACGTCAACCAGACCAGCAACCGCGTGATCCTCGGCAGCACGCCGCAGGAAGAGGGCGGCATCTCCGGGGACCTGGTCGCCGGCTACGAGCTGGTCGTCAACGACGACACCTCCGACGAGTTCACCGGGTTCGCCGCCGACTCCCGACTCCGCCCGCAGCTGATCGGGGCAACCGACCGCAACGGCCGCCCGCTGCTCCAGACCGCGACCAACCTCGCCGACCGGATGGACACCGTCCTCGGCTTGCCCACCGCGTACAGCCGCGCCGTGTCCGGCCGCATCGGCGCCAACCCCGACAGCTCGGTTCGCGCGTTCGGCGGTGACTGGTCCCTCGTGCGGTGGGGCTTCGCCGAGGAAATGGTCATCAAGGTCTCCACCGAGGCAACCGTGATGATCGACGGGCAACTCGTGTCCCTGTGGCAACACAACCTCGTCGGCCTCCTCGTCGAAGCCACGTTCGGGTGGGCCATCGGCAACGTCGACGCCTTCGCCGCCTACGAAACCGCCGGCAGCTGACCGAAGCCTGAAACCAACAGTCGACGCGTTGGGTTGTCAGCACTGTGGCGTGTCAACGAGTTGCCCCCTTTTTCCTCGCCGCTGATTAGCCAAAACAAAAACACACCGAGGCCAGAGCCCACGACCAGGCAGATCCAATGCCACAGGGTTTGCGCGGCGGGCGCACCTAAGACGACTGGGCCAGCAAAGGTAACGACCGCCGCTATAACGCGCCGACGACGATTCACGCGCGCGAGTATGCCACGCGGCGAGGCGGCGCTCGGCTTCCCGGAAGAAAGGAAATTCGGGTGCGGGTTGTCGCACTGATCCATTTCTATCTCCCGCACCACCGCGCCGGCTCCGAAACGATGATCCACGCGATGCTCCGCGCCCTGGTCGACGCCGGACATGACGCGCACGTCGTGGTCACCTCCCAACCCGAGGGCGTCGACGACTACCAGGTGGACGGGGTGGTGGTGCACCGGGCGGGCACGGGCGAGCGCACCGTGCCACGCTTGGTCGCCTCGCTGAATCCGGATGTGTTGGTGACGCATCACCAGGAGACCCCGCACACCTCGAAGTTGGGCCGGGATCTCGGGGTGCCGGTGGTGCACGTGGTCCATAACCACATGCACCACACCAACCTGTGGCTGCACAAACGCCCCAGTCTGGCCGTGTTCAACACCCATTGGATCACCCGACACTTCGCCAAGCGGCACAAGGGATTACGGTCCATCGTGGTGCACCCGCCCGTGTGGGGCGACGAGCACGCCACCACGCCCGGAGACCGGGTAACGCTGGTGAATCTGAACCGGGACAAGGGCAGCGGCGTGTTCTACGCGCTCGCCGAACGGATGCCCGACGTCCCGTTCCTCGGCGTGGTCGGCGGCCACGGCCACCAGGTCATCCGCGATGACCTCCCGAACGTGCGGATCCAGCGGCCGACCGGAGACATGCGCGGGGACGTGTGGGCGCGCACGCGGGTACTGCTCATGCCGTCGATCTACGAGTCCTACGGCATGGTCGCCGTCGAGGCGGCTCACTCCGGCATCCTCACCATCGCGCACCCCACCCCCGGTCTGCTGGAAAGCCTCAGCTACGCGGGCACGTTTTGCGACCGCGACGATCTCGACACCTGGGAACGCGCGCTCCGCTCCCTGCTCCACCCGGAGACCTGGCAACCGCTCTCGGCTGTCGCGCGCCGTCGCGCCGCTGAACTCGACCCGCGGACCGACCTCATGGCGTGGGTTACCGAGCTGGAATCCCTTGTATCGCAACGAAATCTGGTGACATGACGTGGACCTGATCAACACTATCGGAACCCGCGTGCGGGTCCGCGACGAGCACGCCGACCGGCTGATCGCCGCCGGCTACACCCACCCCCAACCCGCCCAGACCACCGGCGAGCAGCCGGCACGGCCAGCACGGCGCACCACCACCCGCGGTGCCACTAGGACTGCCCGCCGCACGGCTGGCGGCGGCAAGCGGTCGTGAGTTACGCCGACGTCGCCGACGTCGCCGCCCGGCTCGGCCGGCCGCTGACCGACGACGAACGCGCACTGGCCGCCGTGCTGCTCGACGACGCGGAGAACCTGATCCGCGCCCGGATACCCGACCTCGACGAGCGGATCGCGGACGGTCGTATCCGCCGCGAACTCGTGGTGATGATCGAGGCGAACGCCGTCGTTCGAGTGCTCAGGAATCCCGGCGGATACCGGTCAGAGACGGCCGGGGACTACTCCTACACGATCGACACCCGCGCGGCCGCTGGTTACCTCGACATCCCCGATACCGACTGGCGGCTGATCGGTGTCCGGCCGGGCGCGTTCACCATCACCCCCGCCTTCCCGAGACCACGCCGACCGTGTCCGTCGCGGTGGGTGTGTGACCTCTGGTGCGGGAGCTGCCCGTGAGCCTGCTCGACCACGGCACCCACGCCATCGTGATCTACCGCTCGGTGTGGGAACCCGACACGGACGGCAACTACGGCTGGCGGCCCGGCCACACACCGGTACTGGTGTGGGCGCGGGTGCAGCCGGTCCGCTCGACCGAGCTAGTCGTCAACGGCCAACAAGTCGCGACCGTGGCGCGCGTGATCGCCCGGCACGCCCCGGCTGGTCCGTGGGACCGGATCGACTACGACGGCCGCACCTGGGACGTGCTCGGCGAACCCGAACAACGCGGCGACAGCCCCGCCACCCGCCACACCACCGCCCTCATGCAAGCCCGCGGACCCCAACGACAAGGAGGTGATGGTGATGGCTGAGGTGGACCGGAACGTGAACGCGATCGTGGCGCACCTGCCCGGCGTTCGCGCCGCCGTGCGTGCCGCCGCCCGCGAGGTCGGCGCCCGCGCGGAGGCGAACCTCGCCCAACACCGTCACTCGGGCGACGCCGAGATCGAGGTCACCTACGGCCGTACCGACGGGCACGTCTCGCTGGTCGACGAGGCCGCCATGAGCATCGAGTTCGGGCACTTCACCGACAACGGCGAGACCGACGCCACCGTCACCTACGTGCCCGGCTTGCGCATCCTCCGCGACGCCGCCGACCTGTAACCCCCGACCCCGTTCCAGCCGCGTTCCGGCCATCGCGTTCAGCACCCGACAGCCTGACCGGAATGGCGCGAATGGCGTGAATGGAGGTCAGGCGTTGCGGCTGTTGCCCTATGTCGACGGGCTCGTTCTCGCGATCCTGCGCGCCGCCCTGCCCGGCGCGGTGACGGTCGAGTCCGAGCTGTCCGACCCGCTGCGCCGCACGCCGTATGTGTTCGTCGACGTGGTCGGCGGCGACGAGGTCGATCCGCGGTTCCTGGGTGTGCCGCGCGTCGAGGTCGACGTGTTCGCCACCAGGGGTAGGCGGGCGGCGGCGGATCTCGCCGAGGACGTCCGGGTGGCGTTGTTCCGGGCGTGGGAGGACCAGACGGTCACCCCACACGGCCATCTCGCCTCGTTCCGCACCGCGAGCTATCCGCGCGCGATCCGCACAGCCGGGCAGCCGGCCGAGGTCTACCGCTACACCGCGACCTACGAACTCGGCGTCCGCCCACCCCGCCCCTGACCGTTCCTTGTACCGCAAGGCGACACGCGAACCAGTGTGTCGCCTTCTTTCGTTGTGGAGGCTTGTTTCCTGTGGCGCTCAACGATGGCGCTGTCCTGATTCCCGGCACCGGCCGCGTCTATCTCGCCGCAGCCGGCCAGGCACCGCCTACCGACCCGCGTGACCCGGCTGATCCGTGGTCGATCGTCGGGCACACCTCCCGTGAGGAGGGTTTGACGATCACCCGCGACGCCGGGGATTCCGAGGTCAAGGGCACGTGGGAGAACCCCGCCCTGCGGGAACGCCGGGAGCCGGCGACGTGGGCGATCACGTTCCAGCTCCATCAGCTCGACAACAACGCCCTGGAGCTGTTCTTCGGCCAGGGCGACATCGACACGCCCGGCGTGTTCGGCGTGAACGGGGTCGGTGACCCGGTTGAGCGCGGGTTGTTCGTGCGGATGATCGACGGCGCGGCCGAGGCCGGCCTGTACGTGCCGCGCGTGTCCATCGGCAGCGATGACGACATCAGCGTGGATGTGGAGAACTTCCTCGCCTTCCCCGTCCGCGCCCAGGTCCTCCAGATCACCGGGTCCAACCTCATGGACTGGTACGCGCCAGGTCTCGGCGCCACACCCGCATAACCCCCGTTTCCCTTACCCACCAATGACATTGGAGGTCCGCGTGTCGATGTCGATCGGGCTCGACGAGATCCGGCAAGAAGCCGAAACCCAGTTCGGTGACCTGGAAATCACACTCCCCAACGGGCAAACCGTCCGCCTGCGGCACACGCTCCGACTCGCGAAACCGGACCGGAAACGGTTGGCCGACCTCGGCCGGCTGATCGGGCAGGTCGCCGACGAGAACACCCAGCACGCCGACCGGGAGGACGCGTTGCTGGCCGCGATCGGTGACGTCCTCGTGTTGGTCGCCGAGACCAAGTCCGCGGGCCGCGCGCTGCTGTCCGCGATCAAGGGTGACCTGCTCACGCTGATGGGCGTGTTCCGCAAGTACCAGGAGACGTGTCAGCTCCCGGAAGCCTCGCGCTCGACCGACTGATCGACCAGGTAGGCGGCACCGCGCTGGACGCCGATGTGCGCCGCTACTACCGGGCCGACCTCACCCACCTCTGGCACGACACCCCTGGCGGGTTGTCGCCGAGGCGGGTGTTGTGGTGGGTCGAGCACCTCCCCGAAGACTCAGCCACCGTCGCCGCGTTGCGCGGTGGCTCCGACCACGCCGCCGAGCATCGCGCCTGGACATCCACCGCGCACCTGCTGGCGAGTGTGGTGGACGCGGTGCAGGTCAACACCTGGACCACCGTCGCCGCCCACGCCCGCCGCCGCCCGAAACCACCGACCCCACTGCCGCGCCCGACGACACCGCGCCGGGCGGGGCGGGTCGTCACGGTCGCCGAGATCGCCGCCGCGGGCAGACCGCCTGACTGACGTGATCACCACGCGGGGGTGATGGCGTGGCGGGGCCGGGTGGCGAGGAGATCGGCCGGGTGTCGGTCCGGGTCGTGCAGGACACCGCCGAGTTCGGCCCGTCGGTGTCTCGCTACCTGACCCGGCTGGAACGCTCCATCGAGCTCCACGTGCGGGCGGTGCTCAACGACACCGGGTTCGCCGCCGACGCGCGCCGGCTCGCCGCCACCGCCGAACGCGTCGCCACGACCACGGTGCCGGTCGAGCTGGACGCCGACCGGGTCGACGCAGAGTTCCAGCGCATCGTCCGTGGCTTGGCCGGCGAGTCGGTGCACCTGCGGGTCACCGTGGACGAACGCGAGTTGGACCAGGTCCTGGCCCAGCTCGCGGTCCGCGGCCGGCAGTTCACGCGGCTCGCGTCGATCTCGGTCGCGATCGGCGGGCTCGCGGCCGCGGCCACCGGCCTGGCCGGGCTCGCGGTCGGCGCCGCCCAGGCGTCCGGGGCGTTGTTGCTGCTGCCGGCGGCCGGGTTCGCCGCCACCGCCGCTATCACCACCCTCGTCGTCGGGATGCAAGGGTTCGGCGACGCGCTCTCGTCGATGGACGACCCTGCGGCGTTCGCCGACGCGCTCGCGAACCTGGCGCCCTCGGCGGCGGCCACCGCGACCGCGATCCGGGACCTGCGCCCGGCGTTCGGTGCGTTGCGGCTGGATGTTCAGGAGCGGTTGTTCACCGGCCTGGCCGACACCATCACCAGCCTCGCCGGCTCGTATCTGCCGGTGCTGCGGACTGGGCTCGGCGGCATCGCCACCGAGCTGAACACCGGGGCGCGCTCGTTCGCGACGTTCCTCAGCTCGTCCCAGTCGGTCGCGGACACCTCGGCGATCTTCGCTGACGTCCAAGCGGCGCTCGCTCGGCTCGCGCCGGCAGGGGTCGCGTTCGCCGCCGTCCTGCGGGACATCACCACGGTGGGCGCGTCGTTCCTGCCCGGTCTGGCCGCCGGTCTCGCCGATGCCGCCGAACGGTTCGCCGCGTTCATCGCGCAGGCCCGCGCCTCCGGTGACCTGGCCGGCTGGATTCAGGGCGGCATCGACGCCGTTGGCCAACTCCTGACGATCCTGCGGAACCTCGGCTCCATCGCCGGTAGCGTGTTCGGCGCGCTGGACGCCTCCGGTGGCGGGTTCCTGCAATTTCTCGCTGACGCCACCGGCCAGCTCGCCGACTTCCTCGACAGCGCGGAAGGCGCGGAGGTGCTGGGCGCGGTCGCGCGGTTCGCCGCGACCGCCGGCCGTGCCATCTCCACCGTGCTCGGCACCGCGCTCGAGGAACTCGGGCCGGTGCTCGCCGACCTCGCGCCCGGCCTGTCGGTGTTCGTCACCCAACTGGGCGGCGCGCTCGTCACCGCGCTCCAGGTCGCCGGGCCGCTACTCCAGCAACTCGCCGGGTTTCTGTCCGCCAACGCCACCTGGCTCGGACCGGTCGTGATCGGCCTGGGCACGCTCGCCGCCGTCGCCGGCCCGCTGATCACCGGCCTGACCGGCCTCGCGACCGCCGTGCGCGTGGTGACCATGGTGTTCAACGGCATGCGGATCGCGCTCCTGTCCAATCCGTTCACCGCCATCGCCGCCGCCGTGATCGCGCTCGCCATCGTGATCGTCACCAACTGGACCGCGATCCGGGACACCACCGTCGCGATCTTCCAAGCGGTGTGGGGGTTCGTCAAAGGCATCTGGGACACCATCACCGGCTGGATCTCCGCCCGCGTCACCGACATCCTCACCGCGATCGGGTGGCTCGCCTCCCTACCCGGCAAGGTCGCCGACTGGTTCGGTGGCGTGGTGTCCGGCGCGGTCGGCAAACTCGGCGAGCTGATCTCCTGGCTCGGTGGGCTGCCCGGCAGAATCCTGGGCGCGCTCGGCGACCTCGGCTCCCTGCTGCTCGACGCCGGCAAGAACATCATCCTCGGATTGCTCAACGGCCTGAAGAACGCCGCCGGCGCGGTGATCGACTTCTTCAAGAACCTCATCTCCGACGCCGTCGACTCCGTGCTGTCCTTCCTCGGCATCTCCTCACCGTCCAAGGTCATGCACCGCATCGGCGGCTACACCGCCCAGGGCTTCGCCTACGGCATCCGCGACGCCACCCCCCTGGCCGCTCGCGCCGCCACCCGGCTCGCCAACACCGCCGCCTTCGACCCGGTCCGTACCGACTTCGGCGCCACGGCAGGTGCCAGCGGTGGGTCGCCGGTCACGGTCAACCAGACCGTCGTCGCCCAACCCGACCAGTCGCCGTGGGCCATCGCCACCGCCGCGAACCGGCAGCTCGGCTACGCCATGCGCACCACCGGCACGCCATAAGCCGGCCAACAGCCATCGGGGGTGGTTCGGTTCATGCCGGCTTCTGGCCTGCCGTTGCGGGTGCGCTGGCAGCTCGACGACCTCGTGTTCAACGGGCCACCGGACCAGGCCGGTCGTGAGTGGGTGATCGACACCGAGACCGGATGGTCCGCGTCCCCGCCCGTGCGCACCGACCAAGCCCAACCCCGCACCGGCGCGCACGGCGGCTGGCCACCCCGCACCTACCGCGACCCGCGCACCATCCGCCTCGACGGCTGGATCTACTCCCCCACCTGGGAAGCCCGCCGCGACGCCGAACACCACCTCGCCGCCCTCTGCGCCGAACCCGGACGCGAATACCCGTTGCGCTGCACCGAGGAGACCGGCGAACTCCTCGCCCACGTGACCCAGGACGACACCACCCTGGTCACCGTCCGTCCCGGCGGGCGGTGGCTGGACTTCTCGTTACAGCTCGTCGCCGCCGACCCCCGCAAGTACAGCGCGAGCGAACACGCCGCCGAGACCGGTCTCCCCGGCGACTCCACCACCGGGCTGGACTTCGGCACCGACCCCAGCGGCCTCGACTTCACTTCCGCGGATGCCGGTCTGGACTTCGGGCCGCAACTGGTCACCGGACGCGCCACCGCTGCCAACACCGGCACCGCCGACACCGCACCGACGCTCACCCTGACCGGGCCGCTGACCCCGCCGGTCACCATCACCCGACCCGACAACGGCGCCCGGATCACCTACCGCGACCCGCTCGACGCCGACGACCGGCTCGTCATCGACACCCGTATCCGCACCGCCTACCTCGGCACGGCCAGCCGCCGCCACCGCGTCACCGTCACCGACTGGGACGCGCTCGCACTCCCGCCCGCGTCGGTCGTGGATTTCGTGCTCGGCCACGCCGGCGACCCGAACCCAGCGGCTCGTCTCGTCGTGACCTGGCGCTCGGCGTGGTGGTAGGTCGCAGACTCACCGAGTCTGGTTGATCACCAAGGCAGCTATTGCTACGGCGAGACTGAACCAGGACGCCAGTGGCGGCTCAGGCACGCCGGCCATCCCAACACACCGTCGCTCGTCTGGGTGTCGCGTGGCGTTCGGCCTGGTGATGACACGTAGGTTAGCGCTGAAGCGTGATCACCAGCGAAGTAATGGAAATTGCTAGACTGAACCATGCCGCCAGTGGGAATACGTAGTCCTTGAAGACCTCCCAGCGATTCCTGTTGCGCATCGGGTCGAGGTATAGCATGTCCCGTTCTGGAATTTCGTCGCTCGACTTATGTCGAGTTGGCAACCGTGGATATGATTCCCTAATTCTGGGCGTTAGGTCCGGTACGCCCAAGTGGACAACCGCAACGATATCATGGAGAAGCCATGCAAGGTCGTGTCGTCCATGCTCCGACATCCTAAGCTCTGAAGTCAGTTCTATATTGATCAACGGGTATGCCAGTCGAAACGCGCGATCGGCTATAGCCGGTGGAGTTTTCCATGTCATCCTACTGCCTTGCAGGTACACAAAGAGAGCACGGGCTGCGCGTCCGGCACTATCGAGAGCGCCCACCTTGTCACCTTCAGGATAGGTGCGATCGTAGAGCTTCATCAAGGCAGATTGCGCATGAACAAAGAACCTTACCCTCGCCGCATAAATGCTACGACGGCCAAGAAACCACGACCAGAACATAAGTGCACATACGGCGAGAACAAAAACCCAGTCCTCAATAGGAAGCAGGTCCCTGAAGAAGCTCCCTGCCACTACACCAAAAATAACCAGCGGGACTGAAATCCGAAATGCTCGGGAGTAAAGTGGAATTGGCGGCACGCGATGCGCTAGCTCGCTAGCAAGGTGCAATCCCAGTGTCCTGAGACGCAAGGATAAAGCGTTCTTATCGATTGCAATCAACGGCAGCTCGAATCGTCGAATATAAGGTCTTCCTCTGGCTTTTTCCCAGGGCTCTTGTTCTGCCGTATGCGGATTGAACTGCTCTGGTTCCGTCTCGTCAGCGGCCTGGCGCTCCTTCTCTGTCACCCGGCCAGCTAACTGATCTGCCGCCGCACGGAACAAGAACTAACAGCGAAAGGTACCCAGATGGCCGTGTCCCAAGGCGGTCTCGACCCCTGGGCCGTTCAGCACCGAATCGGCGAGCGGGACGCCCGGTACGCGCTCGGAGCGCTGCTCGGCCCGGCGCCGGGCCGGATGATGGCCTGGGCGGACGGGGTGCTCCCGTCGCGCACCGAGAACGGTGTGATCGTCGATCTGAAGGCGGCGCTCGGCGCGAACGACGGGCTCGGGGTGGCGTTCTACCCCGGCCAGTGCGTGATCAACCGGCCCGGCCAAGGGCCGTATGTGTGCACCCTGGACCGCACCGGCCGTGTCCCAATGCCGCTAACTTTGGGGTGATCTTGTTGTCAGGCGCCAAAATATGATCTTGGTTTTGGGTGGGAGGGGTTTCTTGTACTCGTCGGTTTGGCGGGGGAAGCGGCCACCGGCCTGTTTCTGTTCGCGGGCGAAGG
>NZ_WHTD01000250.1 GCF_009379765.1 Actinophytocola sp. | reverse complement strand
GAACGCGCAGCCCTCGAAGTCGGGCTTGGCGAACCATTCGCCGAAGACGTCGAAAATGGCGAGCAGCTGTTCGGCGGGCGTGGTTCCGCGGCGCTGGCTCTCGGCCTGCAGCCACTCCTCGGTCCAGAGCCGTTCGCGGCGCTGGAGGAAGTCGAGAATGAGGTCGGTCTTGGACGGGAAATTGCGGTAGAGGGTCATCTTGGCGGTGCCGGCCTTGGCGATGATCGCGTCGACCCCGACCGCGGCGGTGCCCTCCCGGCTGAACAGCTCATAAGCGGCGCGACTCACTCGGTCGCGGCCGCTGTCCCTGTTCTGCCCGTTCACCGTTGCCATTATCGTTCGGTCCTTGCTCGTCGAATACGTCAATGGTACTCGTTTCGCACCGCGAACGGTTGTCGTGTACGCGGCGATTTGTAGTACCGGCACAAAACGACGTCGTCGAATTCGTGGCCGCGCGCGGGTATTGCTCGGGTGAGCGACGCGCGACGATGGAAGGCGGACGATCAGGAGTCGCCATGAACGAGGATCTCCGGTGTGCCCGTTGCGGCCAGAACACCCTTTGACGGAGCCGCCCGATGAGCGTGCCCGTGCGGTGGCGGGTCGCCGGCCTGGCCGTGGTCGCCGGCGCGGGCGCCGGTGCCGCCGCGATCGCACTGTGGCTGCTGGTCGACGGCATCACCGCGCTGGTCACCGGCCCGGCCGGACGCCCGGCGGCTCGGGATCCTGGCTCGGGCCGCAGTGCCTGGTGTGCGCGCCGGTGCTGGGCGGGCTCGGCTACGGCGTGCTGGTGCACCGGCTTGCGCCGGGCACCCGGGGTCTGGGCGTCCCGGGCGTGCTGCTGGCGGTCGCCGGCGACGGCCGGGTCGGCCTTCGGTCGGCGGCCGTGCGCACCGTCTCCGCGGGGCTGTGCCTCGGGACGGGTGGCTCGCTCGGCCGGGAGGGACCCGCCGTGGTGGCCGGCTCGGCGATCGGCCCGCTGCTCGGCCGGCGTGCCGCGGTTTCCGTGGGATCGGTGCGGCTGCTCGTCGGCTGCGGGACCGCGGCGGCGACGGCGGCGATCTTCGACGCCCCGGCCACGGGTGTGGTGTTCGCGCTCGAGCTGTTCCTGGCGAGGCCGCTCCTGGCGGTGGACCCGACCTGTGCCGCGGCCGAGCTGCGGGGGCTCGCGGTCCTGGCCGGTGGCGATCCGCTCGCCCGTGAGCGCACGTCGCGGTCGTGGGGCGGGCGGGCGCGGGTGCTGGCGGAGCTCGGGCACGCGTGCGCGCTGCTGGCGATGTCGGCGTGCGTGGCAACGATCCTCCGGCGTTGGGTGCTCGGCGTCGAGCCGCGGATCGGGCCGTCGTCCGTTCCCCTGAGCTCGCCGCGGCGTTCGGGCTCGGGGTGGCCGGACTGGGTGTGCTCGGGGGCCTGGTGGGCGCCGCATTCGGGGTGTCGATCCACACCACGCAGCACGCCACGGACCGGGTCTGGCGGGGCCCGTCGTGGCTGCGACCGGCCGCAGGAGGGGTCCTGCTCGGGCCCCTGCTCCTGGCTCTGCCGCAGCTGTACGGCGTCGGCAACACGGTGGTCGGGCCGGTCGTCGCCGGGGTGTACCCGCTCGCATTGCTGCTGGCGCTGGCCGTGGGCAAGATCGTCGCGGTGTGCCTCACGCTCGCCGTCGGCGGGGTCGGCGGGGTGTTCGCGCCGCTGCTGTTCGTGGGCGCCACCCTGGGCGCGGCCTGGGGTACGGCAACCGGGCACGTAGCCGGGTACGCCCTGGTCGGCATGACGGCGGTCGTCGCGGGCGCCGCGCGGATCCCGGCCACCGCGGCGGTGCTCGTCGTCGAGCTGTCCGGGCTGGTCGGGCTGGCTCCGCACGCGCTCGTCGCGGCCGCCGTGGCCGGCCGGGTGATCTCGCCCGACACCGTCTACACCCGGACTGTCGCCCGCGCCGGAGTCGGTCCGGGCGTCGGGCGGTGACGGGTCGCACCCGACGGCCGTGTTGGCGCAGATCCTGGTGGTGTACCTGGCCGCGGCGGTCATCCCCGGCCCGAACGTGCTGATCATCATCCGGTGGGGCGATTCTCGCCGGTGCGGCGACCTTCGGCGTGGTGCCGCTGCTCGCGGCGGGGGACTAGCCGGTCGCGGTGTTGCGTGGCGCGTGCGGCGCCTACCTGGTGTGGCTCGGCCGCCGGCTGGTCCGGCACGCGGCGCGGCCGCTCGACCCGGGATCGGGCGTGCTGCGCCGTTCCTTCCTGCGTGGTCTGCTCACCAACCTCACGAACCCGAAGGCGATGCTGTTCTTCGGCGCCGTGCTCACCGCGCTGCTCCCGCCGACCGCCCCGGGTTGGCTGGGCGCGTGCGCCGTCGTGCTGATCGTGGTCAGCTCAGCGCTCTGGCACCTGGGCGTGGCGTTGCTGTTCTCGACGGGCCGCGTACGCGACGGGTATCGGCGCGCCCGGGTCGCGGTGAACCGAGTCGCCGGTGCGCTGTTCGTGGCGTTCGGCCTCGCACTGGTTCTCGAATGATCAGAGTTGTGCCGAGTCCACAAACGCGAGGCGCATGAATTTGTGCCGCGAACCGGCTGTTGGCGCCGTTCCGTGCGCCGGACGATAGGAGCGGAAAGAATGGAGTTCGCACATGACCGTGACTCAGGTTCGCGCCGGGCATGACCGTTCTGCAACCGCGTTCGACTGGCCGCAGGGATTCGACCGCATTCCGGATGCCGACTGGGTTCGCCACCCCGTCGAAGAATTCGGACTCAGCTACGACAGCGTCGGTGCGCACAGCTGGTACAAGAATCTGGAGCCGACGGTCGCACAGGTTCTCGCCGCGCTCGGCGAGAACAAGTTGCTCGTCGACTACTCGGCCGGCACCGGCATTCTCGCTCGCCGGCTGCTTTCCGGCATCGGGTATCCGGTCGGAATTCTGAACGTCGACGCGTCATCGAAGTTCCTGCGGGTCGCGCTGGAGAACTTCCGCGACGACGAGCGGGTCGCGTTCCGGCTGCTCGAGTACCTGAAGGCGGAGCGCCGTCTGCAGACCCTCGACGAGGTGCTCGACGGGCGCGTGCGGGCCGACGCCATCACCTCCACCAACGCGATCCATCTGTACTACAACCTGGCCGAGACGTTGGACTCCTGGGCGCGGGTCCTGCGGCCCGGCGGGCTGACCTTCACCGGCTCGGCCAACCTGCGCAACCCCCTGCGCCGGCCGGGGGACTGGATCATCGACGAGACCGTCGCCAAGGTCAACGAGATCGCCGCCGACCTGGTCGCCAGAGAGCCTGCGTTCGAACGGTACCGCGAGACGCTCGAGGACGGCGCGGCGATGGCCGGGCACACCCGGCTGCGGGAGAAGGTGTTCGTCCCGGTGCGCCCGCTCGAGGAGTACCTGGACGCGTTCGGCGACGCCGGGTTCACCGTCCTGCACGTCTTCGACGCCACGATCTACGCGCAGGTCGACGAGTGGTGCCAACTGCTGCACACCTACCACGACGGCGTGCTCAGCTGGGTCGGCGGGTCGCCCAAGGTGGACGGTCGGGAGCCGGACGAGGACGCGCTGCGCGACCGGCGGTTCCTCATCCGCTACAGCCTGGAGAAGCTGTTCCCGGCGCAGGAGTCGTTCCCCTGCACGTGGACCTACATCACCTGCCGGCGATGACGCCGGTATCAAAGGCACTGAGGCCGGTCCACGTCGCGGGCATCGGCATGACCCGGTTCGCCAAGCAGCCGAACCGCACGTTCAAGGATCTCACCGGGGAGGCGGTGACCGGTGCACTGAAGGACGCCGGTCGCACCGTCGCCGACATCCAGGCGTGCTTCTTCGGCAACGCGGTGGCCGGCTCGATCACCGGGCAGGAGATGCTCGCCGCGCAGTTCGCCCTGCGGCCGCTGGGCTTCGGCGAGATCCCGATGTCCAATGTGGAGAACGCATGCGCGTCGGCATCGACCGCGTTCCACCTCGCCTGGCAGAGCGTGGCGACGGGCCAGCACGACATCGTGCTGGCGGTGGGCGCGGAGAAGATGACCCACCCGGACAAGGCCCGCTCGTTCGCGGCGATCGGTGGGTCGGTGGACATGGACACCGTGCCCGCCGACCTGCCGGCCGGCCGATCGTTCCTGATGGACCTCTACGCCGAGTCCGCGCAGCGCTACCTGGACAGGACCGGCGCCACCCCGGAGGATCTGGCGCTGGTCGTGGTCAAGGCCCAGCACAACGGGGCGTTGAGCCCGGTCGCGCAGTTCGGCGCCGAGCTCACCGTCGCCGACGTCCTCGCCGCCCGCCACATCGTGGGGCCGTTCACCCTCCCGATGTGCTCGCCGATCTCCGACGGGGCCGCCGCGGTCGTGATTGTCGGCGCGGATCATCGGCCGGCGGACACACCAGGGGTCACCGTGCTGGCGTCGGTCAACCACACCGCCCCGGCCGACGGCTCGCACAGCGTCACCGAGGCCGCGGCCGCCGCGGCCTACGAGCAGGCCGGGCTCGGCGCCGACGACCTGGACTGCGTCGAGGTCCACGACGCCGCCGCGTCCGCCGAGCTGATCATCACCGAGCAGCTCGGGCTCGCCGAGCCTGGCGGCGGTGCCGCGCTCGTGCGCAGTGGCGAGACCACGCTCGGCGGCAGGCGACCGGTCAACACCGGCGGCGGCCTGCTCGCCCGCGGCCACCCGATCGGCGCGACCGGCCTCGCGCAGATCGTCGAGATCGTCCAGCAGCTGCGCGGCGACGCCGGTCGCCGCCAGGTGCCGGACGCCCGCATCGGACTGACCCAGAACGCCGGCGGCTGGCACGGCGACGACAACGTGGTCAGCGTGATCCACCTGTTCGGCCGGCAGCAAAGGAGCCCGTCATGACCGAGTTCGTGTTCACCTCCGAGTCGGTGACCGAAGGACACCCGGACAAGATCGCCGACCAGATCTCCGACGCCGTGCTGGACGCGGCGTTGACCGCGGACCCGTACTCGAGGGTGGCTTGCGAGACCATGCTCACTACCGGCCTCGTCGTGGTCGCGGGCGAGATCACCACGCCCGACCAGCTCGACATCGCCGCGATCGTGCGGGAAACAATCAGGCGCATCGGCTACACCGCGGCCTGCGGGTTCGACGCCGAGAGCTGCGGCGTGCTGAGCGCGCTGGACAAGCAGTCGCCGGACATCGCGCAGGGCGTGGACACCGCGCACGAGGCGCGCGACGGCGCGAGCACGGAGGATCTCGACCGGGTCGGCGCCGGCGACCAGGGCATGATGTTCGGCTACGCCACCAACGAGACGCCCGAGCTGATGCCGATGCCGATCGCGCTCGCGCACCGGCTCGCCCGCAGGCTCACCGAGGTCCGCAAGAACGGCGACCTGCCCTACCTGCGACCGGACGGCAAGACCCAGGTCACCGTCCGGTACGAGGACAACGTGCCGGTCGCGGTGGAGAAGGTGCTCATCTCCACCCAGCACGAGGAGGGCGTCGAGGCGCGGATCCCCAGCCACCTGTGGGAGTACGTGGTCACCGACGTGATCCCGGCCGAGCTGTACGACACCAAGGCCCTGCGCGCCAACTTCTTCGTCAACCCGACCGGCCGGTTCGTGATCGGCGGCCCGGTGGGCGACGCCGGGCTCACCGGCCGCAAGATCATCGTGGACACCTACGGCGGGTTCGCTCGGCACGGCGGCGGCGCGTTCTCCGGCAAGGACCCGTCCAAGGTGGACCGGTCGGCCGCGTACGCGGCGCGCTACGTCGCGAAGAACATCGTCGCGGCCGGGCTCGCGGACCGCGCGGAGGTGCAGGTCGCCTACGCCATCGGGATGGCGAGGCCGCTGTCGCTGCTGGTGGAGACGTTCGGCACCGAGCGGGTGCCCAAGGAGCGGATCGTCGAGCTGGTCGACGCGCACTTCGACCTGCGCCCGGCAGCGTTCCGCGACTACCTGCGCCTGCACCGGCCGATCTATACGAAGACCGCCGCGTACGGCCACTTCGGCCGCGACGACACCGACTTCACCTGGGAGCAGACAGACCGTGCCGAGGCGCTCGCCGCCGACGCCGGGGTGACCGCGACCGCCGTGGCATGAGGAGCTGACGTGACCATCGTCGTCACCGGGTCCATCGCGACCGACTACCTGATGGTGTTCCCCGGCCGGTTCGCCGACCAGCTCATGGAGGGCAAGCTCGACAAGGTCTCACTGTCCTTCCTGGCCGACGAGCTCGAGATCCGGCGCGGCGGGGTGGCCGCCAACATCGCCTACGGCCTCGGCTGCCTCGGGCACGCGCCGGTGCTCGTCGGGTCGGTGGGCGCGGACTTCGCCGAGTACGGCACCTGGCTCGCCGACCACAACGTCAACACCGACCACGTGCGGTACTCGACGACCCGGCACACCGCGAAGTTCCTGTGCACCACCGACACAGCGCACAACCAGATCGCCACGTTCTACGCCGGTGCCATGGACGAAGCACGCGAGATCGAGCTCGCGCCCATCCTGGCCGGGCTCGCCGACCCGCTGGTCGTGGTCAGCCCGAACGACCCCGACGCGATGCTGCGGCACACCACCGACTGCCGCGAGCTCGGCGTGCCGTTCGTCGCCGACCCGTCCCAGCAGCTGGCCAGGATGACCGGCGAGGACATCCGCGAGCTTGTCGACGGTGCCGCCTATCTGTTCACCAACGAGTACGAGCGCACCCTGCTGACCTACAAGACCGGCTGGGCCGACGACGACGTGCTCGACCGGGTCGGCACCTGGGTCACCACCCGCGGCCGCCTCGGCGCGTCGATCGAGAGCTGCGAGCGCGCCACGGTGATCGTGCCGGTCGTGACACCGGCCGGTGGCACCGAGCCGACCGGTGTCGGCGACGCCTTCCGCGCCGGGTTCCTCGCCGGCATCGCCCGGCGGTTCGACCAGGAACGCTCGGCACAGCTCGGGTGCATGCTCGCCACCCTGGTGCTTGAGACGATCGGCACCCAGGAGTACCGCATCGTCCCCGAGACGTTCGTCGAGCGGATCAGCAGCACCTACGGACCCGCCGCCGGCGCCGCCGCACAGTCCTACCTGGACAACACCCTCGTGAAGGAAAGCGCATGAGCATCACCGACTTCAAGGTCGCGGACCTCGCCCTCGCCGAGTTCGGGCGCAAGGAGATCACCCTCGCCGAGCACGAGATGCCCGGCCTGATGGCGATCCGCGCCGAGTACGCCGACGCCCAGCCCCTGCGCGGCGCGCGGATCGCCGGTTCGCTACACATGACGGTGCAGACCGCGGTCCTGATCGAGACGCTCGTCGCGCTCGGCGCCGACGTCCGGTGGGTCAGCTGCAACATCTTCTCCACCCAGGACCACGCCGCCGCTGCCGTGGTCGTCGGCCCGACCGGCACCCCGGATGAGCCGGCCGGCGTGCCGGTGTTCGCCTGGAAGGGTGAGACGCTCGAGGAGTACTGGTGGTGCACGCAGCGCCTGTTCACCTTCACCGACGAGCGCGGCGCCACCGTCGGGCCGAACATGATCCTTGACGACGGCGGTGACGCCACCCTGCTGGTGCACAAGGGAGTCCAGTTCGAGCGGGCGGGTGTCGTGCCGCAACCGCTGACGACGGACTCCGAGGAGTACCGGATCGTGCTCGACGTGCTGCGTGACTCGCTCACCGCGGACCCGAGGCGGTTCACCCACATCGCCGACGGCATCGTCGGCGTCACCGAGGAGACCACCACCGGCGTGCACCGCCTCTACGAGCTCGCCGCCGCGGGCGAGCTGCTGTTCCCGGCCATCAACGTCAACGACTCGGTCACCAAGTCCAAGTTCGACAACAAGTACGGGTGCCGGCACTCCCTCGTGGACGGCATCAACCGCGCCACCGACGTCCTCATCGGCGGCAAGGTCGCCGTGGTGTGCGGCTACGGCGACGTCGGCAAGGGCTGCGCCGAGTCGCTCCGTGCGCAGGGCGCCCGCGTGGTGATCACCGAGATCGACCCGATCTGCGCGCTGCAGGCCGCGATGGACGGCTACCAGGTCACCACCCTCGAGGACGTCGTCGCCACGGCGGACATCTTCGTCACCTCCACCGGCAACCTCGACATCATCACCGCCGACCACATGGCGAAGATGAAGCACCAGGCCATCGTCGGCAACATCGGCCACTTCGACAACGAGATCGACATCGCCGGGCTGCACCGGTTCCCCGGCGCCGTGCGCACCGAGATCAAACCCCAGGTGCACGAGTGGCGGTTCCCCGACGGGCACACGGTGATCGTCCTGTCCGAGGGCAGGCTGCTCAACCTCGGCAACGCCACCGGCCACCCCAGCTTCGTCATGTCCAACTCGTTCACCAACCAGGTGATCGCCCAGATCGAGCTGTTCACCAAGCCGACCGAGTACGAGCGGCAGGTGTACGTGCTGCCCAAGCACCTCGACGAGAAGGTCGCCCGGCTGCACCTGGACGCGCTCGGGGTGAAGCTCACCGTCCTGTCGAAGAAGCAGGCCGAGTACATCGGCGTGCACGTCGAGGGTCCGTACAAGCCGGACCACTACCGGTACTAGCCGCCGTGAACGCCGGCGAGGAGCACGAGGCGCTGCGTGCGGCTGTGCGGGCGCTTGCGGAGAGGGAGATCGCGCCTCATGCGGCGGAGGTCGATGAGCGGGAGCGGTTCCCGGTGGAGGCTCGTGATGCGTTGGTGCGTGCGGGTTTCAACGCGG
>NZ_WHTD01000219.1 GCF_009379765.1 Actinophytocola sp. | reverse complement strand
TGGCACCCGGGCTCCTTCTTTGACCACGTCCTTGGCGTAAGCACCTGAGAACGTAGCGAGAAGGAGCCCTCCTTCATGATCAGGGCCGGAAACTCACAGGTCACAGACCAGCACGCCTCACTCCAGACGAACTACACCCAAAGTCATGTCCATCGGATATCGTGCCCTGGCCGTGCTGTCGGCCACCGCCCTGCTGCTGGTCGGAATGGCCGGCTCCGCCGGCGCGCATGGTTCGGCCACGGACCCCCCGTCGCGCAACTACGGCTGCTGGCAGCGGTGGGGCGACGACTTCCAGAATCCCGACATGGCCACCGAGGACCCGATGTGCTGGCAGGCATGGCAGGCCGACCCGAACGCCATGTGGAACTGGAACGGGCTGTACCGGGAGGGGGTCGCCGGCAACCACCAGGCGGCGATCCCCGACGGGCAGCTGTGCAGCGCGGGCCGGACCCAGGGGGGTCGGTACGCGGCACTCGACACGGTCGGCGACTGGGCCGCCGTCGAGCGGCCGCGGAACTTCACGGTGAACGTCTACGACCAGGCGCTGCACGGCGCGGACTACTACCTGGTCTACATCACCAGGCAGGGCTTCGACCCGCGTACTCAGCCGCTGGGCTGGTCGAACCTCGAGCTGGAGCGGGAGGTCGGCCCGACCGCGCCCGCGAACGACACGACGATCGCCGTGGACGCCGGGTCGCGGACGGGCCGCCACATCGTCTACACGATCTGGCAGGCCAGCCACATGGACCAGTCGTACTACTTCTGCAGTGATGTCACGTTCACGGGTTAGAGGTACCCGGCGAGCCGGCCGCGGAGCGTCGCGGCCGGCTGCCGGCCGGCTACTCGGTGAAGACCACGTCGGCGCAGTTGAAGAAGCCCTCGGGGCTGTCCGAGCGCGCCCAGACCGAGTAGATGATGTGCCGCCCGGTCTTGTTCGGCATGGTCGCCGGCCAGGTGTACTCGGGGCCGTGCGGTCCGCTTCCGTTGACCGGCGGGTCGGTCACCTGGTGCCAGAACTCGAGGTCACTCCAGCTGAGCGGCCTGCTCGGATCCCACCCGTCCCTGGTGATGAACTGGTACCACGTCCCGGGATGCCGGGCCCACGCGTTGTACCGCATGGTGACCTCGGCACCGGCCGACACCTCGGTCGTCGGCCAGTCCGTGCGTGCCATCCGGTAGGCCGCGTACTTGTCCGACGGGCCGCACAGGGTGCCGTCCGGGAGGCTCTGCCACTGGTCGCCGATGTCCGGCAGCAGGTTGCCGAACCAGTCCCACAGCGGCTGCTTTCCGCCCTGCGCCACGGCGTCCGCGCAGGCTGGGTTGGTCGGCTCGAGATCGCCGCCGTTGCCGCCCTCGAGCCCGTCGACGTAGCAGGCATAGGTCCTGGTGGCCGGGTAGGTCAGGCCGCCGTGCGCCATCGCCGACGGCGCGGGCAGCACCACCAGGAACGTGGCGGTGAGGCCGACGATCCCACTGAGGACCGCGGCCTTACGTGTCGTCTTCACATTGTCCTCCTCGTTGAGTGCAATGTGGGAGCGCTCCCAAATCGAGGGTACAGGCAGATGTCAATAGTCAACGGTGCCGCCGTGGCGTTCGAAACTTTCGGAGCTGGGAAGATTCGGTCGCTTATTGGCCGTGAGGCGTTGACACCAACTGTGATCAGCTGCTAACAATTTGTTTACCTGCTGTGGGAGCGCTCCCGGACTTCACCCTTGATCGGCATGCCCGGCATTTCGAGGCATGCGTGATTCGCGTCCTTCGAACTCGCCTGGAGCACTGATGAGACGACGAAAACTAGCTTTGGGAGCGCTCCCAACACTGGCCGCGCTCTGCTCGCTCTCGATCACCGCACCCGTCGTGGCCGCGCCGCTGCCGGCCGCACCGAGCATCGCCACCGCCGTCGACGCGGCGTCGGTCGACCGGTTCCTCGAGCTCTACGAGAAGATCAAGGATCCGGCGAACGGCTACTTCAGCGACCACGACCCGCCCGTGCCCTACCACTCGGTGGAGACGCTGATCGTCGAGGCACCCGACTACGGGCACGTGACGACCTCGGAGGCGTTCAGCTACTGGATCTGGCTGGAGGCCCAGTACGGCCGGGTCACCGAGGACTGGGGGCCGTTCAACGAGGCGTGGGCGTCGATGGAGGAGCACATCATCCCGTCGGCGGCCGAGCAGCCGGGCAACTCCGCGTACAACCCGGCGTCGCCCGCGACCTACGCCCCGGAGCACGACACCCCGAACCAGTACCCGAGCCAGCTGGACGTCGACGTGCCCGTCGGCCAGGACCCGATCGCCGGCGAGCTGCGCAGCACCTACGGCACACCGGACGTCTACGGCATGCACTGGCTGCTCGACGTGGACAACCGGTACGGCTACGGCCAGTGCGGCGACGGCACGAGCAGCCCGTCCTACATCAACACCTTCCAGCGCGGTCCGGAGGAGTCGACCTGGGAGACCGTGCCGCACCCGTCATGCGACCGGTTCGTCCACGGTGGACAGAACGGGTACGTCGACCTGTTCGTCGGCGACCAGCAGTACGCGCAGCAATGGCGTTACACCAACGCACCGGACGCCGACGCGCGGGCCGTCCAGGCCGCCTACTGGGCGCTGACCTGGGCCACCAAGCAGGGCAACCAGTCGCAGATCTCCGACACGGTCACCAAGGCCGCACGGATGGGCGACTACCTGCGGTACTCGATGTACGACAAGTACTTCAAGCAGATCGGCGACTGCGTCGGTCCGGACACCTGCCCCGGCGGCACCGGCAAGGACAGCGCGCATTACCTGATGTCCTGGTACTACGCGTGGGGCGGCGGCACGGACGGGGCCTGGGCCTGGCGGATCGGCTCCAGCCCGTCGCACTTCGGCTACCAGAACCCGATGGCCGCGTTGGCGCTGTCCACTGTGGACCAGCTGAAGCCGAGGTCGCCGAGTGCCGTCGCTGACTGGGACACCAGTCTCGGCCGGCAGCTGGAGTTCTACCGCTGGCTGCAGTCCGCCGAGGGCGCGATCGCGGGCGGCGCGACGAACAGCTGGAACGGCCGGTACGAACAGCCGCCGGCCGGCGCGGCGACCTTCTACGGCATGTACTACGACTGGCAGCCGGTCTACCACGACCCGCCGAGCAACCGGTGGTTCGGCATGCAGGCCTGGTCGATGCAGCGGGTCGCGGAGCTGTACTACGCAACCGGCGACGCCACGGCCGAAGCGTTGCTGGACAAGTGGGTCGCCTGGGCGATGGACAACACCACGGTGGACGCCGCCGGCGGTACGTGGCAGGTCCCGGCCGAGCTTGGCTGGTCGGGCCAACCGGACACGTGGGACCCGGGCAACCCCGGCGGCAACTCCGGCCTGCACGTCACCGTCACCAGCCGCAACCAGGACCTGGGGGTGACCTCGGCGCTGGCCAGGACCCTCATGTACTACGCGGCGGAGTCGGGCGACACGGCGGCGCGGGACATGGCCGGCGACCTGCTCGACGCCATGTGGGCGCCGAACAACCAGGACGGCCTTGGCATCTCGGTCGAGGAGACGCGCGCGGACTACAGCCGCTTCGGCGACGAGGTCTACGTCCCGCCCGGGTGGACCGGCACCATGCCCAACGGCGACCGGATCGAGAGCGGCGCGACCTTCACGTCGCTGCGTTCGTGGTACGCCGACGATCCCGACTACCCGCAGGTCGAGGCGTACGTCAACGGCACGGGGCCTGCGCCGTCGTTCCGGTACCACCGGTTCTGGGCGCAGGCGGACATCGCGATGGCGATGGCCGACTACGGCCTGCTCTTCCCCTGATGCCTCGGGTGGGGCCGGCAGTCCCGCGCCGCCGGCCCCGCCCGAGCCTCCGCTCAGTCGTCCAGAAGGGACCTCGAGATGCGCGTGCGGACGATCATCACGGCTGTGTCGCTGGCCGCCGGAGCGGTCGTGGCCGTGCCGGGCGCGGCTACCGCGCAGGCGGGGTTCAACTACGCCGAGGCACTGCAGAAGTCGCTCTGGTTCTACGAGGCCCAGCAGTCCGGCCCGGTGCCGGGGTGGAACCGGGTCAGCTGGCGCGGCGACTCCGGGCTGTCCGACGGGGCGGACGTCGGCCTCGACCTGACCGGCGGCTGGTACGACGCCGGGGACCACGTGAAGTTCGGCTTCCCGATGGCCGCCTCGGCCACGATGCTCGCCTGGGGTGCGGTGGAGTACCGCGACGCCTACGCCGCCGCGGGCCGGCTCGACGAGCTGAGGAGCAACCTGCGATGGGTCAACGACTACTTCATCACGGCGCATCCCGCCCCGAACGTCCTGTATGGACAGGTCGGCAACGGCGGCACGGACCACGCGTGGTGGGGACCGGCCGAGGTGATGCCGATGGCCAGGCCCGCCTACCGGATCGACGCGTCCTGCGGCGGCTCCGACCTCGCCGGTGAGACGGCGGCGGCGATGGCCGCCAGCTCGATGGTGTTCCGCCGGACCGACCCCGGCTACGCCGACACGCTGCTGACCCACGCGCGGCAGCTCTACACGTTCGCCGACACGGTGCGCGGCAAGTACTCCGACTGCATCACCGACGCGAGCGGCTACTACAACTCGTGGAGTGGCTACACCGACGAGCTGGTGTGGGGCGCCACCTGGCTCTACCGCGCGACCGGTGACGGGTCCTACCTGACCAAGGCCGAGGCCGAGTACGACAACCTGGGCCAGGAGCCCGGCACCGGGTACCGCTCGTACAAGTGGACCATCGCCTGGGACGACAAGTCCTACGGGGCGTACGTCCTGCTCGCCATGCTCACCGGCGACGCGAGGTACGTCACCGACGCCGACCGCTGGCTGGACTACTGGACGGTCGGCGTCGACGGCCAGCGCGTGCCGTACTCGCCAGGCGGCCAGGCGGTCCTCGACCGGTGGGGCTCCCTGCGCTACGCCGCCAACACGGCGTTCGTCGCGCTGGTGTACAGCGACTGGACCACCGACGCGACCCGCAAACAGCGCTACCACGACTTCGCCGCCAGGCAGATCGACTACGCGCTCGGCGACAACCCGCGGGGCGCGTCCTTCGTGGTCGGGTTCGGCCAGAACCCGCCCCGCAACCCCCACCACCGCACCGCGCACGGCTCGTGGTCCAACAGCATCCAGTCGCCGCAGGACAACCGGCACGTCCTGTACGGCGCGCTGGTCGGTGGCCCGCCGCAGCCGGACGACCAGTACGTCGACGACCGCACCGACTACGTAATGAACGAGGTCGCGACCGACTACAACGCCGCCTTCACCGGAGCACTGGCCAGGATGTACCTGGAGTACGGCGGCGAGCCGCTCACCGGCTTCCCGGTGGCGGAGCAGCCGGACGGACCGGAGATCTTCCTCCAGGCCGCGGTCAACTCGGCCGGCCCGAACTACACCGAGATCAAGACCTATGTGGTCAACCGGTCCGGGTGGCCGGTCGACGACGGGTCCTTCCGCTACTACCTCACCCTCGACGGCGACACGACGCCGAGTCAGCTCACGATTACCGCGCACTACAACCAGTGCATGCCGCCCAGCGGGCCGACCCAGCACGCCGGTGCCGTCTACTACGTCACGGTCGACTGCGGCAACACCGAGATCGCGC
Source organism: Actinophytocola sp. (assembly GCF_009379765.1). GTDB lineage: Bacteria > Actinomycetota > Actinomycetes > Mycobacteriales > Pseudonocardiaceae > Actinophytocola. The sequence goes on along the minus strand of NZ_WHTD01000219.1, from coordinate 6,967 downwards.
CGGCCGGGCAGGCCGAGCACCGCAGGGAGATCCAGTTCCGGATCACCAGCTCGGGCTCCTGGGACCCGACCGACGACTGGTCCTATCAGGACGTCGCGACGACACCCGGCGCGACCCCGGTGACCGTCGAGCACATGACCCTCCACGCCGGCGGCACGCCGATCTGGGGCGAGGAGCCGGCCCAGCAGTAGGAACAAGCGCGACTCCCACAAGGAAGTGGTAGCCATGACCTCCCCCGCACGCCTGGCTATGGCCGCGGTCCTCGCGGTGGGCACGTCCGTGACGCTGGCCGCGGGCCCCGTCACCGCCGAAGTGCCGTCACAGCCGTTGCGCGACCACGCGTCCGCCAGGGACTTCCTCATCGGCACCGCCGTGGCCACCGGCCCGCTCGCCGGTGAACCGTCCTACCGGGACACACTCAACCGCGAGTTCAACGCGGTGACGGCCGAGAACGCCATGAAGTGGGACGCCACCGAGCCGTCCCCCGGGCAGTTCACCTTCACCGCCGCCGACCAGATCACGGCCTCGGCCCAGGCGAACGGCCAGACCGTGCACGGTCACACCCTGGTGTGGCACAGCCAGACCCCGGGCTGGGTGCAGGGCCTCGACGCGACCGCCATGCGCGACGCGATGGGCAACCACATCGGCACGGTCGTCGGCCGCTACGCCGGCCGGATCGCGACCTGGGACGTGGTCAACGAGGTGTTCGACGACAACGGCGGCATGCGGAGCTCGTTCTGGTACCAGCGACTCGGCGAGAGCTACGTCGCCGACGCGTTCCGGTACGCCCGCGCCGCCGACCCGAGCGCGAAGCTGTGCATCAACGACTACAACGTCGAGGGGATCAACAGCAAGAGCACGGCGCTGTACAACCTGGTCAGCCGGTTGCGCGGGCAGGGCGTGCCCATCGACTGCGTCGGCATCCAGGGCCACCTCGCGATCCAGTACGGGTTCCCGAACGACCTGCGGCAGAACATCCAGCGGTTCGCCGACCTCGGGGTGGACGTGCGGATCACCGAGCTGGACGTCCGCATGCAGCTGCCCGCCGACGCCGGCAAGCTCGCCACCCAGTCCACCTACTACCGCAACGTGATCGACGCCTGCCTGGCCGTCGCCCGTTGCACCGGGTTGACCGTGTGGGGCTTCACCGACCGGTACTCCTGGGTGCCCGACACCTTCCCCGGCCAGGGCGCCGCGCTGCCCTACACCGAGAACTACCAGGCGAAGCCGGCGTACCAGGCACTCCACGACGCGCTGGCCGGCTGACCCCGATCACCCAACGAAGGAGGAACCATGAAACTGAAGGTCCACAGTAGACGCTCTCGGACGCGACCGGGTCGGGTGCTGGTCGCGGCCACGACGGTCTCGCTGGTCGCCGGGCTGCTGGGGGTGGGTACGGCCGCCGCCGCGGACGTCACGCCGATGCGCGTGGACAATCCCTACGCCGGCGCGCAGGTCTATGTGAACCCGGACTGGGCGGCGAAGGCCACCACGGGCGGCGGCGCGGCGGTCGCCGACCAGCCGACGTTCGTCTGGATGGACCGCATCCAGGCGGTCACCGGCACGGCCGACGCCATGGGCCTGCGCGCGCACCTTGACGAGGCACTCGCGCAGGGCGCGGACCTGTTCCAGCTCGTGATCTACAACCTGCCCGGCCGCGACTGCGCCGCGCTCGCGTCCAACGGCGAGCTTCCGGCGGACGCGATCGGCCGGTACCAGAGCGAGTACGTCGACCCGATCGTCGACATCCTCGCCGACCCGGCGTACGCCGCGCTGCGGATCGTGACGGTCGTCGAGATCGACTCGCTGCCGAACCTGATCACCAACGTCTCGCCGCGCCCGACGCAGACCGACAACTGCAACACCATGAAGGCCAACGGCAACTACCAGAAGGGGGTCGGCTACGCGCTCGGCCGGCTCGGCGCGCTGCCCAACGTCTACAACTACATCGACATCGGCCATCACGGCTGGCTCGGCTGGGACGACAACTTCCAGCCGTTCGCCGACCTCGTGATGAGCCAGGTCGTGAACAACAACGGCGCCTCCCCGGACGACGTGCACGGCTTCATCTCCAACGTCGCCAACTACGGCGTCCTGCACGAGGAGCACTTCGACGCGAACACCGTGATCGGCGGCCGCCCGGTCCGCGAGGCGGCCAAGTGGGTCGACTGGAACCGCTACGTCGACGAGGTCTCCTACGCGAAGGCCTACGGCGACCTCTTCTCCCAGCGGTTCGGGCACCGCATCAGCATGCTGATCGACACCTCCCGCAACGGGTGGGGCGGCGCGAACCGGCCCGACGGCCCTAGCTCGTCGACCGACCCGAACACCTACGTCGAGGAGTCTCGCATCGACCGCCGGATCCACCTCGGCAACTGGTGCAACCAGTCCGGTGCCGGCATCGGCGAGCGGCCGACCGCGTCGCCGGAGCCGGGCATCGACGCGCTCGTATGGGTGAAGCCGCCCGGCGAGTCCGACGGCGCGAGCGAGGAGATCCCGAACGACGAGGGCAAGGGATTCGACGAGATGTGCGACCCGGCCTATCAGGGCAACCCGCGCAACGGCAACAACCCGTCGGGCGCGCTGCCGGACGCACCGCTGTCCGGCCACTGGTTCCAGGCCCAGTTCTCCGAGCTGGTCCAGAACGCGTACCCGCCGCTGTAGGAAGCCCGCGGACCCAGTCCTCGCCGATCAGGGTGAGGGCTGGTCCGCGCGCGTCAGCGCGGCCCGCCGGTGAACCGCCACCGTCCACAAGAGACCTCGTAGACCGTGAAGCCTGGCTCGGCGCGGACGAGCTCCGCGCCCCGCGGCGCCACCACGGCGTTGCCGGACGCCGCGTTGCCGGGCGCTGTGGGGACGTGGACCTCCGCGGTGGCGCCGACCGGCACCTCGACGGTCAGCCGGATGGTCGCGCCGACCAGCGCCCAGCCGACCGCCGCCCGGCCCCGCACGGTCTGGATCGAGGTCTGCGCCCAGCTCACCCCGACCCTGGCGTCGGGCCGGACGACGAACCGGCGGTAGCCCGCGTCGCCGGGCCGCAGCCCCGCGACGTTCTCGTACAACCACTGGACGACCGTGCCCAGGAAGTAGTGATCTCGCGATCGCGAGTCGAGCGGCCACATCTCCCACATCGTGTCCGCGCCGTTGTCGAACCAGTAGCCCCAGCTCGGGTAGGTCCGTTGGGTCGCGATCGCGTGCGCGACGTCGGCGTGCCCGTGTGCGGTCAGCGCCCGCAGCAGCACGCTGGTGCCGAGCGCGCCGGTGTTGAGATGGTTGCCGCGGTCCCTGATGTCGGCCACCAGGTTGGCCACCACCGCGTCGACCGAGCCCGGCGGCACCAGCCCGAACATGAGCGGGATCGCGTTCGACGTCTGCCGGTAGTCGGGATCCTGCGCCGAGCGGTACCGGTCGCCCGCGAGGAACGTCGCGTTGAGCGCGTCGCGACAGGTGTCCGCGACGGCGCGGTACCGGGCGGCGACGTCGTTGTGGCCCAACAGGTCCCCGAGCTCCGCGGTGGCGAGCAGCGCCCGGTGCAGGTACGCGGTCGCGGTGAGCCTGGTGTCCTCCGGCGGGTTCCCGCCGTAGCCGGGCGGCAGCCAGTCGCCGAGCGCGGTGATCGCCAGGCCGTCCTGCAGCCTGCCGATCTCCCAGTCCAGGTAGCGAACCAGGGTCTGCCAGTGCTCGGCGGCGATCCGGTCGTCGCCGTAGATGCGGTACATCTCCCGAACGAGGAACGGGTACACGGTCGTCCACTCCGGCGACGGCGCGAGCTCGCGATAGCCCCAGCCGCCGCTCGGTGCGATCACCGGCAGCTGGCCGTCGGGGATCTGGCTGTCCGCGAGGTCGCCGATCCATTTCGTCAGGAACCGTTGCATGCCGAACGCGTAGGCCATCACCGGCGCGCCGAGCTGGGCGTCGCCGGTCCAACCGTTCTTCTCATACATCGGCGTGTCGGTGGGGATCCCGTGCAGGTTGTTCAGCACGGTGCGCCGCATCGCCCGGTCCAGCTGCTCGAAGAACGGCTCCGAGCAGCGGAACGTGCCGGTCTCCGGCACCTCGCTGTGCACCACCCGGCCCAGCAGGTCCTCGGGTCGCGGCCGGGTGGGGTAGCCGGTGACCTCGACGTAGCGGAAGCCGTGGTAGGTGAACCTCGGCTCCCAGGTCTCGACTCCGGTGCCGGCGCACACGTACTCGTCGAGCTGGTGCCGGCCGGGGACGAGCCCGTTGTCGCCCTGCACGCTGCCGTCCGCCCTGAGCTTCTCGCCGTGCTGCAGCCGGATGACGGTGCCGGCGGGCGCCCGCACGGTCAGCTTGGTCCAGCCGGCCATCGTGCGTCCCATGTCGGCGACGTACACCCCGGGCAGGCGCTCGGTGATCGCCACCGGCCGCACCGTCTCGACGATCTCGATGGGCTCGTGCGGCTGGGCCCGTAGTGTCCCTTGTGGAGCGTCGAGGACCTGCGCCGGGCGCCAGTCGCCCGGCACAACTCGGGCGTCGTGGGTTTCCCCGGCGTACAAGGAGTTCGACCCGATCGGACCGTCGGCCAGCTCCCAGTCCGCGGCCGAGCCGATCGTGGTCCGCGACCCGTCGGGGTGGTCGAGCCGCAGCTGGGCGAGCAGCCTCGGCTCACCGTGCCAGGACGCCTGGTTCCAGCCCCAGGCGTTCGGCGTCGTCATGCCGTAGAAGCCGCGGCCCAATGCCACGGTGATCACGTTCGTTCCCGGGACGACCAGGCGACCGATGTCATGGGTCGCGTAGAGCACGGTCTCCTCGTAGTCGGTGAAGCCCGGGTCGAGCACCTGGGAGCCGACCCGCCGCCCGTTGACCGCCGCCTCGTAGTAGGCCAGACCGCTGATGTGGAGGCGCGCGGCCGAGACCGGCTTGCCGAGCGTGAACCGCCGGCGCAGCACCGGTGCCGGGCTCTCGACCGGCACGCTGACGTTGCTGCCCCACGGTCCCTGGCCGTACGGCGCGAGCACGACCGCGGCCGGCCAGCCGCTGTCGTCGAACCCCGGTTGCGGCCAACCGGTCTGCTCGGTGTCCGTGACTCGCCAGCCGGTGCCGGTGACCAGCTCGCGTCGCTGCCCGTCGGCGAGCTCGACCACCAGCCGGACGAGCAGGCCGCCCGGGTTGATCGCCACGTTGCCCCGGTTGGTCGCCAGCGCGGCGAGCACGACCCGGCTGCCCGCGGCCCGCACCGCGGCGGTGACGTCGGCGAACCGGCCGACCTTCCACCCGTCCGTCTGTTCCTGCGCGTGCAGCACCTCCTGGCCGCCGAGGTGCAGGGTGAAGTCGTCGTCGGCGGTGGCGACGAGCTCGGCGCGGCTCACCTCGATGCCGGCGGGAAGGTCGAGTGCCGCGCGGAACCAGCGCGGACCGGCCGGGGCATCGGTCGAGGTGGAGCCCGGTGACCAGATCCACGACGTGCCGTCGAAGCCGGGCGGCTGCTCCGCCGGGGCGGCGCCGATCCACCGCGCCTGCCACGGCGTGCCCAGGAATGCGGTCTCCCACCACTTGGCCGTGCTCCACTCCGACACCCGGTCCCGCTCGTCCCAGACCCGCACCTGCCACGCATAGCGAGTGTGCGGGCGAAGGGACGGCCCGCCGTACGGGATGCCGAGGGGCCGGTCCGACCGCACCTTGCCGGAGTCCCACGTCCCGTGGACCCGCACCTGGTAGGCGGTCTGCCGGGCGCCGTTCACCGTCGAGGCGAGCACCCAGGACAGCCGAGGGAGAGTCACGTCCGTGCCCAGCAACGTCTCCGCGTACTCGACGCTCGTCCGCGCCACCCCGACCGTCGCGCGCCGGCCCGGTCGATCCGGATCGGCGGCCGCTTCGGTGGATACCGCCAGCGCCCCCGCGCCAAGCGTCGCGCCTTGCAAGAAAAGTCGCCGATTCACACCATGGCTCATCGCATTCCCTCCGTTGGGCGCACGACAGCTAGCAAGGACAGATTTGAAACGTTTCAATACATCTTAGCGGCGAACCGTCGTGCCTGTCCAGATTTCTGACCCAGCAAGACGATCGCGCCGTGGTCACGAGGACTGCCCGGTGCCGGTGGACCCGAGCACGAGACGGTCGCGGTGCTACGGGTGCTGACCGTGCTCACCGGAGTGCCGTACCCGCTCGGTGTGTGGGTCGTGAGCCGCATCCCCGGCCTGCGGGCGAACGCCGAGGGCTCCGCGGTCACAGTGGACGGTCAGCTGGTCGGCTCGGACCTGATCGGCATCGACCCCGGTCGCCAAGGATCCGAACCACGACCCGTGGTTCCACAACCGGCCCTCGGCGGTGGCCCAGGACCTCGACGGCGACGGCTCGGCCGACATCCTCGGCCCGGCCGACCCGTCGATCTCCGCCGGCTCGAACAAGGGCGCGTTCGACGGGGACCTCGTCGCGACCATCAAGGAGCGCAAGGACCTCGTCGCCGAGCGTGAAGGCGTGGACCCGTCCCAGGTGCCCGCGGACGCGGTCACCGCGTCGGGGTCGGGCCTCGACCCGGACATCAGCCCGGCCTACGCCCAGCTGCAGGTCCCGCGGGTGGCCAGGGTGACCGGCCTGACCGAGGAGCAGGTCCGCGCCCTCGTCGAGGACAGCACCGACGGCAGCGGCCTCGGCGTCCTCGGCGAGCCAGGCGTCAACGTCCTGAAGCTCAACCTGGCCGTCCAGGCCGCCGGCCGGTGTGCTCGCTCGTGCCAGGCGCAGTGCGAGGGTCGGGCAGGCACTGACGGCGACGTCGGTGCGCAGTTGGGCGGGGACCATCCCGGCGAGGAGATCGAGGCGCAGTACGACGCGAAGACCGCCCCGCCGGCCTTCCGGTCAGTTACGACAGCCGCGCTGTTTCTGGGGAGTGCTGTTCGGGCAGCGGTCTCCCGGACGTCTCGATGCCGGTGAAGATCAGCACGCCGGTGGCCAGGGCCAGCGGTGCGGCCGTCAGCAGTGCCGCGGTGCCGAGCAGGGGGGCGCTGGA
>NZ_WHTD01000105.1 GCF_009379765.1 Actinophytocola sp. | reverse complement strand
GACCGGAGCTCACCGTTCTCCGCAACAAGATCCTCATAGGACGGACGCCGACCGGTGAACACCACACCATGATCCACACACCAGCACCCAAGATCAAGTCACCACGCCGCGCAGGTCAGGACCTACCCGTGAATGGACACCTACGAACTCCGCAATATCAATCTTGTCATCTTTGTAGGCTTGCTTTGCTTCGACTATCTTATTCGCTAGTCGCACTATCTCGTCTGCGGTTGCGTCAACGACCTTCTCTTTGACAGCCGGCAGTCGCCTAATAGCTTTGTAGGTCAAGCCAAGCATGAACTTCTCTAGGGCATCTCGGTTCCTAGACACCCTGCCACAACCACCACGTTGTTTCTGGCATCGATAGACATAGTGCTTTGTCTTGGTTCCATCCTTATGCGGCTTGCCGTACTTATGCCCATGAGCCATCTTCGTGCCGCATTCATCACATACGAGGATTCCAGTCAATAGATGTTTAGGCGCCTTGTCCGTCGCCCACGACTCATTCTCAGACAAAACGTCCGCTAGTTCATAGTACTCATTCTCCGTAAAGATCTTAGGCCATTTACCTTTAGCTACGGGGTGACCTTTGGGGACAATCACCCCTTCGACCTCCATGTCACGACTAAAGGAACGTAGCCCGGCATATTCGGGAGCACGCAACAGCCGACTAATGTCGGCAACCAGGTATGGCTTGCCGCTTTGTTTAGCAATCCCCAACTCGCGCAATTCAGCGCAGATGCCCGACAATGATTGACCGGCAACGACCTTTTTGCGTGCGCGTCGCAGTACCCTTGGCCTCTTCCCACACGATTTGTTTGTAGCCAAGCGTGTAGCCAATACGTCGGACTCGACTTGCAGGGGGCAAACCTTCAATAGCCCGAAACTCTTTACGTCCACGTTGCCGATGAGCAATAATCTTGGATTCAGCACGGGCGAGCACGGCTATAACGCCCGTTGTTACATCATCCTTGATTTCCCGCCCAGATGAATCAAAAGTGCGAACCTTGCACAACTCTGCCGTTGCGTGGTAGTCCTCCATGACCGACAGCTCTTTACGGCTTAGCCTGTCCTGATCTCGCACGATTACGAATCGCCCAGTCAAAGTTGCCCGAAATGACATCGGACATGAGCTTGTCGTAGCCCGGACGCTCTATGTCTTTTGAGGCCGACTTGTCGTCGTCGAAGTAGACACCTTGATTCCCCACAGTTGTGTCAAGGCGTAGGTTTGCCTGCCTGGCGTATTGCAGGCAACGGAGGATCTGAGTAGCGAAATCGTCACCAACGGACTTGCGGAAATAGAACACGCAAGGTTGACATGACTCGTCCCTATTAACGAGATAAGCCCTGTCCGCAGACAGAGCGTCAGGGAAGATATCGTTTATGTCGATATCCTCCCATGTCGCGCTTCGAGCACTGCTCATCATGACTCCTCACCTGGGCTGATGGTAGCCCGCTAGGTGTGTGCTGTCACAGTGAACATGAACAGTTGTGGCTGACCACGCCGTTGGCGATGAAGTCGCCGGTGCCGGTGGTGATGTCGAACAGCGGCATCTCCAGCCCCAGCGGCTCCACCGTCTCGATGCCGAGCCGGGCGGCGGCCCGGAGCGCGACGCCGGCGAGCTCACCGTCGCCGGTGCGGGCCGGGTCGACCGTGTGCAGGAACCGCAGGTGCTCGGGCAGCCCGCCGGCCAGCCGGATCCGCTGCACGCCGCTGCGCAGGCCCAGGTCCTCGAGCGCGAACCGGAAGTCCAGGCGCAGCAACGCGTCGCTGATCATGCTGATGTTGGCCCGCCCGGTGCGAGCCACCCGCAGGTAGCCCCGGGCGAACTCACCGTCGACGTCGAACACGCCGGCCAGGAACCCCTTGTGCCACTCCTCGCTCGGCACGAGAGGTCGCTCGATGGGCAGGCTGATCGACTCGGCACCGGTGAGGTATTCCCGCGCCCGGTCGAGCACGCGCGGGTCGTCGGGGTCGTCGTGGCCGCCCGCGATGCCCAGCAGGTAGCCGCACCGGTAGTCGACCCGGCCCTTCGGCGCGGCGGCGAACCCGCCGGTGCCGACGAGCTTGTCGCCGGTGGCCAGCACAGCCCGGCGCCGCTCCTGGCTCTCGGCGATGTAGCGCCAGCCGCGGTCGGTGAGGAACCGGTGGTCGCCGCTCGCGATGAGCTGGGTGCCGTCGCGCAGGGTGAGCCGGTAGGCGGGCTTGACCGTGGACCAGTGCGCGAGCACCCGGGTGGTGACATACCTGCGCCGGTTGCCCTGCCGCTCGGTGCCGTAGATCTCGTCGCCCACAGTGAGCTCGGCGAGTGGTCGGGTGCGCCCGTCGGCCGTGAGGATCGGCGTTTCGCCCGCGAGGCAGTACCGGCAGGCGTGGCTGCACCCGCGGTACGGGTTGATCGTCCAGCGGAACGGCATCGGCGACCGGCCGGGCACCTTGTTGAGCACCGATCTGGCGTGCACCTCGTGGAAGACCATGTCCGCGAACTCCGGGGTCCGGACACTGCGGATCAGGCCGGGCAGGCCCGGCAGGGTTTGCTGTCCTTGCTGGTCGACACGCTGGCTGTCCCATCGCACGATCACAGTCGAACACATGTTCGAGGCCCTGTCAAACTACATCACACGGTCGAGTGATCTTCGCCCACATGTTCGATTCGGGGCGGATTTCGTCGGCCTCGCGAGCTACCTTCGAACCCATGGACAGCACCCCGCTCCGCCGGCGCGTGACCGCCATCGTCGCCGACCTGCCCGAGGCCTCGGCCGCCGGCGACCCGCACCTCACCCTTGCCGTCCGCAAGAAGACGTTCGGCTACTTCCTCGACGACCACCACGGCGACGGCATCGTCGGGGTCGCACTCAAGGCCGCGGCCGGCGAGCAGGACGCGCTGATCCGCTCGGACCCAACGCGGTTCTACGTGCCGGCATACCTGGGCGCGAGGGGGTGGGTCGGGGTGCGGCTCGACGTCGGCGAGGTCGACTGGGCCGAGATACGCGAGCTCATCACCGACGCGTACCGATTACAGGCGCCCGGCCGTCTCGTCGCGCAGCTGGACGGCTGACGCGGTCGCCTCGCGCGCGCAGCCCCAGGACAGGCTGACGCCGTTGCCGCCGTGCCCGTAGTTGTGGACGCACCAGGCGCTGCCGAGCCGCTCGACCTCCACCCGCACCGCCGAACGAGCGGGGCGCAGTCCGGTCACGACCTCGATCACCTCGGCGTCGTGCAGCCGCGGCTCGATCGCGCGGACACGGGTGAGGATCCGCTCGGTCACGTCCGGGTCCGGGGTTCGGTCGGTCCGACCGGGCACGCTGATCCCGCCGCACACCACGCGCTCGGGGTGCGGGAAGTAGCTGGTCCACTCCGCGGTCATCGCGAGCTCCATCACAAGCATGTCGAGGCCCGGGTTGGTGAGCACGACGTGCTGCCCGAACACCGGCTGCAGCTCGGTGTCGCCGAGGAGCTCGCGGGCGCCGAGGCCCGTGCAGTTCACCACCACGGGCGCGACGTCGGCCGCCTCGGCGAGCGAGGTGACGGTGCGCTCCTGGATCTCGACACCCGCGTCGGCCAGCCGGGCGACGAGGTGGTCGAGGTACCGGGGCATGTCGACGAGCGGCATCGTGGCGCGGAACCCACCGGTGAAACCGTCCGGCACCTCGTCCGGCCGGCACGGACGGAGGTCGGGGATCGAACGGGCCTGCGGTGGCATCTCGCCGTCGGCCGGCAGGTCGCCGACGGTCAGCGACGGAGCCATGCGCACGCCGGTGGCCGGGTCCTCTGCGAGTGCCACGAAGTCGACGAGGGACTGATCGGTCCAGCTCATGGTCTTGGCCATGGGCTCCTGGAAGGAGGGACCCCAGAGCGCTCCCGCGACCACCGAGGTGGTCTCCCGCGGCGGTTCGGCCGACCACACCTGAACCACCCAACCCGCCTCGGCCAGGCAGGCGGCGGTGGTCAGCCCGCTCACCCCGGCGCCGATCACCAGTGCCTGCTCCATACGACTCACCGAGCCACGATAGCGCCGGCTCAGCCTTGGCTCCGCCGGACACAAGGGAGGTACGACGAGCAACCACGATCCAGGAATCCACCGGTGTTGACGATTGGGCGACGCGGGCGGTGTCGACACCGCCGGGCAACAGCGGGTCGCCCATCTCGGGCCGGCGACGGCAGCCCGCGGTCGGGCAACGGGCGGTACTTCACCGCCGTCCGGCGGGATGGCAGCGCGAGCGGCCGGTGCCTGGGCGTCGGTCAGGTCGTGGGGAGATCGGGCTGGGCGGTGTACGCGGCCGTTGTGCGGTCGGCGGCCGCTCGGGCCGCCTCCTCGGGTTCGCCGGCGGCCATGTTGGCCTCGTACCAGCGGTTGCTGCTCTCCGTCGCGAAGGTGCGGCCCTCCTCGGAGATCTGCCAGGCCATGGCCTCCTCCGGGGCGAGCTTCGGCCCAGGAGTGAGGTGCAGGGCGAGACCCAGCAGGATCATGTCCCACCCGACACCGACGGCACCGGGGCCGAACTGGGCCCAGCGCTCGTCGTCGACGTGGGCGATGTGCTCGACCTCCAGACGCGACTTGTCCGCCGACTCGGGGACGATCCGGACCTCGATCCAGCTGGTCTCGTCGCCGTACTCCCACGTCGCGAAGAAGCTCTTCGGCGGGTCGCACCGCTCGACCGTGCCGGCCGCGTTGCCCTCGAGCTGGTACCGGCCACCGAGCCGGAGCTCACCCGACACCGGCAGGAACCACCTCGGGATCCGCGAGGCGTCCGTGCACGCGTCCCACAGGTCCTCCGGCTCCGTGTCGTACACCTGGCTGACCGTGACCACCCGTGCCTCTCCCGCCTCGAACACCCGCGAGCTCACCCGCCGGCGCACCGCGTTGATCTGGTGGGCGACATCGATCATGGGGCTCTCCTCGTGGTCTGGTGAACGGGGCTCGCGCAACCTATCGATGTGGGCTTATATAAGTCAATTCTTCTGGGGTGCGGTAAGCTCGGTCGAGGTGATCGGGTTCGGCCCGGGAGCGCTGTGCGTCTTGCTCGTCGCCCGGCAGAACGTCTGGAACTGGCCGGTCGGCATCGCCAACAACATCACGTTCCTCGTCCTGTTCTGACCGCGTTGTGGATCACGGCCGACCTGATCTACGTGCCGCTCTACGCCGACAAGGAGCTCTGGCTGACCGCCGTGCTCTACGTCGGGTTCCTCGCGCTCTGCGTGCTCGGCCTGCGGAGCTGGCTCGCCACCTACCGCACCGCCGCCGGGGGCAGCTCCGCCGACGAGGCCACCGGCCAGCCGAGCGGGTCCGGACCCAGCGCCGCAAGCTGATCCACCTGCTCGCGGCACCACGGCGACACCGCCAGCTCCCCACCGACCACGAGGCTCACGAACAACGGCCAGGACACCCAGCCGAACTCGTCCACCTCCGCGGGCGAAAGCCGTGGCACGTCGTCGCTGACCGCGCGGAACACAGGGCACAGCTCGTTCTCGACCACGCCGTTGTCCATCACCGCCCGGTACCGGAACCGCGGCAGCAGCAGGTCGATCGACGGCACCGCCAGGCCCAGCTCGGCACTCAGCCGGCGGGTCACCGCACCGACGAACGGCTCGTCCGGCGCGGGATGGCCGCAGCAGGAGTTCGTCACCACCCCGGGCCACGTCTTCTTCGCCCGTGCCCGCCGGGTGACCAGCAGCGCGCCCGCGGAGTCGAACACATAACAGGAGAACGCCAGGTGCAGCGGGGTGTCCCGGTGGTGCACGGTCGCCTTGTCCGCGGTGCCGATCCCCCGTCCCTGCTCGTCGAGCAGAACCACCCGTTCCATCGCGACTCCCCTCGAAGACGGCAGGGGTCAAGAATGCCTGGCCGCCCGGACCGGCGTCTCACAGGTCCAAGGTCGTCCCGTCCACCGGCACCTCCACCCCGGCCGCGACCACCTGCCTGTACTCCGGCGAGCGGCGGTCGAGGACCGGGTTCGTGTTGTTCAGGTGCGTGTACATCCACCGGGTGCCGGACGTGGCCAACGACCGGATCCGGGCGAGGCTGCCGTCGGGACCGTCGATCGGGACATGGCCCATCGCGTGCTGAGCGGCAGTGCTCGTGCCGGTGCCGGTCATCTCGCGGGCGGAGAAGAACGTGCCGTCGAGCAGCACGCAGCTCGCGCCGGCGACGAGCTCGTCGAAGCCCGCCGGCCACGTGGCCAGGCACGGCGCGTACACCAGCGCACCACCCGTGGCGGGATCATCGAACCGGTACGCCACCACCCACGGACCGTCCACAGTGGAGTCGCGGGCGTACTTGGGCCGCTTGTCGCTGACGCCGAGCACCGACACGGACAAGCCGTCGAGCGGCGCACCCGCCGGCTCCCACCGCCAGTCACCGTAGCGAGCGACGGTGTCGCGGACGGGAAACCGCTCCCCCAGCGCGTGCAGCACCGCCCCCGGCGCCCACACCGACAACCCGCCGCCCTCGCGCAGCAGCATCAACCCCAGCGTGTGGTCGAGCTCGGCGTCGGTGAGCAGCGCACCGCGCAGCGGCGTGTCCCGCGGCCCCGGACCTGGCGCCAGCGAAGGCGCGGCGATCACCTGCGCCCGGATGTCCGGCGAGGCGTTGACCAGGTACCAGACCGTCCCATCAGGACTGATCGCGAGGCAGTCCTGACTTCGCGGCGGAACCTCGGGCGAGCCGGAACGGCAGGCCGAGCACAGGCGGCAGGCACAGTTCCACTGCGGGAACCCGCCACCGGCCGCCGTGCCCAGCAGCCGGACCTTCACCGCACCACCGTGGGCGCGCGCATGACGAACTCCGGCACCCCGGCCGTGGCCTGGAGGGCGGCCTCGCTGACCAGGATCCCGTCCACCACCGAGCGGTTCGGCGAGCGCGAGCACACCGGGTCGGTCGCCGCCGCGTCGCCGGTGAGCATGAACGCCTGGCAGCGGCAGCCGCCGAAGTCGACCGACCGGCGGTCACACGTGCGGCACGGGTCGCGCATCCACCCGTCTCCGCGGTAGGCGTTGAACGACTCCGACTCGTACCAGATCTCCTTCAACGACCGGCGCGTCACGTTCTCCACCGGCAATGTGGTGATCACCGACGCGGCCGGGCACGGCAGCACGTCGCCGTTCGGAGCCACGGTCAGCTGCCGCGCGCCCCAGCCGTACATGCACGGCTTCGGGAACTCCTCGTAGTAGTCGGCCACCACGTAGACGATCTCCATGCGGCCGCGCAGCCGCGCGGACGCGGCGCGCACGATCGGCTCGGCGTCGGCGAGCTGCGCCGGGGTGGGCATGAGCGCGGTGCGGTTGCGCAGCGCCCAGCCGTAGTACTGGGTGTTGGCCAGCTCCAGCCGGTCCGCGCCCATCTGCTCGGCCAGCTCGATGAGCGCCCCGACCTGGTCGTGGTTCGCCTTGTGCAGCACCACGTTCACACTCAACGGCAGGTCCAGCGACGTCACCACGGCGGCCGCGTCGATCTTGCGGGCATGCGCCTTGGCGCCGGCGATCTTGTCGGCCCGCGCGGCGTCCGCGCCCTGCACCGACAGCTGCACGTGGGCGAGCCCGCGCTCCGCCAGCTCCGACAGGCGGGCCGCGGTGAGGCCCAGCCCGCTCGTCACCAGATTCACGTAGCAGCCCAGGTCCGACGCGCGCCCGACCAGCTCTGGCAGGTCGGGGCGCAGCAACGGCTCCCCGCCGGACATGTGCACCTGCAGCACACCGATGTCCCGCGCGGCGTCGAGCACATCGAGCCACCGCGACGTGGTCAGCTCGTCGCGTTTCGCCGCCAGCTCGACGGGGTTCGAGCAGTAGGGGCAGTGCAGCGGGCAGCGGTGGGTCAGCTCGGCCAGCATGCCGAGCGGCGGCTCGACGGCGCTGACGCCCGACCCCGCGGGCAGGTCTTCGGTCACGTCCATTCGACGACCCTCCGGTCCTCCAGTCGGGCCAACACGTTCGTGACGTCCTCGGGCCGCACGCCGCTGAACCGGGTGCCGAGCTTCGCCGCGATCTCGGTGACGTCCGAGGAGCCGTCGCACAGCTCCAGCACGGCGGCCGCGGTGGCGTTGGGCACCAGGACGCCCTCGGGGAACAGCAGCACGTGCGTGTCCCTGGTCTTGTCGAAGGTGAGCCGGACTCCCCGGCGCAGGCGAGGCTTTCCGGGCACGGCCTACTCCTTCGCGGCTGCGCGCTCGATGGCGTCGAGCATCGACCAGAGCACGTCGCACTTGAACGACAACGCGGCGATCGCCTTGTCCTGCTGCTCACGCGTGCCGCAGTAGCGCACCACGATGTCCAAAGTGGACTCTCCTTCGCCGGACACGGCCTCGATCCGGTCGGTGAAGTAGGCGAGGTCGTCGCGCCGGATCCAGTCGTAGTTGGCGAGCATGTCACCCACCCGGCGCTGCATCAGGTGTCCGGAGAACATCTCGGTGAGCCCGGACGCGACCGCCTCGACCCACGGCTTGGTCCGCGCGAACGTGACGTAGGCGTCGACGGCGAACCGGACACCCGGCACCACGCGCCGCTCGTCGAGCACCTCGGCCCGGGTGAGCCCGACCGCCTCGCACAGCCGCAGCCAGCGCTCCCGGCCACTCTCGCCGTCCCCGTCGGCCGTGCCGTCGTGGTAGACGATCCGGTCCAGCCAACCGCGACGCACGTCCGGCACCGGGCAGTTGCTGATGATCGCCGCGTCCTTCCGCGGCAGCACGCACTGGTAGTACCACCGGTTGGCGGCCCACACCCGCAGCTCGCGCTCGGAGAGCTCGCCGGCGTGCATGCGGTGGTGGAACGGATGGGTCCCCCAGTACCGGTGCGACAGGCCACGCAACGCGGCGACGAGCTCGTCGGGACTGCGCGGAACACTCGGGTCGGACACGCTGACACCTCCGATGTGTGCGAGCTCGCGACCGGCGCGCGGGGACCGTCGGGCGCCCGGCCCCCGGCGCCGGACAGGACTACGAACGTCAGTCCATCCGCGCCGCGTAGGCCGTGACCTCCATCGGCGTCTCGTATTCCACGAAGTCGGGGGTGGTCCAGACCTCGAGCTGGGTGGAGTCGTTCATGTTCCCTCCAAGGTTCGACGAGAGTGACCTTGCGACTCCAGGGTATCGACAGTCACACCGAAGATCCCACGAAAATGGTCGAGGGCCACTGACAACGGCCTCGAACCGGCATGATGGCACCGTGCAAGCGAAACCTGCCCGTCCACAGTGGACTAGATAGTCGGTTTCGATGAACGAGATGTTCGACCACGCGCTCGTGCTCGGGAAGTTCTACCCGCCGCACGCCGGGCACCACCATCTCGTTCGCGCGGCCGCGGCCCGGAGCACGCGGACCACCGTCGCGGTGCTGGGCGCGTCCGTCGAGTCGATCCCGCTCGCCGACCGGGTGCGCTGGCTCGCCGAGGAGCACGCGGCGGATCGCGGGGTCGCCGTCGTGGGTGACGTCGACGATCACCCGATCGACTTCCACGACGACCGGACCTGGGAGCTGCACATCGGTATCGTGCGCGCGGTGCTCGCGCGACCCGCGATCGCCGACGGCGACCCGGCCGGCGCGGGCATCGACGCGGTGTTCTCCGGCGAGTCCTACGGCGCCGAGCTCGCGAGCAGGCTGGGCGCCGAACACGTCGCGGTCGACCCCGACCGGACCACGCACCCCGTGTCCGGCACGGCGGTGCGGGCCGACCCGGTCGGCCGGTGGGCGTGGCTCGCCCCGGCGACCCGGGCGGGACTCGCCGCGCGGGTCGTCGTGGTCGGCGCCGAGTCCACCGGCACCACCACGCTCAGCGCCGCGCTCGCCGCGCATCTGCTGGCTCGGGGCGGCGCGTTCGCCGACACCCGCTGGGTCGCGGAGTACGGCCGCACGCACACCGAGCTCAAGCTCGCCGCGGCCACCGCACAGGCGGGCGGGACGCCACCCGACCTCGACGGTCTCGTGTGGACGGTCGGTGACTTCGTCGACGTCGCCCACCGGCAGGCCGCGGACGCGGCCGCCCGCACCGGCGGGCCGGTCCTCGTGTGCGACAACGACCCCTGGGCGGCGACCGCCTGGTGCGAGCGCTACCTCGGTGCGTGTCCCCAGGACGTGCACGACGCGGTCGGTGGCCGGCGACCCGCGCTCTACCTGCTGACCGACCACCGGAACGTGCCGTTCGAGCAGGACGGCCGGCGCGACGGCGCGCACCGGCGAGAGTGGCTGACCGGGCGGTTCGCCGAGCTGCTCGACGAGCGCGGGGTGCCGTGGCGGCGGCTCACCGGCGACCCGGAGCGGCGCCTGACCCGCGCGGTCGAGGCCGTCGACGGCCTCCTCGACACCCACTTCACGTATGCGCATCCGCTCACCTGAGACACTGCCCGGGTGTACGACGGCGACACCGAACCGATTCCCCGGGTGACCGGCCACCACCGGCGGGCCCGCGACGGGGAGGAACCGGACAAGCCGAACCACCAGGACGACCGGCACGACCACGACGTCGGCGCGGATTTCGACCCGGCCGACGAGCCGGCCGGCAGGCGGGCACGGCCAGTAGGGCACGGGCACAACCACGCGCCCCCGCCGCCCGCGTCGAACCGGGTACGCACGCTCATCGCCGCCCTGCTCATCCCGTTCGCGCTCGCCGCGGTCGCCGGCACCGTCTGGCTGTTCCCCTTCGGCGACGGCCCGGACACCAAGGCTTCGGCCGGCCAACCCGTGCGCGGCGTGGTGACCGGCGCCCAGGCCGGCTCGTGCAACGGCGACGTCCAGGTCGGCGCCCAGCCCGAGGGCGACCAGTGCCTCGTCGTCACCGTCCGGATGGACGACGGCGACGCGCCGGGCCGGGAGATCCGCGCGATCGCGCCGCTCGAGCCGGGTTCGCCGCGGTTCGCGGTGGACGACAAGGTCGTGCTGTCCTACGGCGGCGGCGACCCGACCGACGGGCAGTCCTACCAGCTCGTCGACTTCCAGCGGGATGTGCCGCTGGCGCTGCTGGCGGGGCTGTTCGCGGTCGTCGTCCTCGTCCTCGGCCGCTGGCAGGGGCTCAAGGCACTGCTCGCGCTCGGGGTGAGCTTCGGCGTGCTCGTGCTGTTCGTGCTGCCGGCGATCATCGCGGGCGAGAACCCGCTGCTGGTCGCGATCTTCGGCGCCGGGCTGATCATGTTCGCGGTGCTGTACCTGACCCACGGCCTGACCGCGCGCACGTCCACCGCGGTGCTCGGCACGATGGTCAGCCTCGCCATGATCGGTGTGCTCGGCGCGCTGTGGGCCGCGTTCGCGAGCCTCACCGGCCTCGACGAGGACACCGCGACGCTGGTCGGCCTGCTCAACAACCCCATCGACACCCGCGGGCTCCTGCTCGCCGGCGTCGTGATCGGCGCGCTCGGCGTGCTCGACGACGTGACGATCACGCAGACCAGCGCGGTGTGGGAGCTGCGGGCCGCGAACCCGGCGCTGACCCGGCTCGAGCTGTACACCGCGGCGCTGCGGATCGGCCGCGACCACGTGGCCTCGGCGGTGAACACGCTGGTGATGGCGTACGCGGGTGCCGCGCTGCCGCTGCTGCTGTACTCGTCGATCTCCGGGGTGGGGTTGGGCAACATCCTCACCTCGCAGTCGATCGCCCAGGAGCTCGTGCGGACGCTCGTCGGCAGCATCGGCCTGGTCGCCGCGGTGCCGATCACGACGTTCCTGGCCGCGGCGGTGGCCGCCACCGAACCCGCGACCGGGATCGCGCCGCCGCCCTCGACCCGCCGGCCGACCCGGGCGGCCGCGCGCGACGGCGAGCGGACGAGCGGACGTCGTGGGGGCGAGCGAAAGACCCGGCCGGCGGGCGAGCAACGGAGACGCGAGCGGGACGGCCAACGGGCGGGTGGCGAGCGGAGAACCGGCCGGGCGGGCGACCGACCGAACGGCAGGCGGGCCGCGCAGCCACGAGACGGCCGGGCCGAGCGGACCAGCGACCACCGGGCCGAGCCGCCGCACGAACGACGGGCCGAGCGGACCGCGGATGGCTGGTTCGAGCAGGCCGGCGACAACCGGGCCGGACCACCACCCGAGCGACGGGCCGAACGAACCGGCGAGAGTTGGTTCGATTAGCCGGGCGGTCAACCGGCCGGGCCAACCGGGGCGAGCGCCCAGGACTCGCGGGTCCTGGGCGTTGGACTCGCGGGTCCTGGGCGTTGGACTCGCGGGTCCTGGGCGTTGGACTCGCGGGTCCTGGGCGTTGGACTCGCGGGTCCTGGGGTCAGTCGAGGGTCGCGACGAAGCGGGTGATCGCCTCCGGCTTGAGGCGTTGCGCCAGCCGGCCGGACGGCGCGAGCGAGGCGAGCCGGTAGAGCGGCCGGTCCGCCGCGGCCTCACCCTTCGCCTCGGCGCGCAGTTGCGCGACCAGCAGCTCGGAGAAGACCAGGCCGCTGGTGTTGTCGCTGCCGGCGAGGATGTCGGCGAGCTTGCGCAGCACCAGGATGCCCAGCTCGCGACCACCCGTGCCGGAGTACACGGCCAGGGACAGGTTGATCGTCTTGCCGGCGCGGGCCACCAGCAGGCCGATGGTCCGGGTGCCGCGGATGTCGGTGACCAGCAGCTCGATCCGCTCCGCGTGGCGCAGGTCGACGGTCTTGCGGCCGAGTGCCTTCGCCACGATCAGGTCGCCTTCGATCCACAGCGTGCGCCGGCCGGACACCCACGACAGCAGCGTCAGCAGCACGATCACGACCGCCGCGGTGACCAGCGCGGCGGTCTGCCCGGCGAGCAGGCCGACCAGCCCGCCGACGGCCGCGCCGAACACCACCGCCACGCCCAGCGCGACGCAGCCGCGGCGGCGTGCGCTGGACTGCTCGGTGAGGTTGAGGGGGATGCGCTCCGGGCTGCCGGGCTCGGTCACGTCACAGTCCCCGCATCGGGCCGGTCCCGCTCGGGTCGTCCAGCCCGAGCAGGAACGGGTTCGACGCGCGCTCCCGCCCGATCGTGGTGCTGGGCCCGTGGCCGGGCAGCACCACCGTGTCGTCGGCCAATGTCATGAGCTTCGTGCGCAGCGTCGTGGCCATCGTGGCCATGTCGCCGCCGGGAAGGTCGGTGCGCCCGATCGACCCGGCGAACAGCGTGTCGCCCGCGAACAGCACCCGGCCGCCCTCGTCGAGCTCGCTGCGGAACACCACCGAGCCGCGGGTGTGGCCGGGCGTGTGGTCGACGGTGAGCGTCAACCCGGCCAGCTCCAACAGAACGCCGTCGTCGAGCTCGCGGACCTCCGACGGCTCACGCATCTCCAGCCGGCCACCGAAGAACTGCGCGCCCTCCGTGCTGATGCCCTTGAGCGGGTCGGTGAGCATCTCGCGGTCGTCGGGGTGGATCCACGCCGGGATGTCGTTGCCGTCGCAGATCGGCGCCACCGAGTACACATGGTCGAAGTGGCCGTGCGTGAGCAGCGCCGCCACCGGGGACAACCGGTGTTTGCGCAGCGCGTCGGTGATCGGCTCGACCGCGTCCTGACCGGGATCGACGATCACGCACGGTTCGCCCTCACCGGGCGCGACGAGATAGCAGTTGGCCTGAAAAGCCCCGGTGGGGAAACCGACAACGAGCACGAAGCGAAACTTACACGCCGCCGATCACACCGAACGCAGCCTGCGGAACCGCGACCAGGTGGCCAGCCGCCGGTCGGCCGGGTTGCGGTTGGTGTGGTCGCCCGTGACGTCCACGTTGGCCACGCAGATCCGGTCGCGACCGTGCCGCTTGGCCGCCCGCAGCGACACGTCGGCGTCGAGCATCAGGTCCTCGAGGTCGAGCTCGGCGAGGTCGCCCAGGCAGTAGGTGGCCACGCCGATGGACGCGGTCTGGGCCTCGATGGTGGCCGACAGGTCGCGGGTGACCTTGGCCGTCACCGACATCTCGCTGATGCCGGCGCGGATGCGCTCGGCGACGCCGAGGGCCTCCTCGACGCCGGCCTCGGGCAGCAGCACCATGAACTCGTCGCCGGCCGAGCCGCCGTAGCGGCAGGCCAGATCGCCCTCACGGGTGGTTTCCCGGATGACGTCCGCGACGCTTCGCAGGACGGCGTCACCGGCGAGGTGGCCGTAGCTGTCGTTGACGTCCTTGAACCGGTCGAGATCGATCATGATCAAAGCGATGGAGTACCCCAGGCCACGAGACCGAGCGACCTCGTCCGCGGCGACCTCGTCCCAGTGCCAGCGCTCGATCAGCCCGGTCGGCCGGTCCGTGAGCACCTGGCCGCACGAGTCGCAGCGCCGGTGGCTGTCGGGCACCGGCTGCAACGGCCGGTCGCCGGACCGTGGCGCCACGATCTCGGGTTGCTCGTGTCCGGACTTGGTGTCGACGGCCCCCGTCGCCGACTTTCCCGTCCCCGCCCTCGCGGTGTTCATCGACTCTCCCCTGCCGCTCACCTGTGGGTATAGGTGACTCCTGATGCCGGCTCACCGTCAATCGACGGTCCTCACCGGCCGTATACACGTAACTATCGGGAGTCACAGCGGGGCTGAACAGTGTTGAGGTGTTGACCGTTTTAGGAAACACCGAATGGGTGAGTCACCAACAGCGATCGTGATCACGCTCAGTCATCGGACGTCCACTTGTCGCGAGGTGCCCGGTAGTCCGCGTAGCGGTCGAGCACGGCGGCGACGTCCGTGTCGACGATGAGCATCCCCCGATATTCGCCGCTGAGGAAGCCCTGTCCCGCCATGTGGTCGAGAAACCGCAGCATGGGCTGGTAGTAGCCGGCCACGTCGAGCAGCGCGATCGGCTTGCGGTGCAGGCCGAGCTGGGCCCAGGTGAACACCTCGAAGAACTCCTCGAGGGTGCCCACGCCGCCCGGCAGGACGAGGAACGCGTCGGCCAGCGAGGCCATCAGCGCCTTGCGTTCGTGCAGGTCAGCCACCACGCGTAGGTCGCTGAGCCCGGTATGGGCGACCTCTCGGTCGACGAGCGCCTTGGGGATCACGCCGGTCACCTCGCCACCCGCCGCGAGGGCCGCGTCGGCGACCACGCCCATGGTGCCGACACGCGCGCCGCCGTAGACCAGTCCGACGCCGCGGTCGGCCAGCGTGCGCCCCACGGTGGTGGCGGCGGCCCGGTAGCCGGGGTCGGTACCTGGCGATGATCCGCAGAAAACACATACCCGCATAGACATGATCACATCACGTACCCCCGGTCTGGCATCGAGACCGGGTTGTCTGGTTGAGTGCCACAGCGTGCGCATCATTCTCGACACCGATCCGGGGGTTGACGACGCCCTCGCGATCATGTATTTAGCGGCCCAGGAGGACGCCGAGATCGTCGCCGTGGGTAGCGTCCACGGCAACGTCCCGGCCCCACTCGGGGCACTCAACGCATTGCGCGTGCTCGATCTGGTCGGGCTCGACCCGCCGGTGACCGTCGGCGCGGCCAAGCCGCTGGCCCAGCCGTTGCAGACCGCGGAGTTCGTTCACGGCGACGACGGGCTCGGCGGACACGCCGGGCCGCCGCCGCGCGGCAGCCTCGCCCCCGGCTCGGCCGCCGAGCAGATCGTGCGGCTCGCCCGCGCGAACCCTGGCGAGCTGACCCTGCTCGCGCTCGGGCCGCTGACCAACGTCGCGCTCGCCGTGCTGCTCGAGCCCGACTTACCCGACCTGCTCCGGTCGGTCGTCGTGATGGGCGGCGCGGTGACCGTGCCAGGAAACATCACGCCGTACGCCGACGCGAATTTCTACCACGATCCGGAGGCCGCCGACCTGGTGCTCGGCGCGGGCTTTCCGGAATTGGTCCTGGTCGGCCTGGACGCCACCGAGCAGGCCCGGGTCGGGGCCGACTGGCTGAATGCGCTCAGCGAGCTGAGCGGGCCCCGAGCGGATTTCGCGAACAAACTTCTGGACCACTATGGACAGTTCTATTCCACCATGTTCGGCGAGCATTCCTGCACGTTGCACGACCCGCTCGCGGCCGCGATCATGCTGGACTCGAAACTTGCCGGATACCGGACGATGCCACTGGGCGTCGAGCTGACCGGAACGCATACCCGCGGCCAGGTCGTGTCGGATCTGCGGTCCATTTCCAGCGACGCCTACATCTCCACGAACGCCGGCGCCGGACGCGTGCCGATCAAGGTCGCGGAAAAGGTGGACGTACCCACGTTCCTGGACCAGATGTTCAACTCTCTGAAAAGCTGACCACTCAGCCGGTCCTGCTCAACAACTCGCGCAGATCGATGGCGCGGGGATCGCCCAACTCGTCGAATATCTCGAATGCGGCCCGTAATGACTTACCGGCCAGCTCGGGTTGCCCGCTGTCGTGCAGCAGCAGCCCCTGTCTGTGCAGGACCTCGCCCTCGCCCCACCGGTCGCCGAGGTCGTGCCGGGTCTGCAACGCGCGCTCGAAGCAGTCGAGCGCGTCGGTCTGCCGAGCGAGCTCCGCGTAGGTGTCGCCGAGCTTGACGAGCGTGTAGCACTCGCCGTAGCGGTCCTCGATGTCGCGGAACAGCGTCAGCGCCCGCTCCAGCGCGTCGACCGCCTTGTCGTAGTCCTTGAGGCACCGGTAGGCGTCGCCGACGTTGGCGAGCGCGATGCCCTCGCCGTGCCGGTCGCCGACCTCGCGAAAGATGTCCAGCGCCTCACCGAAGTGCAGCGCGGCCGCGTCGAACCGGCTCTGGTCGAAGCCGATGTAGCCGATGCCGGTGAGGCTCCACGCCTGCCCGACCTTGTCGCCCAGCTCGATGCGCAGCGCGCGGGCCTGCAGGAAGCACTCCTTGGCCTCGTCGATGCGGCGCAGCTCGCGGTAGGCGACGGCGAGGTTGTTGAGCACCCACGCCTCGCCGTAGCGGTCGCCCGCCCGGCGCGCGCCGATGACGCCGACCTCGTGCGAGGCCACCCAGGACGTCCAGCGCTTGCGCAGGTGCAGGTAGTTGAACGAGCCGGCGGGCAGCTTCCACCCGGCGACGTTCTCGCCGACCTCGACCGCGGTGCGGGTGGCGGTGGCGATGTTGGACATCTCGATCTCGCACCACTCCAGCGCGGAGTCGTAGTCGAAGTCGGTGACGTCGACGTCGAACTCGGACTTGTCCAGCACCGGGTCGTGCCGCTGCGGGGCGAGCATGTGGTTGGCGGCGTAGGTGTTGTGCAGGTACCAGTCGACGACCCGGCGCAGCGCCAGCTCGCGCTGCTCCTCGGGCTCCTCGGCGACCGCCTGCTCGGCCGCGTAGACCCGCAGCAGGTCGTGCATCCGGTACCGGTCGGGGCCCAGCCCCTCCAGCAGGTGCACGCCGGCGAGCCGGTCGAGCAGCCGCCGGGCGCGGACCACGGACTGGCCGGCCAGCGCGGCCGCGGCGCCGGCCCGCACGTGCGGGCCGGTGTGCAGACCGATGAGCCGGAACATCCGTGCCGCGTCGGCGGACAGGTCGCGGTAGGACCAGGAGAAGACCGTCTTGACCGCCACCGAGTCGTCGGTGGCCAGTGCCTCGAGCCGCTCCTCCTCGATGGCGAGCTCCTCGACGAGCAGGCTCACCGAGTGGTGCGGGTGGGTGGCCACGCGCTCGGCGGCGATGCGCAGCGCGAGCGGCAGGTGGTCGCAGCGGCCGGCGAGCGCGCGCACCGCGTCGGGCTCGGCCGCGGCCCGCTCGGTGCCGATCACCTTGTGCAGCAGCGTGATCGACTCCTCCTCGGCCATCGGCCCGAGGGTGATCCGCCGGTCGCCGTTGATGGCGAGCCCGCCGAGGCGCTTGCGGCTGGTGACGACGACGCCGCAGCCGGCCGACGCCGGCATCAGCGGCTGCAGCTGCTGGGAGTCGGCGGCGTTGTCCAGCACGACCAGCACCCGCCGGTCGGCGAGCACCGAGCGGTAGAGCTTGGCGCGGGCCTCGAGGCCGGCCGGGATGACATCCAGCTGCACGCCCAGCGCGGTGAGGAACTCCTCCAGCACCTCGTCCACCACGCGCGGGTGGCCGTCCGGGGAGTAGCCGCGCAGGTCGACGTAGAGCTGGCCGTCGGAGTAGCTCTCGACCACCCGGTGCGCGACCCGCAACGCGAGCGCGGTCTTGCCGGCGCCGGGCGGACCGTCGATGGCCACCGTCTGTGGCGTGCCGGGCTCACCCACGCCCTCGAGGGCGTTCGCCAGCGCGAGCAGCTCGGTTCCGCGGCCGACGAACGTGGCCGCGGCGGCCGGGAGCTGGGCCAGCCGCATGGGGCTGCTCGAGGGCGCGGCGAGCGCGATGAGCTGGCCGTCCGCCTCCAGGACCTGGTCGCACTTGCGGGCGAGCTCGGCCGACGGTGGCGCGCCGTGCTTGATCTTGGAGAGCCAGCTCGGCGTGTAGCCGATGAGGTCGGAAAGGCGCCGCCAGGACAGCCCCCGCTTGCGCAGCAGCCGTTCCAGCTCCTCGGCGAACGGCGATGCCCCGTCGTCTCGCCTGTCTTGCATGGCGTCCACCTTGTCAGTACAACGTTCGGTCGGTCATCGGTACGTGTCACCGCACTGCCACGCCCAGTATCCAGTTTTCCACTACCGAAGGGCAGGAGTCACACCGCATGTGGTTGGGATTCTGTCAATCGCCTGAGATTTTGTGGACCTCCACACGGTTCTTACCCCCGGTACCCATAGACTGCCGGCCGGCAAGGACGTCTGAGGTCAGGAGGGTGCCCGGTGCCGAGCAACGAGCAGCGTCGGCAGGCAGCCAAGCGCAAGCTAGAGCGACAGCTCGCGCGCAGGGCGGAGCGCACCAAGCGCCGCCGCGTCTGGGGGGTCGGCCTGACCGTGATCGTGGTGGTCGCGGTGGTCGGGCTGGTGTACTGGCTGGCCAACCTGGGCCCGGAGGACTCCGAAGCGTCGACCAACCCGACCGACACCGAGTCGGCCGGCGAGACGACTGACGGCCCGTGCGCCTACGCCGAGAGCGCCGCCGACACCCCGCCGAAGGACGTCGGCATGCCGGAGGACCCGGCCGAGACGCCGAAGACCGGCACGGTGAAGGTCACGCTCAAGACCAACCAGGGCGAGATCCCGGTCACGCTGGACCGCGCGAAGGCGCCGTGCACCGTGCAGAGCATCGAGCACCTGGTCAAGGAGAAGTTCTACGACGGCACCACGTGCCACCGGATCACCGCGTCGGCCGGCCTCAAGGTGCTGCAGTGCGGCGACCCGAAGGGCGACGGCACCGGCGGCCCCGGCTACTCGATCCCGGACGAGCTGCCGCAGGACCTCACCGACGCGCCGGCCGACCCGTCCGGCCAGCCGCTCAAGCTCTACGAGCGCGGCATGCTCGCGATGGCCAACGGCGGCCCGAACACGGGTGGCAGCCAGTACTTCATGGTCTACGACGACTCGACGCTGCCGCCGAACTACACGGTGTTCGGCGAGGTGTCCGAGTCCGGGCTCAAGATCATCGACAAGATCGCCAAGGCCGGGATCACGCCGGGCAACAGCCCCGAGGACGGGGCGCCGAAGTCGCCGGTGCAGGTCGAGTCCGCCACGGTCGCGGACTGACGTGCGGCGCCGGGGGCCGCCGCCGGCCTGATGGTGGCGGCGGTCCTGCTCACCGGCTGCATGACGCGGACGCCACGCCGTGCGCAGCTTCGTGCACCGCGCGAGCGAGGGCTTCTACGACGGCACCGACTGCCACCGGCTCACCACGGCGGTCGGGCTCGAGGTGCTGCAGTG
This sequence comes from Actinophytocola sp., assembly GCF_009379765.1. Taxonomy (GTDB): domain Bacteria; phylum Actinomycetota; class Actinomycetes; order Mycobacteriales; family Pseudonocardiaceae; genus Actinophytocola. The sequence goes on along the minus strand of NZ_WHTD01000105.1, from coordinate 8,634 downwards.
CGGCGACCCGACCGGCGACGGCACCGGCGGGCCCGGCTACCCGATCCCGGACGAGCTGCCGACCACGCTGCCACCCGCGCCGAACAGGGGCGGCGGGATCGTCGGGTACCCGCGCGGCACGGTGGCGATGGCGAACGCGGGGCCCGACACCGGCGGCAGCCGGTTCTTCCTCGGTACGCCGACTCCACGCTGCCGCCGACCTACGCCGTGTTCGGCACGGTCGACCCGGCCGGCCTGGCCGTGCTGGACGCGGTCGCCGCCGCCGGGCGTCGCCCCGGGCGGCCGGTCACCCGAGGACGGACCGCCGCCGAACCAGCGGGTCGGCATCACCGGCGCCACGGTGGGTTGAGTTCCTGTCGGTGGCCACTGCCACACTCTCGAGCGTGGACCGCTATCTCGAGCACCCCGTGGCGCCGCCCGCGCGCGGGCTGCTCACCTGCGTCTGGTCGCGCCGGATCGCCCCGGCCGACACCGGCCCCCACCGGATCGTGCCGGACGGCTGCGTGGACGTCATCTGGCACCGGGACAGCGGCGAGCTGCTGGTGGCGGGGCCCGACACCCGCGCGCACGTGGCCTCGACGGCACCCGGCGAGCTCGTGGGCGCCCGCTTCCACACCGGCCGCTCACCGGCCGGCCTCGGCGTGCCCGCGGACGCCTTGCGCGACGGGCGGGTCGCGCTCGCCGACCTGTGGCGACCCGACCGGGCCCGCCGCCTCGCCGACGCGCTCGCCGCCACCGGCTCGATCACCGCCGCCCAGGCGGTGCTCACCGACGCGGTGCGCGCCGGGGTGCGCGCCGAGGCCGATCCCGCCGTGCCGGCGTTGCTCCATCTGGCCCGCGACGGGGCCCGGGTGGGTGCCATGGCGGAGGCGGTCGGCCTCACCGAGCGGCAGCTGCACCGGCGCTGCCTCGCCGCGTTCGGCTACGGCGCGAAGGTGCTGCAGCGGGTGCTGCGGTTCGACCAGGCGATGCTGCTCGCCCGCGGTGGCACCGCGCTCGTCGACGTGGCCTACCGGGCCGGATACGCCGACCAGGCCCACCTCTCCCAGGAGGTGAAGGCGCTCGCGGGGGTGAGCCCTACGGAATTGTTAGGTATCTGAGAATGTCACTTTTGACCAAAATGATGGCGCCGGGTGGGGGTCGAGGGCAAAGATATCCCCATGAGTTCCGAGCAGCCCCGCGTGCGCCTCGAGCTGTGGCGAGCAGACGCGGTCGTGCTGTTCGACTGGCTGATGAGCACCGACCTGACCGCGGTGCCCACCACTCATCCTGCGCAGCGGCAGGCGTTCGTCGACCTGTGCGACGAGCTCGAGAACCAGACCGACGTGCTCGCGGCGACCTTGGAGGAGGTCGCGCTCGCGCAGGAGGACGTCGCCAAGAACATCGGCCGCTAGTGTCGCGTGATCCTGTTCCTTTGCGTCCGCTGTGGATCCACGTGGTTCCTGGCAAGGCGGAGGAAAGCCGCTCGTACTTCCACCGCACCGGCCAGCCGCCGTCCGCACCCTGCTCGGCGAGCAGACCGTCCAGACCGGACTCAAGCTCCGCATCGGAGAACCATTGCCGGGCGAGGGACTCCGGCCTCGGCGCGAAGTCGTACGGCATCTTGAGCTCACCAGCCGAGTAACCCTCCGACGCGGGCTCGTTGCCGGTGATGCGAACCAGTTGTCCTGATCGGACCGTCCGCCCCAGCCGACCGGCGGCCTGCCGCGCGCGGTCCCGGTCGGGACAGTGGTCGAGGAACTCCAGGCAGGCAAGCACCTCGTAGGGATGGGTGTCGGTGGTCGCGTCGATCCGGCGCCAGCAGAACTCCGCGGCGGGCCCGAGCCAGGGGTGGTCGATGTCGTTCTTGAACAGCAGACCGGCGACATTGGCGGTCGGGATGAGTGAGCCGGCGTATTCGTCGGGAATCTGCCACCACGGTGCCATTGGATATCCGCGCGCGGACGAATGTACGAACGGCAGGCCGCCGTCCGGTGCGCACACTGACGCGAAATAGTTCCACATTCCACGGGTCAGCTCGTCCCGACCGCACCGACCTCGTCGAGGATCGACAGCGCGCCCATCGTGGTCACCGGCTGGCTGCCCGGCGCGCGGCAGTCCGGCTCGAGCGCGTTGCCGAAGCCCCCGTCGGGGTTGAGGTACGGCGCGAGCGCGGCCACCACGTCGTCGGACTGGCCGTCGCCGTACAGGTACGCGAACCGCCTGCGCTCGAGGAGCCGGGCGGAGCGGAGGAGGTGGTCGGTCGCGCGGGCGAGCACGTCGTACTTCGCTTCGGTCACGCGACACCAGAGCGGGTGCGGCCCGGTAGTCTTGACCGAATCGGACGTCAGGACGCCGAGGTGACCCGGTAGACGTCGTACACGCCCTCGACGCTGCGCACGACCTTCAGCACATGGCCCAGGTGCTTGGGGTCGCCCATCTCGAAGCTGAACCGGCTGACCGCGACCCGGTCCCGGGACGTGGTGACCGACGCGGACAGGATGTTGACCTTCTCGTCGGCGAGCACCTTGGTGACGTCGGAGAGGAGCCGGTGCCGGTCGAGCGCCTCGACCTGGATGGCCACCAGGAACACCGACGACTCCGAGGGCGCCCACTCGACGTCCACGAGCCGCTCCGGCGCGGCCAGCAACTCTCCCGCGTTGGTGCAGTCGGTCCGGTGCACGCTGACCCCGCCGCCGCGGGTGACGAAGCCCAGGATGTCGTCGCCGGGCACGGGCGTGCAGCAGCGGGCCAGCCTGACCCAGATGTCGCTCGCACCCTTGACGATGACGCCCGCGTCGCCGGTGGGGCGCCGCCGGGTGATCGTGGACGGTGTGGCCCGCTCGGCGAGCTCGTCCTCGGCGTGCTCGACGCCGCCGAGGAGCGCCACCAGCCGCTGCACGACGTGCCGCGCGGAGGTGTGTCCCTCCCCCACGGCCGCGTACAGGGCGCTGACCTCGGCATAGCGCAGCTCGCGGGCCAGCGCGGACATGGAGTCCGCCGACACGAGCCGCTGCATCGGCAGGCCGACCCGGCGCACCTCCTTGGTGATCGCCTCCTTGCCGGCCTCGATCGCCTCTTCCTTGCGCTCCTTGGCGAACCACTGCTTGATCTTGGCGCGGGCCCGCGGCGACGCGGCGAACGCGAGCCAGTCGCGGGTGGGGCCGGCGCCCTCTGCCTTGGACGTGAAGATCTCGACCATGTCGCCGTTCTCGAGCTTGCGCTCCAGCGCGACGAGCCGGCCGTTGACCCGCGCGCCGATGCAGCGGTGCCCCACCTCGGTGTGCACGGCGTACGCGAAGTCGACCGGGGTGGAGCCGGCCGGCAGCGTCTGCACGTCGCCCTTGGGGGTGAAGACGAAGATCTCCCGGGCGGCGAGGTCGTAGCGCAGCGAGTCGAGGAACTCGCCGGGGTCGGCCGCCTCCCGCTGCCAGTCGAGGAGCTGGCGCATCCAGGCCATCTCGTCGACCTCGACGGCCCGGCCGTCGTGGGTGCCGCGGGTCTCCTTGTAGCGCCAGTGCGCGGCGATGCCGTACTCGGCGGTCTTGTGCATGTCGTGGGTGCGGATCTGCACCTCGAGCGGCTTGCCGTCCGGCCCGATGACCGTGGTGTGCAGCGACTGGTAGACACCGAACCGCGGCTGGGCCACGTAGTCCTTGAACCGGCCGGGCATCGGCTGCCAGAGCGCGTGCACGACGCCCATCGCGGCGTAGCAGTCGCGGACGTCGTCGACCAGGATGCGGACGCCGACCAGGTCGTTGATGTCGTCGAAGTCGCGGCCACGCACGATCATCTTCTGGTTGATCGAGTAGAAATGCTTCTGCCGGCCCTCGACCTTGGCGTTGATGCGCGACGCCTCCAGGTGCGCGGTCAGCTCGTCGGTGACCTTGTGCAGGTAGGTGTCCCGGGACGGCGCGCGGGTGGCGACGAGTCGCATGATCTCGTCGTACTTCTTCGGCTGGAGGATGGCGAACGCCAGGTCCTCGAGCTCCCACTTGACCGTCGCCATGCCCAGCCGGTGCGCGAGCGGGGCGAGCACCTCGAGGGTCTCGCGCGCCTTCTTCGCCTGCTTCTCCGGCGGCAGGAAGCGCATGGTGCGCATGTTGTGCAGCCGGTCGGCGAGCTTGATCACCAGAACGCGCGGGTCGCGGGCCATGGCGATGACCATCTTGCGGATGGTCTCGGCCTCGGCGGCGCTGCCCAGCTGCACCTTGTCGAGCTTGGTGACGCCGTCGACGAGCCGGGCGACCTCCTCGCCGAAGTCCTCGTGGAGGTTCTCGAGCGAGTAGTCGGTGTCCTCGATGGTGTCGTGCAGGAGCGCGGCGACCAGCGTGATCGTGTCCATGCCCAGCTCTGCCAGGATCGTGGCGACGGCGAGCGGGTGGGTGATGTAGGGGTCGCCGGACTTGCGCCGCTGGCCGCGGTGGGCCTCCTCGGCGACGTCGTAGGCGTGCTGCAGCAGCGGCAGCTCGGCTTTGGGGTGCAGCTCCCGGTGGACCGCGGCGAGCGGCTCGAGCACCTGCTTGACCGGCGCCGAGCGCTGGGCGGTGATGCGCCGGGCGAGGCGCGCACGGACCCGCCGCGTGGCGGACGGCGCGCGCGGGGGGGTCTGCTGTGGGGCGCTGTCCTGCTGCTCCCCGGTCTCGACGTTCTGGCTCACTCGCGGCTCCTCTGTTCCCTGAGAATAGCCGCGAATCGATCGCGGAACGTTCAACGGGTTGATGCTAGTCTGTTGTTGAAGCTTCAACTTCTAGGAGTCGCGATGACCATGCCGGTCCTCTATCTCAGCCACGGCGCCCCGCCGCTGGCCGATGACCAGGTGTGGACCCGCGAGCTGGCGTCCTGGTCCTCGTCGCTGCCGAAGCCGACGGCCGTCCTCATCGTGTCCGCGCACTGGGAGAACGCGCCGCTCACCCTCGGCGCCACGACGACCGTGCCGCTGGTGTACGACTTCTGGGGCTTCCCGGAGCGCTACTACTCGGTGACCTACCCGGCCCCCGGTGCGCCGTCGCTCGCCGCGTCGGTGCGGTCGTTGCTGACCGGGCCGGGGACCCCTGTGCACGACGAGCCGACGCGTGGCCTCGACCACGGCGCGTACGTACCGCTCGTGGAGATGTTCCCCGCGGCCGACGTGCCGGTGCTGCAGATCTCGATGCCGTCGCTGGACCCGGTGGAGCTGATGTCGGTCGGGCGCAGGCTGGCACCGCTGCGGGACGATGGCGTGCTGATCATCGGGAGCGGGTTCTTCACGCACAACCTGTCGCGGGTCACCATGGCCGACCCCACCGTCGCCGCGCCGTCGTGGTCGGCGGAGTTCGACCTGTGGGGCTCGGAAGTCCTTGCCGCGCGGGACTTCGACGCGCTGATCGACTTCCCGCGCAAGGCGCCGGCCGGCCGGCTCGCGCACCCGCGGACCGAGCACTTCGCGCCACTGTTCGTCTCGGTCGGGGCGTCGCTGGAGTCCGGCGAGGCGCCCGCGTCCGTGATCGACGGCTACTGGTACGGCCTGTCGAAGCGGTCGGTCCAGTTCTACTAGATCGCTTGCAGGGCCTCGACGTCGCGGCCCGGCAGGCGGTCCCGGCCGCCCAGCGCGGTGAGCTCCAGGATCACCGACACCTTCGCCACCTCGGCACCCGCGCGCTCGACCAGCTCGCACGCCGCCGCCACCGTGCCGCCGGTCGCGAGGACGTCGTCGACCACCGCCACGCGGTGGCCCGCCCGGAGGACGTCGCCGGGGAGCTCCAGGGTCGCGGTGCCGTACTCCAGTGCGTAGTCGACGCGGTCGGCCACCACCGGGAGCTTGCCCGGCTTGCGGATGGGAACCAGCGCGCAGCCCAACGCCACCGCCAGCGCACCGCCGAGCAGGAAGCCCCGGGCCTCCACCGGCGCGATGACGTCCACATCGGACGGAACGGTGGCGGCCAGCGCGTCGACGACGGCCCGCACCGCGGAGGCGTCCGCGAACAGGGGGCTCAGGTCCCGGAACAGCACGCCCGGCTCCGGGAAGTCCGGAACCGTGCGTACCAGTCCCAACGCCCGCTCGAGGTCGCCCAACCTCAGTGCCGCTTCTTGCCCGATGGCCGGCCGCCCTTGTTCCCGCTCGGCCGGCCGCCCTGCTTGCCGGTCGGCCGGCGACGAGTCTCGGCCGCCTTCGGGTTGCGGGTGGGCACGCTCGACGCCGCGGCCATCGCGCGTTCCTGGCGCAGCTCGGCGTCCAGCGAGTCGTCGTCGTCGGTGGCCGGGGCGTCCAGGTCCTGGACCGCGTCGCCGATGGCGTTGACGGTGACGGTGACGTTGGCGTCCACGTCGCGCTCGGCGGCCTTGCGGGCGATGTTCTCGCGCCGCGCGTGGACCCGGCGGGCCTGGTCCTTGAACTTCGGCTCGCGCATCTTCAGGTCGACCAGGATCGGTGTGGCAAGGCAGATCGAGGACAGGGCGCCGGCGATGATGCCGGTGAGCTGCACCAGCGCCAGGTCCTGCAGCGTGCCGACGCCGAGCAGGCCGACGCCGACGACCAGCAGCCCGATGACCGGCAGGACCGCGATGAGCGAGGTGTTGATCGACCGCATCAGCGTCTGGTTGAGCGCCAGGTTGGCCGCCTCGCCATAGGTCCGGCGGGTGAGGCCGAGCAGGCCGCGGGTGTTCTCCTTGACCTTGTCGAACACCACCACCGTGTCGTACAGCGAGAAGCCGAGGATGGTCAGCAGACCGATGACCGTGGCCGGGGTGACCTCGAAGCCGACGATCGAGTAGACGCCCGCGGTCACCAGGACGTCGTGGATGAGGGCGACGAGTGCCGCCACCGCCATCCACCGTTCGAAGTAGAGCGCCAAGAAGATGGTCACCAGCACCAGGAACACGGCGAGCGCGATCAGCGCCTGCCGCGAGATCTCCCCACCCCACGACGCGCTCACCGCGCTGTCGCTGATGGACCGCTCACTCGGCTGACCGGCCTGGTTCACCGGCTGCAGCTGGTCGAACAGAGCCGACTTGAGGTCGGTGACCTGGTCGGTGTTCAGCGTCTCCGAGCGGATCTGGATGGTCGTGCTGTCCCCGGTGCCGACGGTCTGGACGGCCGCAGGCTCCTGGTTGAGCGTGCTGGTGAAGACGTCGGTGACCTGTTCGGTGCTGATCGCGCCACTCGTGCCCTGGGCGGGCATCGAGATCCGGGTGCCGCCCTTGAAGTCGATGCCCAGGTTGAAGCCCCGGAAGATGATCGACACCAGGCAGATCAGGATCAGCACCGCGAAGAATACGTACCACCGCTTGCGCTTGCCGACGACGTCGAACGCACCGGTGCCGACGTACATCCGGTGGAACAGGCCGTCCCGCTTGGCCGGGGTGGTGCCGGAGCTCTCGTTGCTCGCCACCGTCACGCCTCCTTCACCGCGGCGCCGGACCGGGCGCCGGTCCGCCGATCGCTGGCCAACCGCTGTACCGCCCCAAGTCCGGAGAACCTCGGGCTGGACAGCATCTTCGACTTGGAGGCCACGATCACCAGCGGGTGGGTCACCAGGAACACCACGACCAGGTCCAGCACGGTCGACATGCCCAGGGTGAACGCGAAGCCCTTCACCTGGCCGACCGCGAGCACGTACAGCACGCCGGCCGCGAGGAACATGACCGTGTCCGCCGACAGGATCGTGCGCCTGGCGCGGACCCACGCCCTCGGCACGGCCGACCGGAACGTCCGGCCCTCGCGTATCTCGTCTTTCAGACGTTCGAAGAACACGACGAACGAGTCGGCCGTGATGCCGATCGCGACGATGAAGCCCGCGACGCCGGCGAGGTCCAGGGTGAACCCGATCCACCGGCCGAGCAGCACGAGCGCCGCGAACACGATGATGCCGGAGAGAACCAGCGACAATGCGGTCAGGATGCCCAGCATCCGGTAGTACAGCAGGCAGTAGAGGAACACGAGCGCGAGGCCGATCGCACCGGCGATCAGGCCGGCCTCCAGCGACGCGAGCCCGAGCGTGGCGGACACGGTCTCCGCCTCCGACGACTCGAACGACAGCGGCAGCGAGCCGTACTTCAGCACCTCGGCGAGGCTGCGAGCCTCGTCGTTGGAGAACCCGCCCTGGCCGCCGCCGCTGATCGTGGTGCTGCCGCCGCTGATGGCCTCACGGATCTCCGGCGCCGACACGACCTGCGTGTCCAGCACGAACGCGGCCTGCTGGCCGACGTGGCTCTGGGTGTAGTCGGCCCAGATCCGGCCGCCCTCGCTCTCGAACTCGAGGTTGACCACGTAGCCGACGCCGTTGGGGTCGACCGAGGCGTTGGCGTCGGAGATCTGGGTGCCTTCGAGGAAGGCCGGGCCGAGGATGTACCGGGCGGAGCCGTCCTGGTCGCAGGCGACCAGCGGCAGCTTCGGGTCGTCGTTGCCGACGAGCGGGTCGCCGACCTGGGTCCCGGTGGCGCACGTGGTCGCGGCGACCGCGGCCTGCTGCACGTTCTGGTCGGCCTGCACGGTGCCGTCCGCGCTCGCCACCAGCTGGGGCGCCTGGCGGCAGGCCTTGCCGAGCGTGATCAGCTGCGGGACGGTGATCTTGCTTTCCCGGTTCGCCTTCACGTCCTTGGAGTACGTCGCGAAGTCCGTCGCGTACTGGGTGCACGCCGCGATCGGGTCGGCCGGCGCGGCCGGTGGCTGCTCCG
>NZ_WHTD01000209.1 GCF_009379765.1 Actinophytocola sp. | reverse complement strand
TCCGGCGGGAACGCCGCAGTCAGCACCCCGACCCCGACCAGATCCGGCAACCGAACCTGCGTACCCACCTTGACCTGCTGTCCCACTCTCGCCACAACCAAGATCATAACCCCACAGCACCTAAGTTAGCGGCATTGGGCGTCAGGCCGGCCAGGACCAGCAGCTCGAGCTCGCGGTGCATGCTCTCCCCGTGGACCGGGGCGACCGGGTTCGCGTCCGTCCCCGCGAGCAGCGGCACGCCCGCCTCGCGCATGGCGCGGGTGGCGACCATCGCGGCGGCGAGACTGTTGGGGCCACCGGGTTCGCCGCGAGCAGGCCGTCGAGGTGGACGAGCGTCGTGGCCACGAACACGCCCTGCGCGGCGATCCGCGCCGCCAGCGAGGCGGCGGCCGGCTCGTCCGCGTCGGAGAACACGTGGGCCAGCCCGTCGACACCCGCGTCCAGCGCGATCGTGGTGGCGCCCGCGTCGGCGACGTGCGCGATCACCTTCAGGTTCGCGGCATGTGCGGCCTCGACCAAGGCCGCGACGACGGCCGGGCCGAGCACCGGCAGGTCGCCGCCGGTCGCCGCGCCGTCGTCGATCACGACCTTGAGGTAGTCGGCCCCGTCGACCAGCCGAGCGTCCACGAAGGCCGCCGCGTCGCGCGGGTCGCTGATCGTCTCGAACGGACCGTAGGCGTCGCCGAGGCTCTCCCGGGTCGCCTCGTCGCCGGCCAGCAGCTGGGTCGGGTGCCCGCCGGGCGGGGTGGCCAGGATGCTGGCGCTGCGCAGGTCCGCGATGTCGTCCCGGTCGGCGGCCGGCTTGCGCTGCCGGGCCAGGTTCGCCGGCAGGCAGAACATGTCCAGCTCGGTGGTCACCCCGTGTCGCAGTGCCCGCGCGAGGCTGCCGTCGAACACGTGCGTGTGCGCGTCGATCAGGCCGGGCAGCAGGGTTCTGCCGGTGCCGTCAACCTTGATTCGATACTCCGAATATATGTCGTCTAACTATCTCGTGTCAAAGTAGTCGTGGACCGTAACGCGTCACCGTGTCCTGCCGACGACTGTTTCGGCTGTACAACAGATGTGAAGCGGAGTCCCGATGTCGTCGTATCTCGTGTGCAGTGTCCCGATCCACGGTCATGTCACGCCGTTGCTGGAGGTCGCCCGCCACCTGGTCGGCAGGGGCGATCGGGTGCGGTTCCTCACCGGCGCGCGCTACCGCGAGAAGGTCGAGGCGACCGGCGCGACGTTCCTGCCGCTGCCGCGCGAGGCCGAGTACGACGACAGCGACATCGACGCGTCGTTCCCCGGTCGGGTCGGCCGGACCGGTCCGGCGGGGATCCGGTACGACCTCTGCACGATCTTCATCGCGCCGGCGGGTGCGCAGCTGGCCGCCGTCGACGCGGCGATCGAGGACGAGCCGGTCGACGCGATGCTGGCGGAGACCCTGTTCGTCGCGGCCGCCGCGATGCTCAGCAGGCCGCGGGCGCAGCGGCCGCGGGTGGTCAACCTCGGCATCGTCCCGCTGGCGACCAGGCATCGCGACGTGGCGCCGATGGGCCTGGGCATCCCGCCGATGCGGGGCCCGCTCGGCCGGGTGCGCAACGCCGTCCTGACGATGACGGCCAACCGGCTCGTGTTCGCGCCCGTTCAGCGGGTGTCGGAGCGGGTGTTCCTCGAGGCGACCGGGCGGCCGCCGGGCGGGCTGGTGATGGACTGGCCGAGCCGCGCGGACGCGGTCGTGCAGTTCACCGTGCCCGGCTTCGAGTACCCGCGGCCGGGGATGCCGGACACGGTGCACCTGGTCGGTCCGATGAGCAGGGGCGTGGTGTCGAACCTGCCGGTTCCGTCGTGGTGGGCGGACCTCGACGGGGCGCACCCGATCGTCCACGTCACCCAGGGCACGGTCGCGAACCGGGACTACGGCCAGCTGATCCGCCCGACGATCGAGGGCCTGGCGGGCGACGACGTCCTGGTCGTGGTCAGCACCGGCGGCCGCGATGTGTCCACTCTGGACTTCCCGCTCCCGCCCAACGTCCGGGTGGCCCCGTACCTGCCCTACGACAAGCTCCTGCCGCGCACGGACGTGATGGTCTCCAACGGCGGCTACGGCGGCGTCCACCACGCGATGGAGCACGGCGTGCCGCTGGTGGTGGCGGGGAAGACCGAGGACAAGACGGAGGTCAACGCCCGGGTCGGCTGGTCCGGCGTCGGCATCAACCTGAACACCAACCGCCCCGACCCGGTCACGCTCGCCCGCGCGGTCCGCGAGGTCCTGGCCGACCCGAGCTACCGCACCGCGAGCGCGCGGATCGGCGCGGAGATCGCCAGGTCCCCTGGCCTGGACGGCCTGGTGAAAGTCGTGGCCGGCTAAGGGTTGTCCGGCTGGATGGCCTCCGGTTGGAGGTCGGTGTGCTCGTCGCGCCGGGCCGGGCGGCGTTCGTGGCCGTCGGGCCCGGCCAGCAACCTGGCGCTCGGCGCGTAGGCGGCGATCCAGCCGGTGTTCCTGGTCCGCGACCCGCAGGTCGGGGTCGCGACCTACGGGCTCCTGCTCGGCGTGGCCGCGATCGGTGGCATCGCCGGGTCGGCCCTGTCAGCCCGCATCGGCCGGCTCGCCGGCGGGGCCCGCTACCCCTGGGTCGCGGCCCTCGCCGCCGGTGCCTGCTTCCTGCTCGTCCCGCTGACCGGTCCGGGACCTCGGCTCGCGTTTTCGTCGCAGGCGCGTTCGGCACGAGCTTCGCCCTCGCCGGTGCGGGTGTCGCCGCGGTGACCTACCGGCAGGTGACGTGCCCGCCGGAGCTGCTCGGCCGGGTGACCCCGACGACGCGGCTGTTCGTGTTGGGCACCATGCCGGTCGGCGGGTTCGCCGGCGGCGCGTGCGCGCAGTGGCTGGGCACGCGCCCGACACTGGAAGTCCTTACCGGCCAACAAGTCCGGGGCAACGTCCGAGCGGAGTTGGTCCATGGTGCAGTCGCGGAAGGGGACATCGACGGGTCAGGTCAGCTCTTCGCTTGACGCGAGGTCGCGCTGCGTCAGGAGGTCACCGCTGAGACCCCACAGCTTCCGCGCGATGGCCGGGTCTTGGGAGAGCGGACTCGGCTTCGCCGGGCGGCTGTTGGCGAAATAGCCGCCGGTGGTCGTCGCGATCTCGGGTGCGGTGGCCAGGTATACCGGCGTTCTGGCGGCCTTCGCGGGGGACGCCTGGAAGGGACGCGTGAGTTTGAGGAACAGCCAGAACGGTCCCGTGGTGTGCCGGCCGAGGTTGGTACGCACGAACCCCGGGTCCGCTGCGTTGGCCGTCACACCGGTGCCGTGAAGGCGTCGCGCGAACTCGGCCACGAAGAGCACTGTGAGCAGTTTCCTCGTCGAGTATGTCCGGATGTGACGGAAGTCCGTGCCGGCGGACAACGCGTCCAGGTCAAGGTGCTTGATATGGGCGTGGTTCGACGATGACAGGACGACGATCCGCGCGGGCGCGGAGTCGGTGAGCAGCGGTAGCAGCAGGTGCGTCAGAAGGAATCCGGAGAGGTAGTTCGTGGCGAAGTTGGTTTCGAACCCGTCCGGGGTGAGTTGACGACGAGTCCGAACCTCGCCGGCGTTGAGGACGAGGCCATCTAGGCGGGTGGTGTGCTGCCGCACCTGCCCGGCCAGCGATCGCACCTGCTTCATGTCCGACAGGTCCGCGGCCACGACCTCCAGCTCGGCCCCCGGCGTCCGTGACCTGATCGCGGATGCGGCGGCATGACCGCTGCCAGTGGACCGGGCGCCGAGCAGGACGCGAGCGCCATGGGCGGCGAGATCCGCGGCGACGGCGTGGCCCACACCGCTGGTGGCTCCGGTCACCAGAAGGACCGGCTTTTGTTCATGACTCATGTTTGTCATGTGGCATGTATACCATGGTCTATGGTGATCTCATGAAGGGCCAGCACGACGATCAGCTCTCGTTCGAGACCGGGACCGGCTACCTGCTTGCCCGGCTCGGCTCGCTGGCCGAGCGAAGCTGGATCGGCATACTGCGTCGCCACAACCTGACACCGACCCAGCACGCGGTCCTGCTGGCACTGCGCGAACGCGGCACCCTGGGACAGCAGGCCCTCAGCCGCCTCATCGCCGTCGATCCCAGAAACGTGGTGCCCATCCTCGACGGCCTGGTGGACCAGCAACTGATCGACCGCCACATCGACCCGTCGGACCGGCGACGACGCGTCATCAACCTCACCGAGACGGGCCGATCAGCGGCCAACGATCTGGCGAAGTCAGCGACGGACATCGAAACCGACTTCCTCCACGGTCTCGCCCCCGCCGACCGAACCGAACTCAACCGGCTACTCCGGGCGCTGCACGCCTCGCTGACTCCGTGACCGCGAGCACGTCGCCGTCAGCTAACCGTCGGCAGACTCGTTCTACGCCTGCTGGCCCAGCTGCGAGGACATGGCGACGACGAGCCCCTGCCCGTTGAACCGGACGGCGACGTCCAAACCGGGCCCGACGATCTGGAGCCGCGTGCCGTCCGCGGAGAACGTGGCGCCGAGCCCGCGGCGCACCGCGTAGCTGTGGAACGCCCGCCGGTGGTCGGTGAGCGCCAGGTCCGTCAGTGACTGCTGGAGCACCCGCTGCACCCGGGCCGGCTCGGGTGGCGGCAGCCGGAAGTCGGGGTGGTCGATGAGCACGGCCACCCGGGTGCCGCCGCCGACCTCGCCGTTGTAGGAGGTCCAGACGTTGCTCACGGCCTTGGCCGCCTCGGTGATCACGCTCAGGACCTGGTGCGGCTCGGTCGGCGCGCCGGGGAAGTCCTGGAACGCCGTTTCGGGTTCGGCGAGCTCGGGGATCCCGTGCTGGCGCCCGAAGTCGCGCACGAACTCGGCGAGCCCGAGGATCGGCGCGGGGTAGTCGGCGACCGTGTTGGCCCAGCTCCACAGCCACGAACCGGGGCCTGGGGCGGCGCTGCCGAGCACGTGGAACCGCGTGCAGCGGCGGTTGACCGCGCCGGTGAACTCGAAGGTCTGCGCCTTGAAGTCGGCGTACCAGGAGTGCTCGCCGAGCGTGTCGGCGAGGTGCAGCTGGTGCTCGAACGAGTACAGCGCGGCGTCGTCGAGCAGCTCCGTGAGGGTTGGCACGAGCGGACCCTACTTGCCGCCGGCCGGGTGTGTCCCGTCTTCGGCGGACAACACCTTGCGCAGCAGCGTGACCAACGTGTCGCGCTCCTCTTCGGACAGTACATGCAGGAACCGCGCCTGGGTCCGCTCGGCGACGCCGGCCAGCTTGCGCTGCAACGACTTTCCGGCCGGGGTGAGCGCCACCCGCTGGCGCCTGCGGTCGTCCGGGTCGCGCTCGCGGCGCACGAGGTCGCGCCGTTCCACGTCGTCGAGGTAGCCGACCAGGTGGCTGCGGTTGAGGTCGAGCCGGTCGGCGAGCTCGGCCGGCTCGGTGACATGTTCGGCAGGCGCCGGGTGCTGCTCGTGTGCCTGGCGGTGTCGGCGGCCGGCACGCTGCTCGCCGCGCTCGCCGGCTCGCTCGGTGTGCTCATCGGCGCGGGCCGTGCAGGGCGTCGGCGCCGCGACGTTCCCGCTCGCGTTCGGCCTCGTGCGCGACGGGTTCCCGCGCGAGCGGGTGCCGGTCGCGATCGGCTGGATCAGCTCGACGTTCGGCATCGGGTTCGGGGTCGGCCTGGTGCTGCCCGGGCTGATCGTCGACGCGCTGAGCTGGCGGTGGATCTTCTGGTTGATGCTCGCGGTGCTCGTGATCGGCGTCGGCGCGGTGTGGGCGTTCGTCCGCGAGACGCAGGTGCGTGCCGCGCGGCGGCTGGACTGGGCGGGGGCGGTCCTGCTCACCGGTGGGCTCGTCGCGCTGCTGCTGGCGATCGGGCAGCGGTTCTGGTCGCCGCCCGGGCTCTTCGCCGTGGCGGTCGTGTTGCTCGGGTCGTTCTGGGTCGTCGAGTCGCGGCTGGCCGCGCCGCTGATCGACGTCGCGCTGCTGCGCAGGCGGTCGGTGCTGAGCTCGCACGGCACCGCGTTGATCGTCGGGTTCGGCATGTACGGCGCGTTCACGCTGGTGCCGCTGCTCGTGGAGACGCCGTCACGGCTGGGCTACGGGGTTCGACGCGACGGTGACCGACGCGGGCCTGTTCATCATCCCGATGGCGGTGACCATGCTGTTCGCGAGCCCGCTCGCCGGGCGGCTCGGCGCGCTCGGGTTCGTGGTGCTCGCGGTCGCGCACGACTCGCCGTGGCCGGTCTACGTCGCCAACGGCGTGCTCGGCATCGGGGTCGGCCTGGCGTTCGCGTCGCTGGCGAACCTGGTGGTGTCCGCGGTGGAGCCGGCCCAGACGGGCGAGGCGACGGGCATCAACACGATCATGCGCACGATCGGCGGCACGCTGGGCGCCCAGATCGCGTCGACGATCGTCGCGTCGTCGGCGGGAGGGTCCGGCTACCCGACCGCGTTCTGGCTGTCGGCGGCCGCATTGGGCGTGGCGGCGCTGTCCGCGCTCGCCGGGCCTTCCGCACGGCCGCGGACTGCGGTAGAGATACCGGCATGACCGACTCCCCGGCCGGCTCCTCGGCCAACCGCCGGTTCGCGCTGCACTACGTCGAGATGGTCGTGGCGATGCTGGTCGGGATGGCGGTGTTCGCGCCGCTGTGGACCTGGGCGTTCGATGCCTTCGACGCCGCGGCCACGCTGGACCGCGATGACGTGATGGCGATGTCGATGGCCACCAACATGGTCATCGGGATGTCGCTGTGGATGTGGTTCCGCGGCCACACCGCGGCGCCGGTCGTCGAGATGGCGGTCGCGATGTACCTGCCGTTCGCGGTGCTGCTCGTGCCGCTGTGGCTGGGCGTGATCTCCGTGGTGTTCCTCATGGTCGCCGGGCACGTGCTCATGCTGGGCACGATGCTGCTGGCGATGCTGCGCCGCCGCGAGGAGTACAGCTGCCACCACCACAACAGGTGGCCGCGCCGCGAGGAGTCCGAGCCCGTGCCGGAGAGCAACGCCGGATAGCGCGCTCTCCGGCCCGGCCCGGCCCGGCCCGGCGCTCAGGCGAGGAACCCGTACGAACCGACCACAGTGGACTCCACGCGCTCCGGCGGGACGGCCGCGCGCTCGCCCACGCCCTCGGTGAACTGGGTGAACGCGGTCAGGTCGCCGAGCGAGGCGCCGCCTTCCTCGGAGATCACGAGGTGCGTGAACGACACGCCGTCGGCGAGCCGGAAGACCATGTACCGCAAGCCTTCCGGAGCCTTCTCGGCGAGCTCGGCGAACACCGCCTCGACGAGCTTCTGGTTCTCCTCGGCCTTCTCCGGATGCGTCCGGTACCGGATGATGTCGACCGTACTCATCGCACACTCCTTTGCTGGACAACCGATCGAGCGAACAGGACACCGGCGGCCACCCCGGCCGCCGCGAGCGGTACGAGCCAGCCCGCGGTGCCGGCGAGCGCCCTCGCCGACCCGGCCGCGGTCGGGCTCGCCCCGGACAAGGACAGGAACAGCCCGCCGAACCCGGCGACGCCGATCACCTGCCCGAGCTGCATGGTGGTGGTGAGCACGCCGCTCGCGTCCGCGGCGAGCTCGCGCGGCACGCCCGCGAGCGACTGGGCCACCAGAGGGCTGGCCGACGCGCCCATCCCGGCGCCCCACACCACCAGCGCCACCCACATGCCGTGCCCGGGATCGGTTGCCAGCTGGGTGAACGCGACCGCGCACAGCCCCAGCCCGAGCGCCGGCAGCGCCCGCCACCAGTAGCCGACCGCGCCGAACACCGCCGCCATCGGCGCGAACGTGAGCCCGGTCCGCAGCGGGCTCACGCCGAGCCCGGCCTGCAGGTGCAGGGTGAGCACGAACAGCAGGCCGCCGTAGGTGACCTGCATGCAGATCAGCGTGCCGACTCCGGCCGCGACGCCGCGGGCACGCAGCACCGCGAAGCTCAGCAGCGGGTCCCGGACCCGGCGCTCCACCACCACGAACAACCCGGCGAGCACAGCGCCGAGGGCCAGCGCGCCGACCGTCCACGGTGGCCAGCCGAGCTGGCGGCCGAGCACGAGCGGGAGCACGACGAGGAACACCGCCGGCACCGCGACCGCGAGCCTGGCGAGGTCGAGCCTGCGCGTGCCGCGCGGCTCGTCGGCCGGCACCAGCCGCGGCACGAGAATCGCGAGCAGCACGCCGATCGGCACGTTCACCAGGAACACCGCGCGCCAGCCGAGCCCGCCGAGGTCCGCCTCGACCAGCACGCCGCCCGCGCCCAGCCCGGCCACCGCGCCCACCGACAGCACCGCGCCGTACGCGCTCACCGCCCGGGCTCGCGCGGGCCCGGCGAACCGGGTCTGGATGACGCTCATGATCTGCGGCACCATCACCGCGGCCGCGGCACCCTGCACGAACCGGAAGGCGACCAGCGCCGCGCCGTTCGGGGCGAGCCCGCAGGCCAGCGAGGCGAGCGTGAACCCGACCGCACCCGCGAGGTAGCAGCGGCGCAGGCCGTAGAGGTCGCCGAGCCGGGCGCCGGTGATCAGCAGCATCGCGTAGCTCGCGGTGTAGCCGCCGACGACGAGCTGCAGCTGGGCGCCGCTGGCCGGCAGGTCGGTGCCGATGGTCGGGGTGGCGACGTTGACGATCGTGACGTCGAGCAAGGCCATGAACTGGCCGAGCAGCAGAACGGGAAGCATGGCGTATGTACTCGGGCCGCCGGCGAAACTCATCGGTCTACAGTCGGTGAGGTGCTGACGGAGTTCACGAGCGCAACGGATCAGTACCGGCGGGAGCTGGTGACGTACTGCTACCGGGTGCTCGGCTCGGTGCACGACGCCGAGGACGTGGTGCAGGAGACGCTGTTGCGGGCGTGGCGGTCCTACGCCGACTACGACCCGGCGCGGTCCGCGCTGCGGACGTGGCTCTACCGGATCGCCACCAACGTCTGCCTCACGGCGCTGGACAAGCGCGGCCGCCGGCCGATGCCATCCGGTCTCGGCGGGCCGAGCGAGGACCCTTTGTCCCCTTTGGACGGTTCGACGGAGGTCCCGTGGCTGCAGCCGTTCCCGACGGACCCCGCCGCGGTGGTCTCGTCGCGGACCGGCATGCGGTTGGCGCTGATCGCGGCGCTGCAGCACCTGCCCGCGCGGCAGCGGGTGGTGCTGATCCTGCGGGACGTGCTGGCGTGGCGGGCCGCGGAGGTGGCCGAGTTCCTGGACACGAGCGTGGCGTCGGTCAACAGCGCGCTGCAGCGGGCCCGGTCCTCGCTCGCCGCGGTCGGCCTGGCGGAGGACGCGGTGACCGAGCCGACCTCGCCCGCCCAGCGCTCGTTCCTCGAGCGCTACGCGTCGGCCTTCGCGCGAGCCGACGTAGACGCCCTGGTGGCGACGCTGCACGAGGACGTCGTGCTGGAGATGCCGCCGTTCGCCACATGGTTCGCCGGCCGGCCGCTCGTGGCCCGCTTCCTGCCGACGATCTTCGAGCCGGGTACCCGCCTGATGGTGTCGGTGCATGCCAACGGCCAGCAGGGTTTCGCGACCTACCTGCGCTCCGACGGGGCGTATCACGCGCACGCCATCCACGTGCCGACCGTGACCGACGCCGGGATCACGTCGATGCTGGTGTTCCTGTCGGCGGACCTGTTCCCTTCCTTCGGACTGCCGCTCACCCGGCCGGCCGAGCAGGTCGCGCGCGCCTAGCGTGGGGCTCATGCCCGCGGTACGAGTCGCGCTGGTCGGGGTGCTGGCCCTGGCGGCCGTCGCCCTGACTGTGACGGTCGGCCGGCTGGTCACGCTCGACACGACGTGGCGCACATGGCTGATCGACCGGCGCTCGCCGCCCCTGACCGCGGTGATGACCGGCATCACGACGGTCGGCAGCACGCCGGTCCTGGTCGCCGTCGCGATCGGGATCTCGGTGTGGCGCCTCGCCGGCCACCACCCCCGCGAGGCGCTGCTGGTCGGCGGCACGACCGCCGGTGCGGTGGTGCTCGGCCCGCTGCTGAAGAGCGTGGTGGAACGGTCCCGCCCGGGGGACGCGCACCTGGTGCTGGTGAACAGCTGGGCGTACCCGTCGGGCCACTCGCTGACGTCGACCGCGGTGATCGGCGTGCTGACCGCGCTCGCGTTCCGCCGGCCGGCCGCGGGCCGGCGCCGAACCGCCACGGTCACGGCCGGCGCGGCGCTCGTGGTCGCGGTCGGCATCAGCCGCGTCTACCTGGGAGTCCACTGGCCGACGGACGTCCTCGCCGGCTGGCTGATCGGCGCCTCCTGGCTGGCGGTCTGCCTGCTCATGTTCAGCACGAGCGGCCCGGTCAGGCGTGGTAGCCCTCGGTGATGATGCGTTGCGCGGCCTGCGCGTACCGGGCCGGGTCGGCGGGGGCCAGCGTGGCCAGCCCGTCCACGTAGCGGTTGTACATGCAGAACGCCGCCGCGATCAGGACCGTGTCGTGGACCTCCAGGTCGGTCGCGCCCTCCGCGCGGGCGGCCTCGATCAGCTCGCTCGTGACCTTGCGGCCGTCCTCGCGGACCGCGCCCGCGATCCGTAACAGGGCGCGCAGCTTGGCCGACACCGGCGCGGCGTCGAGGTTCGCGCGGACCTGGTCCACGAGCGGCATGCCCTCGTCGAGCTGGGCGGCGGCGAACGCGGAGTGCGACGAGCAGCAGAAAGTGCACTCGTTCAACCCCGACACGTACGCGGCGATCAGCTCGCGCTCGCCGGCGGGCAGCGGGTGCGGTCCGCGCAGCAGCACCTCCGCCAGCTCGTTCAGTGGCTTCGCGGTCTCCGGCCGGTACCGCATCGGGCCGTTGATGCCGGGGAGCTGGGTCTCGTCGACGCCGAGGTCGATGTGGGCCATGGCCCGAAACCTAGCGATGACACCGGCGTCGGGCTACCGCCGGATTGCCGACAACGACGACCGGAACAACCGCAGCAACGGCAACGTCAGCAGGCTCAGCACCGCCAGCAGAAGGAATGCCGGCCCCGGATGGGCGACCAGCACGCCGACGACCGCCGCCAGCACCAGGCCGCCCAGGTTGCCGGTCAGCCAGATCAGCCCGGTCGCGGTGCCCTCGGCCCGCCCGGAGCGCCGCTCGGTCAGCTCCAGCACGATCGGCAGCGCCGGCAGCAACGCGAACCCGAGCGCGATCACCGCGACGAACCCCACCGTCACACCCGGGACCACCGCCAGCGCCACGCACGCGAGCGCGGTGACCAGCAACGCCACCCCCATCACCCGGACCTCGACCCGATGCCGGCTCGCGAGCACCGGCACGATCGCGCACCCGACCACCCCGGCGACCACGTTCGCGACGAGGATCAGCCCGGCCGTCGACTCCGACACCCCGGCCGGTTCGAGCAACGGCTGCGCGAACGTCGTGAGCGACACGAACACCCCGAACGGAACGAACACCAGGGCGCACAACCGCCGGATCACCGGGTCCCGCAACGCTTCCCGCACCGCCCCGAACCCGGCCGACGCGGGCTCGCCACCCGCCGCCGGTTCACCGACCGACCCGCCACCGGCCGGCGAGGATCCGGCACCGACCAGGGCCAGGTCCGGCGCCGGCTTGCGCATCGCCGCCAGCACCGCGACCGCGACGGCCACCGCCAGGCCCGCCTGTACCAGGAGCAGCGAGCGGATCCCGTCGGGCGACGCGAACACGGCGCCCAGGCCGAAGCCGACGATCAGCCCGGCGAACGTGCTCGCCGAGCCGATCGCGATGCCCGTCGGCCGGTCGGCGGGCGGCAGGTACCGCGACGCCACCCCGGTGATCGCGTTCAGCACCAGCGGCTGCGCGACCCCGACCACGAGCTGGCCGAACAGCGCCCACCCGTAGCCGTCGCCCAGGCGCAGCAACGCGCCGACCGCCGTCAGCACCGCACCCAGACCGAGACCGCCGCGGAACCAGCGGTCCAGCACCATGCCGGCGGGGATCGCCAGCAGCACGTAGAGCAACGGGAAGACGTTCGCCAGCCAGCCGATCGCGCTGTCCGACACGCCGTACAGCGACGATGCCGCGTCGGTCACCGGCGCGAAGGTCACCCAGAGGACCTGCGTCACCGCGCCGAGCAGCGCGAACACCACGATCACCGACCAGCGCGCCATGCCGACCGCCCTTCTATCGGGCGTCAGCGTATTCCCGTTGATCTCGGTGCACCGCCACCCCGGCCACGACGAGCGCGACGCCGACGATCTCGAACGCCGTCGGCACCTGGGCCAGTACCAGCACGCCGATCACCGTCGCGGTCGCCGGCAGCAGCGCCACCATCAGCGCGTAGGTCCCGCGCGACAGCCTGGCCATCGCCAGCTGGTCGCACACGTAGGGGATCACCGACGACGACACGCCGACGCCGACCGCGGCCAGCACCGTCCACAGTGATCCGAACGCCGGCAGCGCGTCACCGAAGCCGATCGGCGCGGCGACCACCGACGCGATCAGCATCGCCAGCGCCAGCCCGTCGATCCCGCGCACCTGCGCGACCCGGTGCCCCAACACGATGTACAGCGCGAACAGCACCGCGTTGGCCGCCGCGAACACGAACCCCAGCGGCTCGGCCACCAGCCGCACGTCGCTCAGCAGGTACACCCCGGCGACCGCCAGCAGCAGCGCGGCCGCGTTGCGACCCGTCCGGGTGCCGAGCGCGGCCAGCGCGATCACCGGCAGGAACTCGACCGCCGCGACGGTCCCCCGCGGCAGCCGGTCGATCGCCAGGTAGAAGCAGCTGTTCATCAGCGCCAGCACCGCGCCCCACGCGATGAGCAGCCACCGGGTCGACCGGTCCAGGAACCGCCACACCCGCCACGGCCTGCGCCACACCGCGAAGATCACGGCGGCGGACGCGATCCGCAGCCAGGCCACGCCGAGCACGTCGACCCGGGTGAACAGCAGCACCGCGAACGCGGGCCCGAGATAGTGGAACACCGCGCTGACCAGGAAGTACGCGTGTGGTGGTACTCGCTTCACAACCCGTTATTCTCGAAGGCCGGACCACGTAAGCACATGAGCAAGCAAAGGCAGAGACACGGAAGTGCCTTCGAACAGAGCACCCAGACCGCCCAACGGCGAACCGAACGGCACCCTCGACGAGACCAACCGGCGCATCCTGCGGACGCTGGCCGACAACCCCAGGCTCAGCACCGCGGAGCTCGCCCGCACGGTCGGCATGTCCGCGCCCGCGGTCCGCGAACGGGTCGGCCGGCTCGAGCGCGCCGGCGTCATCCGCGGCTACCGGCTCGACATCGACCCGGCCGCGATCGGGCTGCCGGTCACCGCGTGGGTGCGCATCCGCCCCGGCCCCGGCCAGCTCCCCAAGATCGCCGAGCTCGCCAGGAGGACCCCGCGGGTCAGCGAGTGCCACCGCATCTCCGGTGAGGACTGCTTCCTGCTCAAGGTGCACGTGCCGACCATCGAGGACCTCGAGGGCGTGCTCGACGCGTTCCTCCTCTTCGGACAGACGACCAGCTCGTTCGTGGTCTCGACGCCCGTCGAGCCGCGCCCGGTGGGCATCTGAGCCGCGTTGGGTCGGGTGTGCGAGAACACCAGCCCGGTCGCCGCCGATAAGCAACCAATGGTTGCGCGATGGCGGGTGGTCGGCTAGCCGGGTATTCCGCACATGGGGGTTGATCAACTCGAGTTGGTTGTCGGGTGCGGTACTTGATCATCTTAGGGTGGTGGGGTCGACGCCGAGTAGATCCAGGAGCCGGGCCTGAAGTGGTGAGGGTTGGGGGATG
>NZ_WHTD01000223.1 GCF_009379765.1 Actinophytocola sp. | reverse complement strand
GGCACGTAGATCGCCTGCATCGAGGTGATCGACCGACCCTTGGTCGACGTGATCCGCTCCTGCAGCTCACCCATCTCGTCGGCCAGGGTCGGCTGGTAGCCCACCGCGGACGGCATGCGGCCGAGCAGCGTGGAGACCTCGGAACCGGCCTGCGTGAACCGGAAGATGTTGTCGATGAACAGCAGCACGTCCTGGTTCTGCACGTCGCGGAAGTACTCCGCCATCGTCAGCGCGGACAGCGCGACCCGCATGCGGGTGCCGGGCGGCTCGTCCATCTGACCGAACACGAGTGCGGTGTCGTTGATGACGCCGTCCTCGGTCATCTCCAGGAACAGGTCGTTGCCCTCGCGGGTGCGCTCGCCGACCCCGGCGAACACCGATGTGCCACCGAAGTTCTTGGCAACTCGGGTGATCATCTCCTTGATGAGCACCGTCTTGCCGACGCCGGCACCGCCGAACAGGCCGATCTTGCCGCCCAGCACATAGGGGGTGAGCAGGTCGATGACCTTGAGGCCGGTCTCCAGCATCTGGGTGCGGCCCTCGAGCTGGTCGAACGCCGGCGGCTTGCGGTGGATCGCCCACCGCTCCAAGTCGTCGCCGTAGCCGGGCTCGTCCAGGCACTCGCCCAGCGCGTTGTAGACGTGGCCCTTGACCCTCTCCCCCACCGGCACCGAGATCGCCGCGCCGGTGTCGGTGACCGCGGAGCCCCGGACCAGACCGTCCTGCGGCTGCAGAGAGATCGTGCGGACCAGGTTGTCGCCGAGGTGCTGAGCGACCTCGAGGGTCACCGTCTTGCGCAGCTCCTCGAACTCGATCTCCACCTTGAGCGCGTTGAACAGCTCGGGCACCGCGCCACGCGGGAACTCGACGTCGACCACGGGCCCGGTCACCGACACGATGCGGCCCTTGGCCGCGTTCTCCGTTGTCGTCATCAGTCTTCACTTCCTACGGCGGCGAGTGCGTCCACTCCACCGACGATTTCGCTGATCTCCTGGGTGATCTGGGCCTGCCGGGCCTGGTTCGCCAGGCGGGTGTAGGTCTGCACCAGATCGCTGGCGTTGTCCGAGGCGGCCTTCATGGCGTTGCGCTGCGCGGCGAGCTGCGAGGCCGCCGACTCCAGCAGTGCCGCGTAGATCCTGGTGTTGATGTACTTCGGCAGCAGCGCCGCCAGCAGGATCTCGGCGTCGGGCTCGAAGGAGTAGGACGGCGCGATCACGTCACTGTCCTGGCGCGGCTTCTCCTCCGCCTCGGTGTACTCGACCTCCAGCGGCGCCATCCGCCTGGCCACCGGGACCTGGGAGAGCATCGAACGGAACTCGGTGTAGACGATGTGCAGCTCGTCGATCCCGAGGATGCCGTCCGCGCCCGGTCCGTCACCGTCATCGTCCGCGCCGGACCGGAACGCGCGCATCAGGGTCTCCCCCGCGGCGGCCGCGTTCTCGTAGCGCGGCACCTGGGTGAACCCTGTCCAGCTGTCGGTGACCTCGCGGCCACGGAACCGGTAGTAACCGACGCCCTTGCTGCCGATCACGTACAGCACCGGCGTCTTGCCCTGCCCGCGGAGCAGCGACAGCAGCTCCTCCGCGGCCCGCAGCACGTTGCTGTTATAGCCGCCGCACAGGCCCTTGTCGCTGGTCACGACCAGCACGCCGACCCGCTTCGGGTTCTCCCGCTCGGTCAGCAGCGGGTCGTCGAGCGTGGACGCGGCGCTGGCCAGCGCCGAGAGCACCCTGGTGATCTCCGCCGCGTACGGCCGCGCCGCGTCCACCCGAGCCTGCGCCTTGCTGATGCGCGAGGTGGCGATGAGCTCCATCGCCTTGGTGATCTTGCCGATCGACTTTGTCGCCCGGATCTTTGACCGGAGCTCGCGAAGTTGTCCCGCCATCGGGTTGTCCGGTCAGCTCTTGGGAGCCGGGCGGTTGACCTTGACGGTCTCCTGCCCGACCTCGCCGGCGTCCATGGCCTCGGCCTCGACCTCCACCAGCGGCTTGCCCTCGGAGGTGGTGAAGCCCTTCTTGAACTCCTCGGCCGCGTCGGTCACCCGGCCGGCGAGCTCGTCGCTCCACTTCCCGGTGTCCCGGATCTCGGCGAGGATGCCCTCGTGCTTGTGCCGCAGGTTCTCCAGCAGCTCGCGGTTGTAGCGGGCCACGTCCTCGATGGGCACCAGATCGAACGCGCCGGTGGTGCCGAGGAACACGGTGAGCACCTGCTGCTCGACCGGCACCGGCGAGTACTGCGGCTGCTTGAGCACCTCGTAGAGCCGGGCACCGCGGTCCAGCTGGGCACGCGAGGTCGGGTCGAGGTCGGAGGCGAACGCCGCGAACGACTTGAGCTCCTCGTACTGCGACAGGTCGATGCGCAGCGAGCCGGAGACCTTCCGCATGGCCCTGATCTGCGCGCTGCCACCGACCCGGGAGACCGAGGTGGTCACGTCGACCGCCGGGCGCTGACCCGAGTTGAACAGGTCGGACTGGAAGAAACACTGCCCGTCGGTGATCGAGATGACATTCGTCGGGATGTACGCGGAGATGTCGTTGGCCTTGGTCTCGATGACCGGCAGACCGGTCATCGAGCCGGCGCCCAGATCGTCGGACAGCTTCGCGCAGCGCTCCAGCAGGCGGGAGTGCAAGTAGAAGACGTCGCCGGGGAACGCCTCGCGGCCCGGCGGGCGGCGCAGCAGCAGCGACAGCGCGCGGTAGGCCTCGGCCTGCTTGGTCAGGTCGTCGAACACGATCAGGACGTGCTTGCCCTGGTACATCCAGTGCTGGCCGAGCGCCGAGCCGGTGTAGGGGGCCAGCCACTTGAAGCCGGCTGAGTCCGACGCCGGGGCGGCGACGATCGTGGTGTAGGCCAGCGCCCCGTTCTCCTCGAGCGCCCGGCGCACCGAGGCGATCGTGGAGCCCTTCTGGCCGACCGCGACGTAGATGCAGCGCACCTGTTGCTTCGGGTCGCCGGTCTCCCAGTTCGCCCGCTGGTTGAGGATCGTGTCGACGCAGACCGCGGTCTTGCCGGTCTTGCGGTCGCCGATGATCAGCTGGCGCTGGCCGCGGCCGATCGGGGTCATCGCGTCGATCGCGGTGATGCCCGTCTGCAGCGGCTCGCTCACCGGCTGGCGCTGCACCACGGACGCCGCCTGCAGCTCCAGCGCGCGGCTCCCGTCCGCGGCGATCTCGCCGAGGCCGTCCAGCGGCTTGCCCAGCGGGTCGATCACCCGGCCGAGGAAGGCGTCGCCGACCGACACCGAGAGGATCCGGCCGGTCCGCTTGACCTCCTGACCCTCCTCGATGCTCTCGTAGTTGCCCAGGATGACGACGCCGATCCGGCGCGGCTCCAGGTTCTGCGCGACACCAAGGATGCCGCCGGGGAACTCCAGCAGCTCGTTGGCCATGGTCGAGGGCAGGCCCTCGACGTGCGCCACGCCGTCACCGGTGTCGACGACGAGGCCGACCTCCTCCCGGCTGACGTCGGGCGAGTAACTGGACACGTAGTCGTCGATCGCACTGCGAATCTCGTCCGACGAGATCGTCAGCTCCGCCATGTCGTTCCCGCTCCTACCGTCTTGTACTTCAACGTCTCAGTCCGTGTCGCTCAACCGGCCAGGCGCCGGCGCAGCTCGTCGATCCGGCCGATGGCGCTGCCGTCGATGACCTCGTCCCCGACCTTGATCACCAAGCCGCCCAGGATGTCGGGATCGACCTCGACGTGCAGCGCGATCGGGCGCGCGTAGATCCGGTCCAGCGTCGCGGCGAGCCGCTCCTGCTGCTGCGCGGACAGCGGACCCGCGGAGACCACGTAGGCCACCGACCGCTCGCGGCGCTTGGCCGCCTCCGCGGTCAGCTCGCCGAGACCGGCCACCACCGTCCGCCCCCTCGGCACGATGACCAGCTGCTCGACCAGCCGCACGGTGATCGGGTCGGCCTTGGCGCCGAGCAGCTCGCCGACGAACTCGAGCTTGGCCGGGCTTGGCGCGTTCCGGTCGCCCAGCGCCTGTTCCAGCTCGGCGTCCCCGGCCACGATGCGGCCGAACCGGAACAGCTCGTCCTCGACGGTGTCCAGCCGGCCCGCACGCTCCGCGTGCACCAGCAACGCGGTCCTGCCCAGCTCGTCGAGCCCGTCGACCAGCTCACGCGGGGTGGACCAGCGCGCGGTGACCGCCGTGCGCAGCACGTCGAGGGCCAGCGCGCTCACCTTGCCGGACAGCAGGCCGGTCAGCAGCCCTTCCCGAGCCTGCGGCTCCGCCGACGAGTCGCCGAGCGCGCGGCGCAGGCCTGGCTCCCGGTCGAGCAGCCGGACGACGGCGAACAGCTCTTCGCCGAGCTCCACCGAGGTGGCGGCGGCCTTGGTCCGCCCCCGCGCGGGCTTGCCCGTGCCGCTCAGAGCGTCGAGGAGCTTCAGCTCGGTCGCGGCGAGGGCCTCGCGGCTTGCAGCGTGGTATGTCATCAGCGGGTCCTAGTTCCGGGCCGGAGCCGAGACTGCGTCGAGCTCGTCGAGGAACCGGTCGACCGTGCCGCGCTGGCGCGCCTCGTCCTCGAGGGACTCACCGACCACCCGGCTCGCCAGCTCCACCGCGTGCCGGCCGAGGTCGGCCCTCAGTTCGGCCACGATCTGGGCGCGTTGCGCCTCGAGCTGAGCACGCCCCTGAGCCACGATGCGGTTGGCCTCCTCCTGGGCCTGGGCGCGGAGCTCTTCCTTGATCTGTTCGGCCTCAATCCGGGCGTCGTCCCGGATACGTGCCGCGTCGGCCCTGGCCTCGGCCAGCTGAGCAGTGTACTTGTGGAGGGCCTGCTCGGCCTCGGCCTGCGCCTGTTCGGCCTTCTGGATGCCACCCTCGATCTTTTCGGTGCGCTCCTTGTACGCCTGCTCGAACCGCGGCACGGCGTACTTCCAGAGCACCCACAGCACCAGACCGAATGCGATCAGCCCAAGGATGATCTCGGACGTATGCGGCAGGATCGGGCTCGGCTCCTCTTCGGCGGCCAGCAGGATTGCCGTCATCTCGACTCCCAACGTCTTGACTCCATCACGACCGCGTGCCTAGCTGATGAAGTACAAGAGCAGACCGATCAGCATCAGCAGTTCGACCAGGACGTAGTAGATCCAGGCGAGGCCCTGCAGCTTGCCCTGCGCCTCAGGCTGACGGGCCGTGCCGTTGATGACCGCGGCGAAGATCAGGCCGGCGCCGACTCCGGCGCCGATGGCACTGGTGCCGAAGCCGATCGTGGCAATGCTCGGGGCAAGGTCTTGGACACCTTGTGCGAGAACCATTGC
Organism: Actinophytocola sp.; assembly: GCF_009379765.1. Classification (GTDB taxonomy): domain Bacteria; phylum Actinomycetota; class Actinomycetes; order Mycobacteriales; family Pseudonocardiaceae; genus Actinophytocola. Next base: position 6,570 of record NZ_WHTD01000223.1, on the reverse strand, counting down.
GTTGCTCACTTGCCATATCCCTTTCAGTCGGTCCGCAGTGAATGCGGATCGCCAGGCTTATCTGTTGTCGGATGGTGTGGCTAATGCTCCTCGGCCAAGGCCGTGCCGATATAGCTGGCGGTGAGGACGGCGAAGACGTAGGCCTGAATCACCATGACCAGCGCTTCCAGGAACGTTATCAGGATGGCGAAGACCCACGAGAACAACGACATCGCCTTGAGCGCGCCTTCGGCTTCCAGCAGCAGGAACTGACCACCGAGGATGAAGACGAGGAGGAGCAGGTGGCCGGCGAACATCGCCACAAAAACACGGACGGCCAGCGTGAACGGGTTCAGCACGAATTTCACGAGAAACTCGACCGGCGCCAAGATAAAGTACACCGGTATCGGTGCACCCGGCGGGAAGAGCTGCTGCTTCAGGTATTTGCCGAGACCGTACTTACGTATACCGACGAAGTGGTAAACCGGGTAGACAACCAGAAGCGACATGGCCAAGGGAAAGCCAATATGGGACAACGTCGGAAAGTATATCACCGGGACGATCCCGAACAGATTGTTCACCAGGATGAACGAGAACAGCGCCACGATCAGCGGCACGAACGGCCGAAACTCGGCCGACCCGATCTGGTCCCGCGCGATGGTGTCTCGGCCAAAGTTGTACAGCGACTCGGCGGCGAACTGGAACCTGCCGGGAACGAGCTGGAGGTTACGGGTAGCGATCAGGTAGAAGGCGATGACGATGACAGCCGCGAGAACGATCTGCACCATCGGCTTGGTGACACCACCGACGATCGGCGGAAGGAAGAAGTCTCGTACCCCCGGCGCATCGAACTCAGCACCCTGCGCCAGTGCTTGCAGACCCAACGAGGGCTCCTTCCGGTTCTTCCGGCCGACAGGCGTGCCGCCGGAGGAATCGTCACGATCAGGACTTAACGTACCTCAGCTACCCCGGGCACCTGACGGCGGCACCCCTGCTCAGGAGGGGTGCCCAGGGGCCACCTGCGCACTTTATCAGCCGCTTCCGGGCTACCCGGACGCGCGTACTACTTACCGTCGTCCGGGTCGATGATCAAGGTGGGGATCTTGGTGCGGTGGAACGCGATGGCCTCCATGGCCGCCCACACGAGCACCGTCGCGAGCATGGTGAGGGCCAGCGACATGCGATGCAGCCAGCTCGCGTCGTCGAGCACGATCATGACGATCAGCAGCAGGATCATCTTGCCCAGCAAGCCGCCGATCCCGGCCGCCATCACGACCTGCGGGCTCTGCGCCGAGGTCTTGCGCATCAGCCACACGGTGGCGAGCGACGACGCGAACGCGATTACGCCGCCGATGAGCGCCCCAACCGCGCCACCGGCCCCGGCGAACACGGCGGACAGCGCGACGCCCACCACCACGGTGGCCACGCCCGGCCAGAGCGCCGTACGCAGCATCGCGTCGGCAAGCTTGCGCACGGACGCGCCGTGGGTGCGCGGTAGGTCGACCCCGGTCAGGCCGAGGAGTTCGGCGTCCTGTTTGTCATTCATCGTGCCCGAAGTCTAGGCACCGCCGAGATGACCAGTGCAACCAGGAGCCCGATGCCCATCCCCCACACCACGGCGAACGTGTCGAACAGGGTGAGCGCGACCGCGCCGAACGCGAGCACCGCGGCCCACAGGTAGATGAGCAGGACCGCGCGGCGCTGCGAGTGGCCGATCTCCAGCAGCCGGTGGTGCAGGTGCATCTTGTCGGCGTGGAACGGGCTCAACCCCTTGCGGGTGCGGCGGATGATCGCCATCAGCAGGTCGAGCAGCGGCACGAACAGCACGGCGGCCACCACCAGCAGCGGCGAGAGCAGCGCGATCGTCTGCGTCTGGTTCAGGTCGGGCACCCGGCCGGACGCCGACGTGGTCGCCGCGGCCATCATCAGCCCGAGCAGCATCGAGCCCGAGTCGCCCATGAAGATCTTGGCCGGTTGGAAGTTGTGCGGCAGGAAGCCCAGGCACGCGCCGGCCAGCGTGGCCGCGATGAGCGCGGGCGCGTAGTTGTTGACGTCGCCGCCGGTCTGCTTGAGCAGGTTGAGGGAGAACGCGCACGTCGCCGTGGCGGAGATCAGGCCGATGCCCGCGGCGAGCCCGTCCAGGCCGTCCACGAAGTTCATCGCGTTGACCATGGTGACCACCAGCAGCACGGTGATCAGCGCACCTTGGTTCTGGTCGAGCACGAGGCGCGAGCCGAGCCCGTCCTCGGCGCCCCACGGCACCCAGAGGATCACCCACTGCAGGCCGAACAGGACCAGGATGCCGGCGCAGGTGGTCTGGCCGGCGAGCTTGGTGATCGAGTCCAGCTCGTAGCGGTCGTCGAGCATGCCGATCAGCACGATCAGCCCGCCGCCGATCAGCACGGCCAGCGGGTCGAGGGTGTACTCGAACGCGCGGCGCAGCACCGGCAGCTGGTGGGCAAGCAGCATGCCGCCGCAGACCCCCATGTACATCGCGAGCCCGCCGAGCCGCGGGATCGGCACGGTGTGCACGTCGCGCTGGCGCGGGTGGGCGACCGCGCCCCAGCGGATCGCGAGCCGCCGCACCAGGCCGGTGAAGAGGAACGTGAGGACCGCGGTCGTCAGCGCCACCAGCAGGTACTCCCTGATGGGGAGCCCGGCGGGCTGGAAGTCCTGGGCCAGGTCCTGGGCTAGGGGCACAGGGTCAGCTCCGCGGGTACGCGGGGTGGGCGGTGGCGATGCGGTTGACCGCGCCGGCCACGCCGGCGAGCTCGGCGTCGCCCGCCTCGGTGCCCGCCGGGGCCCGGACCGCACGGCCGATGAGCCGGGCCACCTCGGCCATGTCCGGCTCGGTCATGCCCTGGGTGGTGACGCTCGGCGAGCCGATCCGGATGCCCGACGCGGTGGCCGGCGGGGCCGGGTCGAACGGGATGGCGTTCTTGTTCAGCGTGATCCGCGCCGCGTCGCAACGGCGTTCGGCCTCGACGCCGGTGACCCCGAGCGGGCGCACGTCGAGCAGCGCGAGGTGGGTGTCGGTGCCGCCGGACACCGCGCGCATGCCGTCCGCCTCGAGTCCTTTCGCGAGCGCCGCGGCGTTCGCGACGACCTGGGCGGCGTAGCCCTGGTAGTCCGAAGTGGACGCTTCGCGGAGCGCGACCGCCTTGGCCGCCACGGCATGCATGAGCGGGCCGCCCTGGCCGAACGGGAACACCGCCTTGTCGACGGCCTTCGCGTGCTCCCCGCGGCACAGGATCATGCCGCCGCGGGGGCCGCGCAGCACCTTGTGCGTGGTGAACGTGACCACGTCGGCGAACGGCACCGGCGACGGGATCGCCTTGCCCGCGACGAGTCCGATGAAGTGCGCGGCGTCGACCATGAGGACGGCGCCCACCTCGTCGGCGATCGAGCGGAACGCCGCGAAGTCGATGAGCCGCGGGTACGCCGTGGCCCCGGCGATGATCATCCGTGGCTCGTGGGTGAGCGCGAGGTCGCGCACCTGGTCGTAGTCGATCAGCTCGGTGTCCGCGCGCACGCCGTAGGACACGGGCTGGAACCAGCTGCCGGAGAAGTTGACCTTGGAGCCATGGGTGAGGTGGCCGCCCTGCTTGAGGTCCATCGCGAGGACGACGTCGCCGGGCTCGCAGAACGCGGCGTACGCGGCGAGGTTGGCGCTCGCCCCGGAGTGCGGCTGCAGGTTCGCGTGGTCGGCGCCGAACAGCTTCTCGGCCCTGGCGATGCCGATCTCCTCGGCGACGTCGACCTGCGCGCAACCGCCGTAGTAGCGCCGGTTCGGGTAGCCCTCGGCGTACTTGTTGGACAGTGTCGACCCCAAGGCGGCGAGCACGGCCGGGCTCGTGAGGTTCTCGCTCGCGATCAGCTGCAGGCCACCACGGAGGCGTTCCAGCTCACCGAGCACGACGTCGGCGATCTCGGGATCCGTGCTGGCCAGGGCGTCGAAGTCAGGGCCCCAGAACGGCGTGTCCAAGCCTGTTCTTCTCTCCTCGGCACTGTTGTGGCGCCAGGCTACCGCGCCCGTTCGGGGTTACCGTTCGGTGGTGACCAAGCTGAGGAAGGCCGAGTACGAGGCCGAGCTGGCCAAGCTCCACCTCGAGCTGGTGAAGCTGCAGGACTGGGTGAAGGCCCGCGGGATGCGGGTGGTGGTGCTGTTCGAGGGCCGCGACGCGGCCGGCAAGGGCGGGGTGATCAAGCGGATCAGCGAGCCGCTCAACCCGCGCGTCTGCCGGATCGCCGCGCTGGGCACGCCGACCGAGCGGGAGAAGTCGCAGTGGTACTTCCAGCGCTACGTCGCGCAGCTGCCGGCGGCCGGGGAGATCGTGCTGTTCGACCGCTCCTGGTACAACCGCGCCGGGGTCGAGCACGTGATGGGCTTCTGCGCCGAGCCGGAGTACGAGGACTTCCTGCGCGCGGCGCCGGAGTTCGAGCGGCTGCTGACCCGGTCCGGGATCATCCTGGTGAAGTACTGGTTCTCGGTGTCCGACGACGAGCAGGAGAGGCGGTTCCAGGAGCGGCTGGCCGACCGGACCAAGCGGTGGAAGATCTCGCCGATGGACCTGGAGGCGCGGCGCCGCTGGTTCGACTACTCGAAGGCGAAGGACGTGATGTTCGCGCACACCGACGTCGAGCACTCGCCGTGGTGGTCGGTGGACGCGGACAGCAAGAAGCGGGCGCGGCTGAACTGCATCTCGCACCTGCTGACGCGGGTCCCCTTCGAGGACGTGGACCCACCCGACCTGAAACTGCCCCCGCGGGGCAAGGCCGACCCGGGCTACGAGCGCCCGCCCATCGACTCGATGCGCTGGGTCCCGGCACGCTTCTGACCAGCCCGTCAGCCGGCGGCGCGGACCTCGGTGCCGACGACCTCGGCGATCTCCGCGATGGTCACCGCGCCCTCGCGCAGCACCACCGGGTCGTCGCCGGTCAGGTCGACGATCGTGGACGGGACCGGCTCGCCCGACGGGCCGCCGTCGAGGTAGACCGCGACCGACTCGCCGAGCTGGTCGCGTGCCTCGTCCGCGGTGGCGACCGGCGCGTGGCCGGAGCGGTTGGCGCTCGACACGGCCATCGGGCCGACCTCGCGCAGGAGCTCGATCGCCACCGGGTGCAGCGGCATCCGCAGCATCACCGTGCCGCTGCTGCGCCCGAGGTCCCACGCCAGCGACGGCGCGTGCGGCAGCACGATCGACAGGTCGCCCGGCCAGAAGGCCTCGATCAGCTGCCGGGCCTGCCGGGGCACCGACAGCACGAGCCCGTCGATCGTCGACCAGGAGCCGACCAGCACGCCGACCGGCATGTCCGGGCCGCGGTTCTTGGCCGCCAGCAGCGACCGCACCGCCGACGAGGAGAACGCGTCCGCGCCGATGCCGTACACGGTGTCGGTCGGGACCACCACCAGCCGCCCGGCCCGCACCGCGCTCGCGGCGGCCGCCAACCCGTCCGCCCGGTCGGGTTCCCGCGCGCAGTCATAGACGACACTCACGAGCGGAACCCTAGCCGTTGCGAGTGAGGGGACTCTATTGAGTCCACTGCTCACAGCCGACCGTTACCAGTCGGCGGTCCCCGTCTTGCCCACCGAGATGGTGCGGGGTTGGCGTTTCACAGCCACCTGCCAAGCTGGGCTTGGTCTTCTGGTCGGCTCCACGCCCTGTTTTCGTGTCGCCCGGCCACTCCAGGTCGACGTACTGCTTGAGGTTGAGCGCGGCGTTGAGGTCCCGGTCGATGATCACGCCGCAGGCGTCGCAGGTGAAGATCCGGTTTGCCAGGCTCAGTTTGGGTTTCACTGTGCCGCAGCCAGAACACGTCTTACTCGAAGGGAACCACCGGTCGGCGACGGCGAGTTGCCCGCCGTTCCACCCGGTCTTGTAGTCGAGCTGGCGTCTGATCTCGCCGAAGGAGGCGTCGGCGATGTGCCGGGCCAGCTTGTGGTTCCTGAGCATGCCCGAGACGTTGAGGTCTTCCACGACGACGGTGCCGTAGGTGGTGGCCACGTCGGTGGTGAGTTTGTGGATCGCGTCTTTGCGCAGATTCGCGACCCGAGTGTGGATACGGGTGACTTCTCGCCGGGCGGTTTCCCAGCGGGCCGAGGGTCGTTGCCCGGTGCGCCGGTCAGGGCCGACTCGCCGCGACAACGTGCGGGAAGCGGTTCGCAGTGCTTTCAGGGCTCTGTTCAGGTGTCCTGGGTTGGGCACCGGCTCACCGGTGGACAGCACGGCCAGAGCCTTGATACCCAGGTCCACCCCGACGGTCGCGTCAGGCCGTGCCGGAGCACTCACGTGGCGGGCGACTTCGACGGTGAACGCGCAGTACCAGCGGCCGGCGTCGCGGCGCACCGCCGCGGACAGGATTCGAGCGGTCCCGGTCTCCAGGCGGCGGGCCAGTTTGCGGGTCGACTCGTGCGTCTTGATCGTGCCGACCCTGGGCAAGGTCACATGCTTAGGGCTCGTAGTAAAATAACTTGGGTTTTGGCCTCGGGGTGTTTATGGTCTGTGCTATGAGCCTGGTCATGGATTCTCTCGAACGCCGCTATGACGCGGTCAAGCCGCATCTGACTGAGCGGCAACGTCGGGTCTGGCT
>NZ_WHTD01000070.1 GCF_009379765.1 Actinophytocola sp. | reverse complement strand
CGGGCGGCGGTGAGCCAGTCGCGGATGGACAGGTTGGTCCGGGACGCGCCGTTCACGACCTCCATCGGGGAGAACGCGTGCACGTGCAGGCCGGGCGCGCGCCTCTTGACCTCCGCGGCGATGTCGAAGTACGCCGTGCCGGGCAGGTCCGGGTGGATGCCGCCCTGCATGCAGACCTCGGTGGCGCCCACGGCCCACGCCTCCTCGGCGCGCCGGCCCACCTGGTCGAGGGAGAGCGTGTAGGCGTCGCTGTCGGTGCGGCGTTGCGCGAACGCGCAGAAGCGACAGCCGGTGTAGCAGACGTTGGTGAAGTTGATGTTGCGGGTGACCACGTAGGTCACCTCGTCCCCCACCACGTCGGCGCGGACCGCGTCGGCCAGCGCCGCCAGGGCGTCGATCTCCGCGCCCGCCGACGCGGACAGCAGCGTCAGGGAGTCCTCATCGGACAGTCCACTCGGGTCGGACTCGGCGTGCCGAAGCGCGGTGGCGAACTCCGGCCGCACCCCCGAACCACCCGGGCCGGCCACGCGCGAGGGCATCGCGGCCACCTGCGCCCGCAGCTCCTCCCAGTCCCCGTAGACCGAGTCGAAGTCGTCGCGGCGGTCGGCGGTGCGGCCTTCCGTGTCGATGCTGGCGTGCAGGTCCGTGCGCCCCGAGCCGACCAGCGCGACCTCCGGCTCCTGCCACGGCCTGCCGACCGGCCTCGGGTCGGGCACGGCGAGGCCGGTGTCCGGGTCGGCCAGCGCGGCGACGTGGCCGGTGACCCGCGGGTCCAGCCACGGCTCGCCGCGCCGGACGTACTCGGGGTAGATCGGCAGCCGCTCGGCCAGCCGGAACCCGGCCGCCTCGGTGCGCGCGGCGAGCTCGTCGAGCTGCGGCCACGGGCGCTCGGGGTTGACGTGGTCGATGGTGAGCGGCGAGACCCCGCCCCAGTCGTCGATGCCGGCCCGCAGGAGCAGCTCGTACTCGCCGCCGATGAGGTTGGGCGGGGCCTGGATGCGCATCTTGGGCCCGAGCACGAGCCGCGCGACCGCGACGGTGGCGGCCAGCTCCTGGGCCTCGACGTCGGCCATGCCGGCCATCGCGGTGTCCGGCTTCGCGCGGAAGTTCTGGACGATGACTTCCTGGATGCCGCCGTACTGCCGGGCCACCTTGCGGATGGCGAACAGCGAGTCGACCCGCTCCTCGAGCGTCTCGCCGATGCCGATGAGGATGCCGGTGGTGAACGGGACGTTGCTGCGGCCGGCGTCCTCGAGCACCCGCAGCCGAACCGCGGGCTCCTTGTCGGGCGAGCCGTAGTGCGCGCCGCCCTTCGCCGACCAGAGCCGGGTGGCGGTGGTCTCGAGCATCATGCCCATGGACGCCGAGACGGGCTTGAGGCGCTGGAAGTCCGTCCAGCTCAGGACGCCCGGGTTGAGATGCGGCAGGACGCCGGTCTCCTCGAGGACCTTGATCGACATCGCCCGGACGTAGGACAGCGTGTCCGGGTAGCCGGCCTCCTCGAGCCACTCCTGGGCGGCGGTCCAGCGCGCCTCCGGCCGGTCGCCGAGGGTGAAGAGGACCTCGGTGCAACCCAGCTCGGCACCGCGGCGGACCACGTCGAGGACCTCGTCGGGGCTCATGAACGCCGCCGGCACACGCCCCGGCACGGTGGCGAAGGTGCAGTAGTGGCAACGGTCCCGGCACAGCTTGGTGAGCGGGACGAAGACGCTGCGCGAGTGGGTGACGACACCCGGGCGGCCGATGCTCTCGAGCCCGGCGTCACGCACCCGCGAGGCCGCCTCGAGCAGCCGGTCCATCTGCTCGCCGCGGGCGTGGAGCAGGGTCTCGGCCTCGGTTCGGTCGAGGGCCACGCCGTCCCGTGCGCGCCGCAACGCTCGCCGGACAGCGGACTCGCTGGGTACGAAACCCTCGGTCACGGACACTCCTCAAAGCTAGCCCCGATGGCCGGCCGCCGGCAGGTGATGGTCATCGCTCATCGACAACCCCGCTCCGCTCCCGATCATTCCGCCGATCGTTCCGCACAGCGGTGCCGATCGGCTCGACGCTGACCGGTTCGGTGTTGAGGAGGACGCGGGTCGCGCCGCAGCCGCAGCCGCAGCGTTGGTAGCGGACCCAGCCGTCGCTGGTGACGTGGCTGGAGGTGGTCTCCCAGCGGTGTGAGGCGTTCATGCGACCAGTCTGCTGTAATGGTCCTATGCGGCTGAACCCTTACGGCGAAGAACCTGTCCGGCTCGCCGTGGGGCTCGTCACCGAGCCACCGCGCGACGCCGAGGAGCTGGCCCGCCGCTGCGTCGGCGCCGGCCTCGTCGTCGAGCGGCCGGCCGGGGCGGCGGACCTGCGCGAGGTCGAGGCGTTCCTCGACCGGTGGCTCACGGTCGTCGACGCCGACACGCCGCGGGCACGCGCCGAGCGGCTCAACGAGCTGCTCGCCGGGTCCTCGGCGTATCCACGACTCACCGACCACACCGGCACCGGCTGGCACATCCACTACCGCGACACGAACCTGAGCCTCCCCGGCGTGGTCCGCGCGCTGATCAGCGTCGGCACCGCGCTGCACCTCACCACCCGCGGCATGGACCGCCTCCGCCGCTGCGCGCTCACCGAGTGCGGCCGCCCGTTCGGCGACTTCACCCGCGGCGGCCGGCAGCGCTACTGCTCCCCCACCTGTGCCAACCGCGATGCCGTGCGCCGCCACCGGGCCAAGGTCACGCGGACCGGCTGACCGCGAGGCGCTGGAAGATGGGCACCGGGAACCAGCCGGTGCGCACGATCGCCCGCCCCTGCGCGCGGTCGGGCATCGCCTCGCGCGCCGCGTCGCGGAACGGCGTCGCGGGCATCGCGCGGGCGTCGTAGACCCACAGGCGGCCGTCGGGCCGCAGCACCCTGGCCAGCTCCGCGACCACCGGCGACACGTGCGCCCAGTGGTGGTAGCTCACCGTGGAGACGACCAGGTCGAACGTGCCGTCGGGGAACGGCAGGTCGGCGAGGTCCCCGCACAGGAAGCGCGTCCGGTCGGCGAGCCCGGCCCGCGCGGCCCGGTCGACCGCCACCTCGATCGCCCCCGCGGCGAGGTCGACGCCGTGCACGGTCGCGTCCGGCCTGGCCCGCGCGATGTCCATGGCGAGCCGACCCGGGCCGCACCCGGCGTCGAGGAGTACCGCTCCCGGCCGCGGCTCGGCGAGCACGACGTCGTCGACCACCCGCCGGTACAGACCGCCGGCGAGCCTCCTGGCGAACGCGTCGTAGAACCGGCCGTGCTCGAAGAGCCGCTGTGAGCCGCGCATGACATGCATGGGAGTCCTCCTGTGAGAAAGTTGTGCCGAGCAACTGTTATAGATGCTAGCGACAACAGTTGTATCCGACAACCATGGAGGCGACGTGCACGGCCGGCTCGACGGGCTGCTCTACCAGGTGGTGCAGCTGGTCGGCCTGCGCACCGAATGGCCGTTCGGCGACGTCAACCTGTCGCTCGCCGAGTGCGTGATGCTGTTCGAGCTCGCCGACCGCGGTGAGCTCGCCCAGCAGGAGATCGCCGACGCGCTGCGGGTGGACAAGAGCCGGGCCAGCCGCCTCGGCTCGGTCATGGAGGAACGCGGCTGGATCGAGCGGGTCCGCGACCCGGCCAACCGGCGCGTCTACCGGATCCGCCTCACCCCCGACGGCGAGCGGGTCGCCGAGCGGGCCGCCGGCATCATGCACGAGCGGCACGCCGCGGTCTTCGACGCGCTGACCGACGAGGAACGCGCCGCGCTGCTCACCGGGCTCACCGGGCTCACCCGCGTGCTCCGGGAGCACCCGTTCGGTGGCTGACCGTGCCGCTGACGGAGTCGCTGACTCTGCCGCTGACACTGCCGCTGACGTACGCCTCCTGGCGTAGTCGAGAAGCCGTCGAGGCGCCGACGACATCCGCCCCCGACCGGGCCAGTCTTGAGGTCAGGAGGTGGGCGTCATGAAGACCGTGATGCGTGCGATGGGCCGCTCGCTGCGACGCAGCTGGGACGAGGGCACCCGGATCGAGCGGGCTGCGTTCGTCATCGGCGTGGTGCTGTTCCTGAGCGGGCTCGTGCACCTGGTCGTCCTGACGATCTCCGGCGGGCCGTGGACCGGGCCGGTGTCGCTGCGCAAGGCCGCGACGTTCGGGCTGTCGTTCGGGCTCACCCTGGCCACGGTCGCGTGGGTCACCCACCTCATCCAGCTCGGCGGGTTCACGGTCGCCTGCGTCGTCGAGACGACGCTGGTGTCGACGCAGGCCTGGCGCGGTGTGCCGTCGCACTTCAACTTCGAGACGCCGTTCGACTCGGCCGTCGCCGGCACCCTGGCGTTCGGCGGCATGGCCATCGTCGTGCTCACGCTCGGCTTCACGCTGTCCGCGTTCCGGAAGGTCGGGAAGAACTCGCCGAGCATGCGGCTCGCGATGCGGTTCGGGTTCGTCACGCTCATGGTCGCGCTGGGGGTCGGCGCCGCGATGATCGCCGTCGGGGTCACGTCGTCGCAGACCAACCCCGAGGTCGCCTACACCACCGCCGGGTTCCTCAAGCCCGCGCACGCGGTGACGATGCACGCGATCCTGGTCATCCCGGGGCTGGCCTGGCTGCTGACGTTCACCACGTGGCCGGAGCGCACCCGGATGCGGGTCGTCCAGCTCGGCGCGGGCGGCTACCTGCTGCTCAGCGCGGTCGTCCTGGTCGAGGCCATCACCAAGGTGCCGCCGCTGTCCGCCCCGCTGGCGCCGACGTTGCTGTCCCTCGCCGGGCTCGTGACACTGGCGACGGCCGGGGGCATCGCGATCTACGGCGCGCTTTACCGGCGCCCGGCGCCGGCCGAGCACGAGGAACTGGCCGAACACTCGCGGTCGTTCACCGACGTCGGTGCATGAGTCACCTAACCTGAGGGGATGCCCGCCAGAAAGTCGAAGACCGGCCGGACCCAGCAGGAGCGCAGCGCCGCCATGCGCGGACGGCTGCTCGACGCCACCGTGGACTGCCTGGTGCGGTACGGCTACGCGGGCACCACGACCACCCGGGTCACCGAGCTGGCAGGCGTCACCCGCGGCGCCCAGGTGCACCACTTCCCCACCCGCGCCGACCTGGTCGCCGCGGCGGTGCGGCACCTCGCGACCAAGCGGGCGGAGCTGGCCTTCGAGAAGATCGACGCGGTGCGCCGGGCGCCGGACCCGCTCGACGCGGCGCTGGACCTGATGTGGGAGGTCCACCAGGGCCCGATCCTGTACGCGACGATCGAGATGTGGGTGGCCGCGCGGACCGACCTCGAGCTGCGCGAGCAGCTCACCGCGGTGGAGCCGCAGGCGCGGGGTGCGCTGCTGGAGTTCGCCACGGAGGCGTTCGGCGAGTACGCGGACAACGCGCGGTTCCGGCACGTCATGTACACCGCGCTGGACACCGTGCGCGGCATCCTCCTCCTTGGACTGTCCAATCCGGACACGGCGGAGCTGGACGCCAGGTGGAAGCGCGCGAAGGCCGACCTGCGGGTGCTGATCGACGCGGTACTGGTCGAGACCGTGCCGGCTCAGCCGCCGGAGCGCATCAGCGGCGCGAGGTAGGCGCCGGCGAACGTCCGCACCGCATCGTCCGTGTCGAGTGGTATCGCGCTCTCCGGCATCAGCGTGAACGAGATCGCCAGCCGCACGAACACCTCCGCGACGCCCTGCGGGGTCCGGTCGTCGGACGGTGCGGGCTCGCCCGGGGCCTGGCTCACCAGGAAGTCCCGGGCCGCGGCCACCACCAGGCCGCCGTTGGTGGTCAGGTACGGCAGCAACGCCTCCGGGTCGGAGGCCAGCAGCCGGTTGAGCAGCCGGTCCGCCCTGGCCTGGCGCACGCCGACGACGAACCCCTCGACCAGGCGCTCCTCCGCGGTGTCGAGCCCCGCGACCGCCTCGGCGATGCAGCCGAAGAACCGCCGCGACTCGCGGGCCAGCACGGCCTGCACGAGCGCGTCCTTTCCGTCGAAGCGCCGGTAGAGCGTGGCGCGCGAGACCCCCGCGCGCCGGGCCACGACGTCGACGTTGGTGCGCCGCAGCCCGTAGCCGAGGAACTCCTCGAGCGCGGCGTCCACAATGGACTCTCCAACCGCGTCCGTGTCGGGTGCGGCCAGGACCAGCTCGAGCAAGCTCATCCGAGCGGCCCGACGCCGGCCCGCGCGTAGCCACGCCGGGCGCGGCCGGTGTAGCGGAACCGGGCCGGCACCAAGGGCCAGACGGTGCGCACCGCGCGCCGGAACTGCTGGTGCCGGCGCTCGTCGCGTACCGTCCACCGCTCGCCGATCTGCTCGCGGACCGGCTCCGGCAGGGTGCCGACCGACAGCCACCACAGCGGCTTCGCGGTCGGCCTGCGCAGCAGCCGGTACAGCGGCGCGGGTACCAGCGGGAACGTCGCGGGTGGCTCCTTGGCGAACTCGATCAGCCCGCGCGCGGCCGGCGTGATCACCAGCTCCTCGCGGCACATCCGGTCGAAGTAGGCCTGGAAGCTCGCCCAGTCCGGCGGCACGACCCGGTCGCTCACCCCGTAGGCCCGGTACGCCGCGCAGCCCTCGGCGTAGAGCTGCTCCTTCTCCGCGTCGCTCATCGGGTGGTCGAACAGGTCGATCATCTGGAACAGCGCGTCGAAGATCGTGGCGTGCGCCCAGAAGTAGACCTCCGGGTCGAGCGCGTGGTACCGCCTGCCCTGACCGTCAGCGCCTGTGTAGCTGCCCTTGATGTGCGTGTGGAAGTCGCGGATCTTGCGCGCGGTGCGCCCGCCGTGCGGCCAGTCGAAGGTGACACCCTGGATCTCGGGCACCGAGCGCAGCACCCGCTCCCACGGCTCGGTGAAGAAGTCGGAGTGCTGCTCGACCCCCGCGCCGAGGCCGGGATGCATGAGCTGCAGCAGGCCCGCCTTGACCAGCAGCAGGTAGCCGCGCACCTCGCCGGCCCACCGCCAGTGCAGCGAGCCCGGCCCGGGCGGCTCGATCTCCGCCTCGACCCGTGTCACCTCAGCCGTCACGACCGTCACCCCGCATGAGTCGATGAGACATTCGTGAATCTTTGTATCAGCGACACGACCCGGAGTCGATAGTAGCCTTGGACATAATGTCCATGTACAGTATTGGTGTGGGACCGACCGAGCCGACTACGGGCTTCCTCATCTGGCGCCTGTCCACCAGGTGGCGCGCCGACGTCGACCGCGCCCTCGCGCCGCTCGGGCTGACCCACGCGCAGTTCTCCGTACTGGCCGCGCTCTCCGGGCTCGCGAGGTCCGGTCAGCGACCCAACCAGCGGCAGCTCGCCGACTTCACCGGCCTCGAGCCGCTCTACGTGTCGAAGCTGGCCAGGGCGCTGGAGTCGGCCGGGCTCGTCGAGCGACCGGCCGACCCGGCCGACCCGCGAGCGGTGCGGCTGGTTCTCACCGACCGCGGCCGGGCGGTCGTCGCCGAGGCGGTGGACATCGTGCACGCCCGGCATGCCGAGCTCACCGCGGCGATCGGCGGCCCCGACGGGACCCTCGGGCACGCGCTGCGCGCCACCCTTCATTCCTTGCTGGACAGCGAGCCCGACGAGAGCGAGCAGACCATGACCCGACCCCGCGTCTTCAACGGGCAGGACATCAACGTGGCCGCGGCCGCGACCAGAGGCATCCTCGACACCCTGCTCACCGAGGCCGACCTCAGCTTCGAGCAGTTCATCGCGCTCCGGGCGATGGCCGCCGAGCCGGCGGGCCGGGAGGCCATCGGCGCGCGGGCATCCGGCCCGGCCGCCGACCAGGCGTCCGTGCTGCGCGCCATCACCGCGCTCGAAGCGGCCGGGCTGGCCACGGGGTCGGCGGACCGGGTGGAGCCGACCGAACGTGGCCGGCAGCTCGTCGAGCGGGTCGCCGCGGCCTCGCTCCGCGTCGGCGACCAGCTGTTCGAGGGCATCCCCGCCGACGACCAGGTCGTCGCCAAGCGGGTGCTCGACCTGATCACCGAGCGGGCGCGGGCCCTGCGGGCGGAGCTGTCCGGTCAGGCGCTGTAGTCGTAGAACCCGCGACTGCTCTTCTTGCCGAGCAGGCCCGCGTCGACCATGCGCAGCAGCAACGGCGGCGGCGAGAACAGCGGCTCCTTGAACTCGGCGTACATCGACTCGGCGATGGCCTTGGTGGTGTCCAGCCCGATCAGGTCGGTGAGCGCGAGCGGGCCCATCGGGTGCGCGCAGCCCTGCACCATGCCGGTGTCGATGTCCTCCGCCGACGCGAAGCCCGACTCGAGCATCCGGATCGCGGACAGCAGGTAGGGCACGAGGAGCGCGTTGACGACGAACCCGGCGCGGTCCTGGGAGAGGATGACCTCCTTGCCCAACACGGTTTCCACAAAGGACTCCGCCTGCTCCTTCGTGGACTCACCGGTGAGCAGCGACGGCACCAGCTCGACCAGCTTGAGCACCGGCACGGGGTTGAAGAAGTGGATGCCGATCACCTGCTGCGGCCGCGAGGTCGCCATGCCGAGCTTCATGATCGGGATCGAGGAGGTGTTCGACGCGAAGATCGCCTCCCGGTCGGTGACCACCTTGTCCAGCGAGGTGAACACGTCGGTCTTGATCTGCTCGTTCTCCGCGACCGCCTCGACCACGAGGCGGCGGTCGGCGAACTCGCCGAGGTCGGTCGAGAACCGCAGCCGGCCCAGCGCCGCGTCCCGGCCGGCCTCGTCGAGCTTGCCGTTGCGCACCGCCCTGGCCAGCGACTTCTCCACCCGCGCCCGGCCGGCGTCGAGCGCGTCCTGGCTCACCTCGCTGACGATCACGTCGAGCCCGGCGCGGGCGCACACCTCCGCGATGCCCGACCCCATCAGTCCACAGCCGACGACCCCAACCCGATCGATACCCACGAATCCTCCGTAACCGTCAGACGTTGCGCCGGTACTGACCGCCGACCTCGAAGAAGGTCTCGGTGATCTGACCGAGCGTGCACACCCTAGCGGCGTCCATGAGCACGCCGAAGACATTCTCGTCGTTCGCGACCGAGTCCCGCAGCCGCCGAAGGGCGGCCTGGGCGTCGGACCGGTGCTTGTCCTGGAAGGCGCGGGTGCGCTCGACCTGGGAGCGCTTCTCCTCCTCGGTGGCCCTGGCCAGCTCGATCGTCGGCAGCTCCTCGGCGTTGTCCTTGCTCGGCAGGAACGTGTTCACGCCGATCAGCGGCAGCGAGCCGTCGTGCTTGCGCTGCTCGTAGAGCATCGACTCGTCCTGGATGCGACCACGCTGGTAGCCGGTCTCCATCGCGCCGAGCACGCCGCCCCGCTCGGACAGCCGCTCGAACTCGGCCAGCACGGCCTCCTCGACCAGGTCGGTCAGCTCGTCGATGACGAACGAGCCCTGCAGCGGGTTCTCGTTCTTCGACAGGCCCCACTCCTTGTTGATGATCAGCTGGATGGCCATCGCGCGGCGCACCGAGCTCTCCGTCGGGGTGGTGATCGCCTCGTCGTAGGCGTTGGTGTGCAACGAGTTGCAGTTGTCGTACAGCGCGCACAAGGCCTGCAGCGTGGTGCGGATGTCGTTGAAGTGCATCTCCTGCGCGTGCAGCGACCGGCCGGAGGTCTGCACGTGGTACTTGAACTTCTGCGACCGCTCGTTCGCGCCGTAGCGCTCCCGCATGGCCACCGCCCAGATCCGCCGCGCCACCCGGCCGATCACGCTGTACTCGGCGTCGAGGCCGTTGGAGAGGAAGAACGACAGGTTGGGCGCGAAGTCGTCGATGTCCATGCCGCGGGCGAGGTAGGACTCGACGTAGGTGAACCCGTTGGCGAGGGTGAAAGCCAGCTGGCTGATGGGGTTCGCCCCGGCCTCGGCGATGTGGTAGCCGGAGATCGACACCGAGTAGAAGTTGCGGACCTTGTTGGCGATGAACCATTCCTGGATGTCGGCCATCATCCGCAGGGAGAACTCGGTGGAGAAGATGCAGGTGTTCTGGCCCTGGTCCTCCTTGAGGATGTCGGCCTGCACGGTGCCGCGGACGTTGGCGAGCGCCCACGCGGCGATCTCGGCACGCTCCTCGTCGGAGGGTTGCCGGCCGTGCTCGGCGGCGAACTTCGCCGCGTTCTGGTCGATCGCGGTGTTGAGGAAGAACGCGAGGATCGTCGGGGCCGGACCGTTGATCGTCATCGAGACCGAGGTCGACGGCGCGGTGAGGTCGAACCCGTCGTAGAGCGCGTGCATGTCGTCGAGCGTCGCGATCGAGACGCCGGACGTGCCGACCTTGCCGTAGATGTCCGGCGGGGTGTCCGGGTCGTGCCCGTAGAGGGTCACCGAGTCGAACGCGGTCGACAGCCGGGTGGCCTCCGAACTCTCGGAGAGATAGCGGAAGCGGCGGTTCGTGCGGAACGCGTCGCCCTCGCCGGCGAACATGCGGGCCGGGTCCTCGCCGTCGCGCTTGAACGGGAACACGCCCGCGGTGTAGGGGAAGTAGCCCGGCAGGTTCTCCTTGCGCAGGAAGCGGACCAGCGTGCCGTCGTCGTCGAACCGCGGCAGCGCGACGCGCGGGACCTTGGTGCCGGACAGGGTCTCCCGCCACAGCTGGGTGTGCAGCTCCTTGTGGCGGACCTGCACGACGAGCTCGTCGCCGGTGTAGTCCTTGAGCTCCCGGTACCGGTCCAGGAGGTCTTCGGTGTCCCGCTCGACCCGGCGTCGCGCCTCCGTCACGAGGGCGTCGATGTCCTCTGTGGACGATCCGGCCTGGTCGAGCGCGGCGCGGGCCTCGGTGAGCGCGGACCGCTTGCGCACCGCGGCCACCTGCTCGTCGGTCGCCCCGTGGTAGTCGCGGACGGTCTCGGCGATGTCGGCGAGGTAGCGCACCCGCTGCGCCGGCACGACCGTGGCCGCCCGGGTGGACACCCGGCCGTCGACCGGCGCGAGGGTGGGCTCGCCGACCGGCAGACCGCCTTCGGCGAGCAGGTCGCGGGTGTGGTGGTAGAGCGCGGTGACGCCGTCGTCGTTGAACGTGGCCGCGCTCGTGCCGAAGACCGGCATGTCCTCCCAGGAGACACCGAACGCCTCGCGGTTGCGGACCATCTGGCGGGACACGTCCCGGCGCGCGTCCTCGGCACCCCGGCGCTCGAACTTGTTGATGGCCACGACGTCCGCGAAGTCGAGCATGTCGATCTTCTCGAGCTGGGACGCGGCGCCGAACTCGGGCGTCATCACGTACAGCGAGGTGTCGACGAACGGGACGATGGCCGCGTCGCCCTGGCCGATGCCGGGCGTCTCGACGATCACGAGGTCGTTGCCGGCCGCCTTGGCCGCGGCGATCGCGTCGGTGAGGCCCTCGGGGACCTCGGTGACCGCGCCTCGGGTGGCCATCGAGCGGAAGAACACCTGGTCACCGTCCCCGCCGGGGACGCCGGCGATGCCGCCGAGGGTGTTCATCCGGATGCGGTCGCCGAGCAGCGCGCCGCCGCCGCGCCTGCGGGTCGGGTCGACCGCGAGGACCGCGATGCGCAGCTTGTCCTGCTGGTCGAGGCGGAACCGGCGGACGAGCTCGTCGGTGAGCGAGGACTTGCCGGAGCCGCCGGTGCCGGTGATGCCGAGGACCGGCACCTGCCGCTTGCCGGCGGCGTCCCGGAACTGCTCGATCGCTGCCTCGCCGAGCCGACCGGCCTCGATCTTGGTGATGACCTGGGCGAGCGCGTCGTGCTGTCCGGCGTACAGCGCGTCGAGCGCCGGCTCGGGCCGGTCGGCGAGGTCGACGTCGCAGGCCTCGATCATCGTGTTGATCATCCGGGCGAGGCCCATCTCCTGGCCGTCGTCCGGAGAGAAGATGCGCGCCACGCCGCGGGAGTGGAGCAGCTCGATCTCCTCGTGCACGATGACGCCGCCGCCGCCGCCGAAGACCTTGACGTGGCCGGCGCCGTGCTCGTTCAGCAGCTCCACGAGGTAGCTGAAGTACTCGACGTGGCCACCCTGGTAGGCGCTGATGGCCACACCCTGGACGTCCTCCTGGATGGCGGCGCGGACGACCTCGCGGACGGAGCGGTTGTGGCCGAGGTGGATCACCTCGGCACCCTGCGACTGCAAGATGCGGCGCATGATGTTGATCGCCGCGTCGTGCCCGTCGAACAGACTGGCGGCGGTGATGAACCGAACCGGGTTCACCGGTCGGTGCAGCGCTGGGGCGTTGGCCATAATAATAGTTTGATGTCCTACTTTCCTACGTGCAACCATTGTGGCCCAGGTCTCCCCATCCCGCGGTAGTCGCGCGCCCACGACCTGCGATGATGTCGCGATGGTTCCGGAGCCCGTACGCCGAATGCTCGACGACGATCTCGCCTCCCGCTCCCTGGGCATGACGCTGGTCGATGCGGGCGAGGGCTTCGCGGTGGTCCGGATGACGATCACCGAGACGATGGTGAACGGCCATGACATCGCCCACGGCGGCTACGTGTTCCTCCTCGCCGACACGGCCTTCGCGTGCGCGTGCAACAGCCACGGCCCGGTCACCGTCGCCGCGGGGGCCGACATCACGTTCGTGGCCGCCGCCCGCCGGGGTGACGTGCTGCAGGCCCGCGCCGAGGAACGGATCGTCTTCGGACGCAGCGGCATCTGCGACGTCACGGTGCGCCGCGGCGAGGACGTGATCGCGGAGTTCCGCGGCCGCAGCCGCACCATCGGTCCCCGCACGCCCTGAACGACGCGTTGACGACGGTCATCGTCCCGAGCGACGCGTTCAGGGCATCGGCCGGTCGGCACGTGCGGCCCGTCAGCCCAGGATCCCTTCGGCGAGCACGTGCAGGCCGGCTTCCAGGCGCTTGGTCTCGCCCTGTTCCAGGAGGCGGAGGATCGGCTCGGCCTGGAGGCCCGCCAGGAGGAGGTCGGCCAGGAGCGGGGCGTCCACGTCGGGGCGTTCGGCGGCGATCAGGGTGCTGATGTGGCCGTGCCAGAACAGGTAGACCGGGTGGTCCTCGCCGTGCGCGCGGGGGGACACCGCCTGCCCGAGGGCGGCGAGCAGGCCCTTGTTGCGGCCGACCACGTCCACCACCGCGGACAGGAAGGCCAGTAGCCGCTCGCGCGGCGGGGCGCCGGGGCCGAGCGGGGGCGGGCCGCTCCCGACCGCCTCGGCGAGACCCAGGGCGCGCTCCCGCATCAGGGCGATCATCAGGCCCATCCGGTTGCCGAACCGGTGGAACACGGTCCCCTTGCCCACCCCGGCCGCGGCCGCGACCTGGTCGATCGTCACCTCGTCCGGGCGGTGACGGGTGAGCAGCTCCTCGGTCGCGAGCAGGATCGCGCGCCGGTTGCGTACGGCGTCGGCACGCTCGCGCCGCTCTCCGGGCATGGCTGACCTCCCGTGTCGTGGACAACTGGACCGGCGGTCCAGTACGGTTAAGTCGACCGTAAGTCCAGTTAGAGGGAGACTACCGTGCGCCGAGTCCGCTACCACGCATATGGCGGCCCTGAAGTCCTGCGGGTCGAGGAGGCCGAGGTGCCCGAGCCCGGTCCGGGCCAGGTTCGGCTCAGGACCGAGGTGATCGGGGCGAACTTCATCGACACCAAGTTCCGGCGGGGCCGTGGCGCGCTCTTCCAGCGTCCCCTGCCCGCGACGCTCACCGGCGACGTCGTCGGCACCGTCGAGGCCGTCGGGTCCGATGTGGACACCGCGCTCATCGGCCGGCGGGTCGCGGCGCTCACCGAGGACGCCTTCGCCGACTTCGCACTGGCCGACGCCCGGTGGCTGGCGACCGTCCCTTCCGGACTGGACGAGGGCTCGGCGACCATGCTCCCGCTGGCCGCCCCGGTCGCGCTGGGCACGCTGCGCACCGGCCGTCTCGAACCCGGCGAGACCGTGCTGGTCCACGCGGCCGCGGGCGGCATCGGCCACCTGGCCGTGCAGTTGGCGAAGCTGCTCGGCGCGGGCCGGGTGATCGCTACCGCGGGCTCGCCGGCCAAGCTGGACTTCGCCCGCGCGCAGGGTGCCGACGCCGCGGTCGACTACACCGCCGCCGACTGGCCGGACCAGGTGCGAGCGGCCGCCCCGAACGGTGTGGACGTGGTCCTCGACTCGGTCGGCGGGCAGACGATGCTCGACAGCCTGGACCTGCTGGCCCCGTACGGCCGGCTGGTGGCATACGGCGTGGCGGCCGGCGAGCTGGCCGACATCCCGCT
Organism: Actinophytocola sp.; assembly: GCF_009379765.1. Lineage (GTDB taxonomy): Bacteria > Actinomycetota > Actinomycetes > Mycobacteriales > Pseudonocardiaceae > Actinophytocola. Next base: position 25,826 of record NZ_WHTD01000070.1, on the reverse strand, counting down.
GATGAAGCTGTACGAGCTGCGGTCGGTGGTCGGGTTCTCGCTGCTGGCGTGGCGTTCGGCGCACCCGGACGAGGCCGCCCGGACGGTCGCTGAGCTGACCGGCCACTTCGCCGCCGGCCGCCTGCGCACCACCGTCCACACGCGACTGCCCCTGACCGAGGCGGCGAAGGCGCACCAGCTGCTCGACGACCGCGCCCAGCTGGGCCGGATAATCCTGGTGCCGTAGCGGCGGTCTCGGTCGAGACTGCTTGGCCTCCGGCTCCCGGTCACCAGCCTACGGGCGGGCACCGACGAGACCCGGATGATCCCGGACTTCCCTGTGGACAACTGGCAACCGTCCCCAGCCCGGCCTGGCACCGGTCCGGAACTGTCGGTGCCAACCGGTGGAATTGACACCGGGGCCGGAAGCCGAGATCGCCGCTGGCACCCGGGGGCGGCGGTCGACGCCGAGGCGCTGGACAGCTGACCTCAGCTGAGCGCGAGGAACACCGCACCGCCGACCACCGGACCTAGCAAAGCGCCCGCGACGACCTGCGGCACCGTGTGGTCCGCCACCGCTACCCGGGACCAGCACACCAGGGCCACCAGCAGCGCGAGCAGCAGCAGCCACGGGCCGTAGAGGAAGGTGACCACCGCGACCGCGCCGGCGGCCACGGTCGCGTGGACCGAGATCTTCCACCAGCGGGTGATCAGCAGGCAGGCCATCAGGGTGATGATCATCGACCAGGCCAGGGCGACCACCGTGCGGGGTGCGCCGCCCACGAGCATGATCGCGAGACCGGCCAGCGCGGACAGCAGGCACACCAGCAGCGGCACGGTCCGGTGCGCGCGGTCGCGCACCCAGTGGCCGTCCCAGCGGCCGCGGCGGGCGCCGCGGACCACGAAGGCCATCGGCAGGACGCTGTAGAACACCGCCACCAGCAGGCCCCAGCCCACGGTCGCCGACACGGAGCCGGCCGTGGCGTGCCAGGCCACCGCCAGTGGCAGCGCCACGACCACGACCGCGGGCGACAGGGCCTCGGTCACGACTCGCGCGGCCAGCGGGCCGGTACTGTCCATGACACACGATGTACCACGAAGGAGACCGATGAAGGCCGGCGACAAAGCCCCCGACTTCGAGCTGCCCGACGAGACCGGCACGCCGCGCAAGCTGTCCGACCTCCTCGCCGACGGCCCGGTCGTGCTGTTCTTCTACCCCGCCGCCATGACCAAGGGCTGCACCGCGGAGTCGTGCCACTTCCGCGACCTCGCCGCCGAGTTCGCCGCCGTCAAGGCCACCCGCGTCGGGATCAGCCCGGACGACGTCGCGAAGCAGCAGGCGTTCAGCGAGATGCACTCCTTCGACTTCCCGCTGCTGTCCGATCCGGACGGCGCGGTCGCCACCCGGTTCGGGGTGCGGCGCAGCTTCGGGCCGCTGGCCACCAAGCGCCAGACCTTCGTCATCGACACCGACCGCACCGTGCTGGAGGTCGTCAAGAGCGAGCTCCGCATGGCCGTGCACGCCGACCGCGCCCTAGAAGTACTCCGCGGGCACGAGGGTATGGCCCACGGATCATCGGATACGCGTTGACCAGGCTTGGCACAAGCCTCCCGCCGACCAAACGCAACCTCAGGGGACCGTGACGGCACCCACCCACCAACCACCAGAGATCCGCACGTCCGCCGGAACGCAACCAACACTTTGAATCCCGGGGAGGCGGACTAGTTGTTGATCACGTCCGGCGGGATCGTGGCGTCGGTGCGCAGCGCGTCGAACAACTGCTGGGACTTCGCCTCGTCCCACTGGTTCGCCGACGAGTCGGTGACCGGCACCGTCGTGGTGACCGTGCCGCCGTCGGAGATGCCGCCCATCGCGAACCCGAGCCCCACCAGGTTGTGCAGGTGGTCGCCCTCGTCGAGGGTCAGCGCGTCCGGCACGTTGGCCAGCAGCGGGAACAGGTCGAACGGGTTGAGCAGCGTGCCGGGGCTCGCGATCTCCGACGCCAGCGCGCCGATGAACTTGCGCTGGTTCACCACCCGGTCGAGGTCCGACCGCGGGGTGGCCGCGCTGTAGCGCATCCGCACGAACGCCAGCGCCTGCGCGCCGTCGAGCTCCTGGAGTCCCGGCTTGATCGTGGCGCCGGTCTTGGTGTCGTGCATCTCCTGGTCGATGTTCATCTCGACGCCGCCGATGGCGTCGACGATGTTGGCGAACCCGCCGAAGCTGATCTCGGCGTAGTGGTCCATCCGGAGGCCGGTCGCACCCTCGACGGTCTGCACCAGGAGCTTCGGCCCGCCGAAGGCGAACGCGGCGTTGATCTTGCTGGTGCCGTGTCCCGGAATCTCCACGTTGGAGTCACGCGGAATGCTCAGCAGCGTGGCCGGGGTGTCGTTGTCCGGCAGGTGCGCGATCAGGATGGTGTCCGTGCGCTGCCCGCCGGCGTCCCCGGTCGCGAGCTTCGCCTTCTCCTCCGGCGTGAGGCCCTCCCGGCTGTCCGACCCGACGACCAGCCAGTTGGTACCGGCCGCCTCGGCCGGACGCCCCGGGTAGTCCTCGAGCGCGGCGACCCGGTTGATCGACGTGTCCAGCCAGAACCAGGTGCCGACGAGCGCCACGAGGATGACCAGCAGCACGATGCCGATCGTGCGGCCGACCCGGCGGCGCTTGCGGGGGCGCCGCGGCGGTGGTGGCCCATAGCCCTCGCCGGGAGGCCCGTACTCGTCCGGCGGCGGGCCGTTGTAGCGGCGCTGACCCGGTGGCCTGCGCCGCGGGTCCTCGGTCGGCGGCATGGGCAGTGCGCGCGTCTCGTGGTACGCGGGTCGCCGGCTCTGACCTTGCGGGCGTCCGCGACCTGGCGTGCCCCCGTACTCGGGTCGTCGCGGCGCTCCCTGCTGGTGGCCGTAGCTCATCTCCCCACCTTCCCGTCGACACCCAAGACGTGGGGACCGCCATGGAGGTTGCGCATCGGTTCGGGCACACCGTACGAGACCGGCATCAGAGCGGGACGCTCAACCCACCGGGCGACGGCTTGGCCAGCGCACTCGCGATGACGTGGTCCATGTGGGCGATACCCAGGACGCCGAGGACGAACCGCCGGACCAGCAGCCGCCAGTCCTTCGCGCGGCGCAGCATCGCGTGTGACTCGTCGCGCACGTCGAAGCGGCAGACGGCGTCGGTGACCTCCTTCGCGCGCACCGCGTACGCGAGGGACAGCGCCGGGGCGGTCACCGTGTCCTGGTCACCGTGCGCGATGAGGACCGTACGCCCGGCCAGCTGGTCGACGTGCTCGGACTCGGGTGTCCACGGCGCGAGCGCGCACACGGCCACCACCGCGGGGTCCTCGGCGATCCGCAGCGCCACCCGGCCACCCATCGAGTGGCCGACGAGCACCACCGGCACGTCGGGGTGGGTACGGCGGATCTCCCCGAGCGCCCACCGGCCGTCCGCGACCGGGTCGAGGTCCGGCCGGTTCCAGCCGCGGTACCGGTACCGCAGCGCCCACACGGCGACGCCGGCGCCCCGGCCGGCCCACCGCAGGTCGCGGCCGAACGGCAACATCCGCAGGTAGGTGGGTCGAAACCGGTGCGCGCGGGCCTTGCTCGTCTCCTGGCCGCCGTGCAGCACGAGCACCACCGCGCGCACGTCGGCGGGCCGCGCCGGGCCGAACACCCGCAGGCTCGGGCTGGTCACGAGGCGACCCCGCGCGCCGCGACCAGCGTCTCGATGCCGTCCAGCACGCGCTCCAGCCCGAACTCGAAGGGGTCCACCCAGCCCATCTCCTCGTTGCGCCACAGCTTCTCGAGCGCGGGAAAGCGGTCCGCGGTGAGGTGCTCGTCCAGCAACGGCGCGAACTCGGTCCGGAACTGCTCGTCGGACAGGCCGGAGTGCTGCTGGGCCTGGGTGGCGTCGACCAGCTGCTGGGCGACGCCGTGCGCGTAACCGGTGACCAGCTGGACCACCGCCATCTGCTCGCCACCGGACAGCCCGATCCCGTCGATGGACCGGAGCACCGCGTCCAGCGCGGCGGTCTGGTTGGGCCCCATCGCGCCCCTGGTCAGCGACATGCGCAGGAGCCACGGGTGCCTGAGGTACCCATCGAGACTGCTCCTGGCCAGCCGCTCCAGGCCGGCCCGCCAGCCACCGGACCCGAGCGGAGAAGGCACGTCGTCGCCGATCACCGCGTCCAGCATCAGGTCCTGCAGCTCGGCCTTCGACGGCACGTAGCGGTACAGCGACATGGTGCCGACGCCGAGCCCGTCGGCCACGCGGCGCATCGACAGCCCGTCCAGCCCTTCGGCGTCGGCCACCTCGATGGCGGCGGCGACGATCCGGTCGACGGTCATGCCAGGCTTTCGGCCCCGGCTGGGCGGCGGCTTGGTCCCCCACAGCAGCTCCATGCTGCGGGCCGCGGCTGCCGAGCCGCCGAATGCCGCCGAGGTGGTCTGGTGCTCGGTCATCGTGCGCTCATCGTAGAAGGCGACATTTGCGTACACCGCACCCAGTTGGCTAGGGTTCTCTCGCAAATCGCGTACATCGTACCCATATTGGAGGAGCCAGCGATGACGATCTTGGTGACGGGAGCGACCGGACAGGTCGGCCGGCACGTGGTCGCGCAGCTCGCCGCGGCCGGCGAGCGGGTGCGGGCGATGACCCGGGCCGCGATGCCGGCCGCGATGCCGGCCGCGATGCCGGCCGCGGTGCCCGCCGGGGTGGAGGTGGTGCGGGGGGACCTGCTGAAGCCGGAGTCGGTGGCCGCGGCGCTCTCCGGCGTGGACCGGCTGTACCTGTTCCCGGAACCGCGGACGGCCACCGAGGTCGTCGACGCGGCCGTGCGGGCCGGGGTGCGGCGGGTCGTGACGCTGTCGTCCGGCGCGGTCTCCGCCGGCCTCGACGACGACTTCCAGCTGCCGGTGGAGCGGGCGGTCGAGGCGTCCGGTCTCGAGTGGACACACCTGCGGCCGGGCGAGTTCGCCTCGAACACGCTGAAGCTGTTCGGACCGCCGATCCGGGCCTCGCGAGCGGTCCGGTACTGCAACCCGGACTGGCGGGGCCTGCCGATCCACGAGGCGGAGGCCTACTCCCCCACCTCGGTTCCCGAGCTCACGGTCGAGGAGTGGGACGCGATGCTGCGGCCGCTGCCGACGGTCGAGGAAGTCACCGGGCGGCCGGCGCGGACGTATGCGCGGTGGGTTCGGGACAATGTCGAGGAGTTCCGGTGATCCGGGACCAGCGAGTCCCCCCATTCGGGCCGGGAGGCGGGGACCCGGGGGTGTCCGGTGCGGGGCGGCATCAACGGCTGCCAGAGGCGGCCTGTCCACAGGCGCGTCCGATGAGGCTCACCGCTGTCGGTGCCAGCTCGTAGGTTGGAAACCGGGGCCGGAGGCCAAGGCCGTGCCGCGACCGCGGCGTCTCCGTCATGGGGCCGGCATGCTGGCTAGGCTGGTTTCGTGAGTGTGGCGGGAGTGCTGCTGGCGGCTGGTGGTGGGCGGCGGTTCGGGATGCCCAAGGCGTTGGTGCGCCACCGCGGCCGGCTGTTCGTCGAGCACGCGGCCGGGGTCCTGCACGAGGGCGGCTGCGCGCCGGTGGTCGTCGTGCTGGGAGCGGCGGCCGACGAGGTGCGGGGCACGGCGGAGCTGCCCGGCTCGTCGCTTGTGGACAATCCCGAATGGACCACCGGCATGGGCTCGTCGCTGCGGGTCGGGTTGGCCGCGCTCGGCGACAGCGACGCCGTGGCCGCGCTCGTGCTGCCCGTCGACACGCCGGGGGTCACCGCGGCGGCCGTGCGCCGGTTCGTCGACCTCGCCGCACCCGACGCGCTCGCCCGGGCGACCTACCACGGCCGCCCGGGCCACCCGGTGCTCATCGGGCGGGACCGCTGGGCCGACGTCGCCGAGAGCGCGCGGGGCGACGCGGGCGCGCGGACCTATCTCGCCGCGCACCACCCGCTCGACGTGCCCTGCGAGGACGCCGCCGCGGGGGAGGACGTCGACCGGCCCGAGGATCTTCCCGGCTGAGCCGAAACTGTCGGACCCCGGTGCGACGGTGTTCCGGTACGCGAGACACGGAGGGGGACTCTCCCGATGACCGGCCACCCGACCGAGGTCGAGACCTGGCTCACCGAGCACCACGACCGGCGCGCGCAGATTCGCGCGCTGGCCGAGCTCGTCCACGCCGCCGACGGTGAGCTCGAGGAGGCGATGAGGTGGCGCCGCCTCACCTTCACCGCCGGCGGCGACTGGCACCACTGGCTGTGCGCGGTCGCGGCCACCGAGAAGGGCGTCCAGCTGATGTTCCACAAGGGCGCCCTGCTCGACGACCCGGCCCGGCTCTTACGCGGCGAGAGCCGCTACCTGCGCCAGGTCGGGCACGACCGGGCAGTGGAGCACCCGCGGGAGATCGCGGAGCTGGTCCGGCAGGCCGTGGCCCACCAGACCGACATGCTCGACTGACCGGTCGCGCCGCGGCTCAGGCCGCCGTCGCGGGCTGCGTGGCGAACTGCGTCCGATACAGGTCGGCGTAGCGCCCGCCTGCCTCCAGCAGCGACTCGTGGTCGCCGCGTTCCACGATCCGGCCGTCCTCCACGACCAGGATCTGGTCGGCGGCGCGGACGGTCGACAACCGGTGCGCGATCACGATCGCGGTGCGACCGGCCAGTGCCGAGGTCAGCGCCTCCTGCACGGCCACCTCCGACTCCGAGTCGAGGTGCGCGGTCGCCTCGTCGAGGATCACCACCCGGGGCTGCGCCAGCAGCAGCCGGGCGATCGTCAACCGCTGCCGCTCGCCACCGGAGAGCCGGTAGCCACGCTCACCGACCACGGTCTCCAGCCCGTCCGGCAACGACGACACCAGGTCGGACAGCCGCGCCTGGCGCAGCGCCGCCCAGATCTCCTCGTCGGTGGCCGACGGCCGCGGGTAGGCCAGGTTGGCCCGGATCGTGTCGTGGAACAGGTGGCCGTCCTGGGTCACGACGCCGACCGTGTCCCGCAGCGCGTCGAACGACAGCTCCCGCACGTCCACATCGGACAGACGAACGGCACCCGACTCCACGTCGTACAGCCGCGGCACCAGCGAGGCGATCGTCGACTTGCCCGCGCCGGACGACCCGACCAACGCCACCATCTGCCCCGGCTCGGCCCGGAAGGAGACCCCGTGCAGCACCTCCTGACCCCCGCGCTGGTCGAGCACCGCCACCTCCTCCAGGGAGGCCAGCGACACCTTGTCCGCCGCGGGGTACCCGAACCGCACGTCCTCCAGCGTTACCGACACCCCGCCGTCCGGCACCGTGCGCGGCGACCTCGCCTCGCTGATCATCGGCTCGAGGTCCAGCACCTCGAAGACCCGCTCGAACGACACCAGCGCGGTCATCACGTCCACCCGCACGTTCGCGAGCGCGGTCAGCGGCGAGTACAGCCGGGTGAGCAGCAGCGCCAGGGCCACCACGGTGCCCGGCGCCAGCGAGCCGGTGATCGCCAGGTAACCGCCCAGCCCGTACACCAGCGCCTGCGCCAGCGCCGACACCAGCGTCAGGCTGGTCATGAACCACCGGGTGAGCATCGCCGTGCGGATGCCGATGTCGCGCACCCGCGCCGCGCGGCCGCCGAACTCGTCGGCCTCGGCCCGCGGGTGGCCGAACAGCTTCACCAGCGTGGCGCCCGGCGCGGAGAAGCGCTCGGTCATCTGGGTGGTCATCGACGCGTTGAGCCCGGCCGACTCGCGCTGCAGGTCGGCCATCCGCTTGCCCATCCGCCGCGCCGGCAGCACGAAGATCGGCAGCAGCACCATCGCGAGGGCGGTGACCTGCCAGGACAGCGTCATCATCACCGCGACCGACAGCACCAGCTGGATCACGTTGGTCACCAGGCCCGCGAGCGTGGAGGTGAACGCCCGCTGCGCCCCCATCACGTCGTTGTTCAGCCGCGACACCAGCGCGCCGGTCCGCGTCCTGGTGAAGAACGCCACCGGCATCCGCTGCACGTGCTCGAACACGGCGCGCCGCAGGTCGTAGATCAGCCCCTCACCGATGCGCGAGGACTGCCACCGCTCGGCCAGCCCCAGCCCGGCGTCCAGGATCGCCACGCCGGCGATCGCCACGGCCAGCCACACCACCAGCGACACGTCGTGCCCGCCGACGATCGCGTCCACCACCTGCCCGGCGAGCAGCGGGGTCGACACCACGAGCACCGACGAGATCATCGTCAGCAGCAGGAAGACGACCAGCTTGCCCCGGTGCGGTCCGGTGAACCGGAACACCCGCCGGATCGTCCCCTTGTGCAGGCCCTTTGGCGCGTCCGCCGCGTGCATGGCGCCGCGCATGAAAGACCACGTGTTCTCCACATCGCCCTCTTTCTCCCCCTGCCTCGTCAACACCGGTCGGCGTGACGGGCTTCCCGTTACCCGGAGAGCGAACAGCGGCGCGCCCATCGGTAGCCTGCCCGCGTGGAGCAGACAGGGCAGCGCGCGCAGTTCCGCGGCCGCCGTCTCGACCTGCTCATCTACTCGGTGAGCCTGCTGTTCGCGGCCGGGAACGCCGTGTTCTCGGAGTTCTACGGGTATCGGGTCTGGGGCAACTTCGCCACGGTCGGCTACCTTCTCGCCGCCGCGCTCACCTGCCTCGCCCTATTGTCCAGGACGGATCTGTCGGGCGCCTCGAGCATCGTGCGCTCGCGCTGGACGCCGGTCGCGATCGCGGGCCTGTTCGCCGGGCTCGTCCCGCTGCTCGTGCTGATCTTCCGCCGGTCGCCGAGCTTCGTGTGGGGCCAGTGGCCATGGGCGTTCCCGTCCCAACCCGAGGTGTGGGTGGTCGAGCGGTCCGCCGACCTGCTGCTGGCCGACGGAACGCCCTACCCGGACCTGTCGCTGCTCGACCGGGCCGCGCACCCGGACGACTACACGCCCTACGGCCCGTCGATGACCGTGTTCGGCCTCCCCCGCGCGCTGTTCGGCGACGGCGCGTTCACCGACGCGCGGGTGGCCTTCGCCGTCGCGACCGTGCTGATCGCCGTGGCGGCGTTCGCGGTGATGGGGTGGCCGCGGGTGCCCGTGCTCGCCGCCCAGCTCGCCGCGGCCAGCCCGCTCACCCTGCTCACGGTCGTCGTCGCGGGCGACGACATCCCGGTGATCGCGTTGATCGTGCTCGCGACCGCGCTCGTCTACGGCCGCAGACCCGCGCGGACCAACCTGGTGTGGGCGGGCGTGGTCTGCGCGCTGGTGGCCACGATGAAGCTCACCGCCCTGCCGGCGCTGGGTGTGCTGGCCGTCGCCGTGCTCGTCCACCGCGGCGGCCGTCGAGGCAGACGCGACCTGGCGATCTTCCTCGGCACGATCGTCGCGGCGGTCGCGGTCGTCGTGGTGCCGGTGCTGCTGGTGGACCCGGCGTCGTTCGTGGAGCACGTGATCCTGTACCCGGCGGGCCTCGGCAAGGCGGGCTCACCGGCGGCGAGCCCGCTGCCCGGGCACCTGGTCGCGCAGCTGGGACCGGTCGGACACGCCGTGTCGCTGGTGATCCTCGCCGCGGCGGCGTGCGCCATCGTCGCGTGGCTCATCCTGCGCCCACCGCGGGATCCCGCGGGTGCGACGCTGCGGATCGCCGCCGGTCTCGGGGCAGCGATCATCCTCGCGCCGGCCACGCGCTGGGGTTACCTGGTATACCCACTGGCGCTGCTCGGCGCGATGATCGGGTTCGCGTCCGTCGGCGGAACGACGCTCGGACGAACGGGCAAGGACCGGACAACCGCGGGACCGACCGATGATCTGGTCGCGAACCCCGACACCCGCGGCAGCCAACCCTGACGAGACCTACTTCTTCTTCGTGCGTGTGGCGCCACCACGGCCCCGCAGCGTGACACCGGACTCTGACAGCACCCGGTGCACGAACCCGTAGGAGCGACCTGTCGACTCGGCCAGGGCGCGAATGCTGGCGCCCTTCTCGTATTTCTTCTTGAGGTCAGCGGCCAGCTTGTCGCGCGTACTACCGGTGATCCGCGCGCCCTTCTTCAGATCAGCCACGTCGTCCGCCTTCCGTAGCGTGTGACGGAGGTTTCTGATACACCTGCCGACGCAATGATCGAACACGAAGGCTCGGAATGCCAGGTGAGATCGAAAATAGCCATGAAGTCGGTCACTCGATCGCGCCGCATCAGGCCAGCTGAACGAGTTCCAGGTAGTCCGCTGACCAGTGATCTTCGGTACCGTCCGGCAGCAAGATCACCCGATCGGGCGCAAGCGCCTCTACCGCACCGGGGTCGTGCGTGACGAGTACGACAGCGCCCGCGTAGTTGTGCAACGCCTCCAGAACCCGCTCCCGGCTCGCCGGGTCGAGGTTGTTGGTCGGCTCGTCGAGCAGCAGCACGTTCGCCGCGCTCGACACCAGCCCCGCCAGCGCCAGCCTGGTCTTCTCGCCACCGGAAAGCGTCCCCGCCGGCTGGTTGAGCTGCTCGCCGGAGAACAGGAACGTGCCGAGCAGCGACCGTAGCTGCTGCTCAGGTGTGTCCGGCGCGGCGTGCCGCACGTTCGACCACACCGAAGCCCGGTGGTCGAGCGTCTCGTGTTCCTGGGCGTAGTAGCCGATCCGCAGCCCGTGGCCGGGCACGACCGACCCGGAGTCGGCCTGCTCCATGCCACCGAGCAGGCGCAGCAGGGTTGTCTTGCCGGCGCCGTTGAGGCCGAGCACGACGACCCGGGTGCCGCGGTCGATCGCGAGGTCGACACCGGTGAACACCTCGAGCGAGCCGTAGCTCTTGGACAGGCCCTCGGCGGTGAGCGGGGTCTTGCCGCACGGCGCGGGCTCCGGGAAGCGGATCTTGGCGACCTTGTCGGCCCGCCGGACGTCCTCGAGCCCCGACAGCAGCCGCTCGGCCCGCCGCGCCATGTTCTGCGCGGCCACCGCCTTGGTGGCCTTGGCCCGCATCTTGTCGGCCTGAGCGTGCAGCGCGGACGCCTTCTTCTCCGCGTTGGCCCGCTCGCGGCGGCGGCGCTTCTCGTCGGCCGCGCGCGCGTCGAGGTAGCGCTGCCAGCCCATGTTGTACAGGTCGACCTGGCCGCGCATGGCGTCGAGGAACCAGACCTTGTTGACCACCTCCGCGAGCAGCTCGACGTCGTGGCTGATCACGACGAGGCCGCCGTTGTAGGTCTTGAGGAAGCCACGCAGCCAGGTGACCGAGTCGGCGTCGAGGTGGTTGGTGGGCTCGTCGAGCAGCAGCGTGGTGCCGGCCCCGTTGCCAGACCTTGTGCCATTGCCGGACTCCGCGGCGGCGAACAGGATGCGGGCGAGCTCGACCCGGCGGCGCTGACCGCCGGACAGGGTGGACAGCGGCTGGGCCAGGATCCGGTCGGCGAGGCCGAGGTTGGCGCAGATCCGCGCGGCCTCGCTCTCGGCCGCGTAGCCGCCGAGCGAGGCGAACCGCTCCTCGAGCCGGCCGTAGCGGCGGACCTCGCGGTCGCGGCGCACCTCGTCGGCGTGCTCGGACATGGCCGACTGCGCCTTCTCCATGTCACGCAGGAGCTGGTCCAGACCGCGTGCGGAGAGCACCCGGTCCTTGGCGGTGACCGACAGGTTGCCCTCGCGGGGGTCCTGCGGCAGGTATCCGAGCTCGCCCGCGCGGCGCAGGCCGCCGGCGTAGGGCTCGCCCTCGCCGGCCAGCACGCGCAGCGTGGTGGTCTTGCCGGCGCCGTTGCGCCCGACGAGGCCGATCCGGTCGCCCGGCTGGACCCGAAGCGTGGTGTCGGAGAGCAGGATGCGCGTGCCTGCACGCAGTTCGAGATCCGTGGCGGTGATCATGCGGAGACTCCGTGAGGGTGGTGATGGGCAGGCCTCGTCCGCTCGCCGGTCGTGACCGGCGAGCCCGCCTGCGGCCTAGTCCGTACGAACCACCACGCCGTCGAGTCTACGGGTAGCGGGCAACGGCGTTGCCTGGCACTCGCGCACTAAGCGGCCGCTTAGCTAGAGTCTCGAGCCATGACTGCAGACTTCCACGGCAAGGTCGCACTGGTCACGGGTGCCAGTCGCGGAATCGGGCTCGCCATCGCGGCGGAGCTGGCCCGCGGCGGCGCGGCGGTGACGATCTCCTCACGCAAGCCCGAGCAGGTCGAGGCGGCGGCCGAGCAGCTGCGCGCCGAGGTGTCCGGCGCGCGGGTGCTCGGCATCCCGGCGAACACCGGCCGCGACGAGGACCGGGCGGAGGTCGTGCGCCGCACCGTCGACGAGCTCGGCCGGCTCGACGTGCTGATCAACAACACCGGCATCAACCCGACCTTCGGCCCACTCGCCGACGCCGACCTGAACGCGGTGCGCAAGATCTTCGACGTCAACGTCGTCGGCGCGCTCGGCTTCGTGCAGCTCGCGCTCAAGGCCTGGATGGCCGAGCACGGCGGCTCGATCGTGAACATCGCGTCGGTCGCCGGCCTGCGCTCGTCGGGCGTGCTCGCCGCCTACGGTGCGAGCAAGGCCGCGCTGATCCGGCTCACCGAGGAGCTCGCCTGGCAGCTCGGCCCCGGCGTGCGGGTGAACGCGGTGGCACCCGCGGTGGTGAAGACCAAGTTCGCCGAGATGCTCTACACCGACCACGAGGAGCAGGCGGCCAACGCCTACCCGATGAAGCGCCTCGGCGAGCCGGTGGACGTGGCGCGGATGGTCGCGTTCCTGGCCTCCGACGACGCCTCCTGGATCACCGGTGAGACCGTCCGGATCGACGGCGGAATGCTGGCCACCGGTTCCCTCGGCTGAACCTCTCACCCGTCCGGCCCGGTGGAGCGATCCGCCGGGCCGTTCGTCTGTCTGCGACGCCGGATTCCCGCCGTTGGCATTGGGCCGTTCGAGTGGTTCCCGCACCAACATCGTTAGCCGAATGGAGCCTGGTTGTTACCCGGCGTTGCCGATACCTTGACTGATCGTCATCGCTCGATCACAGCTCCGATGGGCCCTGCACCTGCCCCGGAGCCACTTCACCCTGCCCTTTTCCCTTGCGATAGAACAGGATCCGGGAATGAGCACGTCCCACTTACCAGTGGACAACGACGGTAGTTCCGGGGCGGGCCGTGTGCTCGCCGCACTGGACAGGTGGGCGTTGGACACGCCCACGGCGACGGCCGTCTCGGCGGCGGACGGCACACTCGACTTCGTCGAGCTCGCGCACCGGACCCGGGCGGTGGCCGGGATGCTGGCCGAGCGCGGCGTGCGGCCCGGCACCGCGGTCGGCGTGGGCGGTGGCCGGTCCCGGCTGACCGTCCCGGGCCTGCTCGCGGTGTGGTGGCTGGGCGCGACCGCGGTGCCGGTGGACGACCGGTACCCGGCCGACCGGGTCAACTTCATCCTGCGGGACGCCGGCGTGGACCTGCTGCTGGCGGACCGGATCGCACCGGGCGTCGTCCCGGCCGGCGTGCGCCGGGTCGGCATCGAGGATGCCTCCGGGTTCTGCCCGGACCTCGTGGTCCCGGCCGCGGACGAGTGCGCGTACGTCATCTACACCTCCGGCACCACGGGCTGGCCGAAGGGTGTCGAGGTCACTTACGGCAACCTCGGCACGCTCCTCGCCGCGCTCGCGGACCTCGGCCTCACCCCGGGCGGGGTGGGCGCGAACCCGCTGTCCCCGGCGTTCGACGGGTGGCTGTGGTGCACGCTGCTGTTCCTGTTGCACGGGCAAGGCACCGCGATCATCGACCTCGCCGACGGCGAGCCGGGTGACCTCGCCGCGCGGATCGCCGCCGCGGCGCCGCGCACGGTCTGCATGCCGCCGACGCTGCTCGCCTCGTGCGTCGACGCGCTGTCCTCCGTGGACACCGTGGTCGTGGCCGGCGAGCGCTGCCCGCGCGGGTTGGCCGAGCGGCTCGCCGTGGGCCGCCGGATGCTCAACGTCTACGGCCCGACCGAGACCACGATCGCGGCGCTGTGGGCGGACAGCGCCCGCGGCGACGACGTGCTCTCGATCGGCCGCCCGATCCGGGGCTACACCGCGCACGTCCTCGACGACGACTGGGCACCGGTGCCGCACGGGTCGACCGGCGAGCTCCACGTCGGCGGGCCCGGCGTGGCGCGTGGGTACCGCAGCCGGCCGGGGCTGACCGCGGCGCGGTTCCCGACGCTGCCGTCGGGCGAGCGGGTCTACCGGACCGGTGACCTCGTGACCGTCCGGCGCGACGGGCTGCTGGAGTTCGTCGGCCGGCGCGACGACCAGGTGAAGGTGCGCGGGTTCCGGGTGGAGCTGCGCGAGGTCGAGCAGGCGGTCGAGGAGCTGGCGGAGGTCACCGCGGCGGCGGCGTTCGTGCTGGAGACCGGCGACGCGCTGGGGCTCGCCGCCGTACCGGGGGCGGGCGCGACGGTGGAGGTCGCGGCCGTGCGCGGGCACTGCCGGGACCGGCTGCCGGACTTCATGGTGCCCGGCATGATCGACATCGTGCCGGTGCTGCCCACGACCGCCAACGGCAAGGTCGACCGGGAGCTGCTGGCCCAGCACGCGGCGACGAGCGCGCCGGTGCTGGCCGGGCGTGGCCCGTCGACGCCGCGCGAGGTCGAGGTGTGCGACGCGTGGAGCTCGGTGCTGGACCGGCCGGTCACCGACGTGGGCGCCGACTTCTTCGAGCTGGGCGGGCACTCGCTGCTCGCCGCCCGGGTGGTGGCGGAGCTGCGCGAGCGCACCGGGGTGCGACTGTCCATGCAGGACCTGCTGGCGCACCCGACCCCCGCCGCGCTGGCCGCGGAGCTGGACCGCCAGGGCGGCGACCGGCCCGTGATCGCGCGGACCGGCTCGTGGCTGGTGCCGTGGTCGACCGGAACGACCGGGCGGCCGACGCTGCTCTGCGTTCCCCCGGCGGGCACGGGCTGCGGCCGGTTCCGCGAGTGGCAGGCCGAGCTCGGCGACGCGGTGTCCGTGGTGGGCGTGCAACTGCCCGGCCGGGAGACCCGGCTCGGCGAGCCTCATCCGTCCACTTTGGACGAAATCGTGGTCGCCGTGGCCGGGGAGCTCACCGCGCTCGCCGACCCGGAGCAGCCGCTCGTCGTGTTCGGCGAGAGCTTCGGTGGGCTGGTGGGCTACGAGCTGGCCCGGCTGCTCGGCGAGCACGGCCGGTGGCCGGCGGCGCTGGTGTTGGCCGCCTGCGAGCCACCGCACCTGCGCGAGGACCCCGAGACACTGGTGGCGTCCATCCGGCGGGGCATCGCCGGCGCCGGGTTGGACGAGGACACCGAGGAGCAGGTGATCGAGCTCGTGCGCAAGGACGTGCTGCTGACCGTCGGCTACGAGCCACCACCCGATCCGGGGATCGGCAGCGAGGTGCACGTGTGGGGCGGCGACGGCGACGACCTGGCCACGCCGGACAAGCTCGACCAGTGGGCGGCGTTCCTCGGCCGGGACGTCACGCGCCGCCAGTTCGCCGGCGGGCACGTGTTCGCGATGCACCACGCCCGGGAGATCCCCCAGCTGCTGGGCGAGATCGTGGCGCCGCAGGGGGTGCCGTGCTGATCGACCTGACCGACAACGCGGCGTTCGGCGGCAACTCGTTCTGGCCGGCGATGGCGTGGCTGCGGGAGAACGACCCGGTGCACCGGCACGAGTCCGGCGGCGGATTCTGGGCGGTCACGAGGTACGCCGACGCGGTGGAGGTCTACCGCGACTCGGACGTCTTCTCGTCGCGGTACGGGATGCGGCTGGACACCAACAAGGCCGCGGTCGCCGCGGTGTCGCAGCGGATGCTGATCGTGTCGGACCCACCGGAGCACACGCAGCTCAAGCGGGTGCTGAACAAGAGCGTGTTCCCGGACCACAGCGAGGACCTGGTCCGCGGCATCGTGCGCGAGCTGCTCGCCGAGGCGCTGGCCGCGGGCGAGGTCGACATGGTCGAGGTGATCCGCCGGCTGCCGACCCGGGTGGTGTGCGCGCTGCTGGGCGTGCCCCGCCCGGAGTGGGACTGGCTGGGCGCGACGATGAACGGCGCGTTCGAGGGCGACGACGAGGAGGTCCGGTCCGGCAACCACGCGGAGATCTTCCTTTACTTCACGGAGCTGTTGCGGGAGCGGCGGAAGAACCCTGGCACGGACTTCATCAGCCGGATCGCCACCGACCGCCGCGACACCCCGGACGGCGAGCAGGAGCTCACCGACGAGGAGATCATCGTCAACTGCAACGGCGTGATGGCGGGCGGCAACGAGACGACCCGCTACTCCGCGGCGGGCGGGCTGCTGGCGCTCACCCGGAACCCGGACCAGTGGGCGTTGCTGCGGTCCCGCGGTGCCGAGGTGATCCCCACGGCCGTCGAGGAGATCCTGCGCTGGACCACGCCGGGGGTGCACGTGATGCGCACCGCGATGCGGCCCGCCCGGATCGGCGACCGGGACATCGCGGTCGGCGACCGGGTGACGGTGTGGAACGTGTCGGCCAACCGCGACGAGCGCGCGTTCCCCGACGCGGACCGGTTCCTGATCGACCGCACGCCCAACCGGCACCTCACCTTCGGCGGTGGCCGGCACCTGTGCCTCGGCGCGCGGCTGGCCCGGCTGGAGCTGGCGGTGTTCCTGGAGGAGCTGACCAAGCGGGTCTCGGCGGTCGAGCTGACCGGCGAGCCGGACTACACGGCGTCCAACTTCACCACTGGCACCAGCTACCTGCCGGTGCGGCTGACCCCGAGCCTGGTGCCCACCGCCTGACCGGGGCCGCCCTGGCCGCTCCGGTTCAGACCAGGGCGGCCAGGGCGGCGACGGACCTGCGGAGGTCCGCGCGCACCGCACGGCCGATGGCGATGCCGATCGGGCCGAACACCGGGCGGCCGGTGACCTCGGCGTCGATGCTGACGGTCGAGCGGTCGGCGCCGTCCGCGCGGACGGCCAGGTCCAGGGCGATCCGCACGCCACCCACGCCGCGGCCGGAGATCGTGAGCCCGGTGGGTGGCGCGTACCGCTCGATGCGCCAGCGGACCCGGTTGCGCAGGCCCATCACGGTGACCACCGACGTCAGGTCGACGCCCTCGGTGAGCTCCACCGGCACGGGGCCGCGCCAACCCTCGTGCAGGGACAGCCACTCGCCGAAGCGGGACAGGTCCGCGGCCGTGGCCCAGGTCCGGTCGGGCGGCGCCGGCACCGACACGGACGCGTTCACCTTGGCCAACCAGACCCCCTTCTGTTCTCTCGCACCACGATCTCGACGATTCGCGCCCGCCGGGCGGCGTCGTCGAGCACCGTGCGCCGTGGCTCGGGTACGTCGAGCACCCGCGGCTCGGCGAGTGCGAACAGCGTGGCGAGCCGGTGATCGGCGCGCAAGCCGTCGAGTGCCTTCTGGTCGCCGCCGAGCACCACCGCGTCCAGTTCGGACAGCCGCGGCACGAGCACCTCGGCGGCGTCGGCCGCGGCGGCCCGCAGCGCGACCCGCGCCTGACCCGCGCGCCTGCGGGCGAACCGGTGCTGCGACCACCCGCCGGCGGCGCTGCGGCCGTGCACCAGCCGGCGGTCGGTGCGCGAGGACTCCACGACGCCGTCCCGCGCGACCCCGACGCTGTGTCCGCCGAGCCGCACGAGCAGCAACCCCACCCGGCGCGGTGCCAGCAGGTGCGCGACCAGCGGCTCGACGGCCAGTCCGGCGACCGAGCCGGTGTCGGTGAGCGGCGCGAACGGCACGGCGCACGTCGCGGTGGCCCCGTCGACCGCCGTGACCACCACCGCCGCCGGCCCGCGGTCGGTGCGGGCCACTCCCCCGTGCCGCGCGGCGAACCGGTCGAACCAGCCGGCGACCCGCTCCGATTCGACCTCGACCGCGTGCCCGCCGCCGGCCACCGCCCTGGCCTTGCTCACCTTCCGACCGTACGCGGTCGCCCGGTAGCGCGGCGGTGACTGCCCCGAAGGGCGCCCGCCGGACATACCGAACCCGTGGGATTTCCCAACACTTGGAGCAACGACCCGCACGGCACGAGAGGTAGTCCACAATGGCCGGCCCGAAGATCAAGCAGCTCTTCTTCCAGACCGAAGGTGAGGGCTTCGCCCACGAGCACGGCGAGGCCAACTCCGCCGAGAAGGTCCACGTGTACCTGGAGCTGGACAACGACGACTACAACGAGACCGGCCCGTTCGGCGTCACCTTCACCGCGGGCGGCGTGTTCCAGAGCGGTCAGACCCACCAGAGCATGCCCGGCGGCACGGTCGACGAGGAGTGGTTCACCTGCGGGCCGCTGCCGGCCGGCCAGCACGAGCTCAAGGTCACCCTCGAACCGGAGGCCAGCGGCTACGAGTGGGACGAGCCGACGGTCGAGGGCAGCCTCTGGGTCACCGTCGTCCAGGCCCGCGGCAGCGCGATTCCCGACGACTCCGAGCACAGCCGGGACTGGGCGCTGGTGAACATCCTCATCAACGCCGACAACTTCCTCGAGAAGCCGCTGACCGGCGCCCGCTTCTACGCCCGGATCGTCGACACCGACGGCAAGACCGCCGCGCACGACGGCGAGGTCGACGACGGGATCCTGTCCATCCCGCAGGTGTGGGCACCGAGGAAGGACGCGACGATCAAGCTGTACGTGGACGCCTTGTACGGCGACGAGTACCTGCGCCTGGAGGGCTCCGGCGACTTCAACGTCTCCGGCGAGGCGGTGAAGTTCAAGGCCGTGCAAGGGTTCCAGGACGTCACGGTGAGCGCCAAGGACGAGCAGACCGCCGCGCACAAGGCCGGCGCGAAGGGCTCGGCCGGCCTCGACTGGAAGATCATCAAGGTCGGCGGCGAGGTGAGCACCGAGGACAGCGACAGCCACACGACCGGCCGCACGGAGCAGTGGACCGTGCGCGTGCCGCGGGACAACCTCAAGCTGACCCAGCTGACCTGAGACACGAAGCGGCCGCCGCCGGCGATGGTGTGCCGGCGGCGGCCGATCTTCGTCGATCAGTGGTCAGGACGTCACGGCGTGACGTACCCGTTGATGTGCAGCGAGACCGCCCGGATGGAGCCCGTGTCGGCACCGGCCAGGTCGAACGCGCTGAACGTCCAGCTCCCGTCCGCCGGGCCACGCAGCCCGGTGAACGGCTGGTTCGGCTGCCAGCTGCCGGTGAACGGCGCCAGACCCGAGTTCACCGAGGAGAACGGCGCCTCGGCGTCGTCGGTGAACACGACCTGGCACAGGTTGTTCCCACCCGCACCGTTGCGGCTGAACACCGTCGCGGTGGCGCCGGAGGGCGAGGTGAGCGTGCCCACCAGGTCACCGACGAAGGTGTGGTCCAGTCCGACCGTGGTCGAGCCGGTGGTCGTGTCACAGGTCGTGCCGTCGATCGAGAACGCCACCTTCGACGCCGAGCCGATGCCGGTGACCGGGATCTCGACACTCGCACCGACGGTGCTCGCGTCCGGGATCGCGACCGCCGGTCCGGCGTAGGCGAAGTCCACAGCGGTGGGTGACGGCTCGCCGATCTCGACCGAGAAGCCGGCCGTGGTCGGCGAGTAGGCGCCGGCGAAGGTGACCCGCGTGTTCAGCACGACCGGCACACCCACCGGGTGCGAAGCCGGAACGGTGAACGTGAAGGTCTTGACCGTGGTCTCGCCCTTCTCGATCGCACCGTAGGACTGCGCGCGCGGGCTGATGGTCACGCCGGCGGTCGGCGAGGTCAGCACCACGCTGGTGGAGACCGCGGTGGCGTCACCGCGGTTGGTCACCGGCAGCTCGACCGTGGCGGAGTCACCCGGGTGGATGAACTCGCCTCCGTCGGTCGGGGTGATCTTCGGCTGCGCGGCCACGGCCAGCGGCTGCGGGCTCGCCCCGGTGTACTCCAGCACCTTGTCGGCCAGGACCACACCGTGCCCGCTGCGCCCGTCGAAGCCGGGTGCCTGGATGTCGATCGCGGTGTTGACCAGGGCCTCACGGATCTCCGCCGGGTCGATGCCGGGGTTGCCCGACAGGACCAGACCGGCGATCGCCGCCGCGTGCGGGGCGGCCGCCGAGGTGCCGTAGAACGGGTCGAACCCGCCCACGCTGGTGCGCACGCCGTCCGCGGCGGTGATGTCCGGCTTCTGCCGGACCTCGCCACCGGTGGAGCTGACGTCGCCCGGCGTGATCGGGGTGCCGTCGGCCTCGTAGAAGACCTTCCTCGGACCGTCCGAGGTGAACCGCTCGAGCGCGGTGTCCGAGCCGAACGCGTCCGGGAACGGACCGCTCGGGTTCGGCGGGTCACCCGGCTCCAGGTCGAACGGCAGCGGCTCGTCCGCCGGCGCCGCCGCGACGCTGAACGCGCCCCGGGCCGCCGAGTGGCCGAACGTGACGCCCGGCGTGTTGAAGGCCTTCAGGCCGTCGGCCGAGTCGGAGAACCGACCACGCAGCGCGGACAGCGACAGGTACCGGTCCGCACCGGAGAACTTCACGATCGCCAGGCGCAGGCCGGTGCCGCCGAAGAACGGGGTGTCGACCCGCTCGTAGGCGTCCTGGGTTCCGGTCTGGTAGTCCTGGCTCAACGCGACGACGTTGCCCCCCGCGTCCAGCAGGTACAGGTCGTAGTCGTTGTTCGACGCGCCGAGCGGGTCCGACCAGTTCAGCAGCACGGGCACACCCGCGGACGAGGCGTCCGAGATCGGCTCGAACACCTGGGTGTTCTCCGACGGGTCGAAGTCGTGCGCGTACCCGGCGAACTTGCCGATCACCTGGCCGGAGTTGACGAAGTCACCCTCCCAGTGCGCGGCGGTGCCGTCGACGGTGTTGCCCTCGTTGCCCGCCGAGGAGAAGTACATCGCACCGTCGGCGATCACGTCGTTCACGGCCTGGGCGATGATCCAGTCCTGGAACGGCGCTTCCTTGAAGTAGATGATGTCGTCGACGATGATGTCGCAGGCCCGGTCGAAGCGCAGCGCCCGGATGTTGTCCGCGAAGCTGGCATCACTGTTGAACGCGGTCGCGAAACCGAGTTCCGCGTTGGGCGCCACGTCGTGGATGATCTCCAGCATCGCGGTGCCCTCGTCGCCCGAGCCCGCCTGGGTGGCCAGGACGTCGACCGCCGGCAGCTCGCCGCCGGCCTGCGAGGTGGCCAGCGAGTCGACGCCGTCGGACAGCGCACAGATCTTCACGCCGACACCGGTGACGCCGATGGTCTCGCGCGCGGTGTCCGCGTTGTGCGTGCGGTCACCCGCGCTGTCGATCGCCCCGGCCCGGTCGGCCAGTGCCGCCCGGGTGTTCTGGGCGATCCGCGCCGCCTTGGCCTCTTTGGACTCCGGCGCCGCGGGCTTGGCGTGCGGGTTGAGCTGGCGGGCGGTCATGGCGCCGCCGGCCACCTCGATCTTCCGCACGTCGGCCCGGCCGGCGATCGCGTTGATCGCCGAGACCGGCAGGTCCGCCCGGATGGTTCCGTAGCGAGTGGACACCGACTTGAGGGTGGCGCCCGCGTTGGTGAGCGCCTTCTGCAGGTCGGCGCTGACCGTGCCGCGGATGTCCACGAGGGTCTTGTTGCCGGTGACCTTGACGCCGCTTTGCAGTCGGGGCACCGCACTAGTGGCCGCCCGGCTGCTGCGAGCCTTCAGCTCGACCAGCAGCTTGCTGTCCACTTTGGCTTCTGTCTTGTTGGCGCTCTTCTTGATGTCCTGCAGCGCGCCGATCTGGCGGGCCGCGTTCTCCGCGGCGGCCGAGGCCTTCTGGTCCTCGGACGGTGGAGCCGCCGCCGCCGGGCTCGCGAGCCCGATGACGGCGAGCAGGCAGGTGGCGGTGGTGAGCAGAACTCGGGATCTTCGTGATGCGTGAGCAGGTTTACGCACGGATTCCCTCCGCGAATCCTCGGCCGTGCCCCGACAACACGGACAGCCAGCCGGGGTATCCCCGGTCAGGCCAAACCTATGGTTCGGTGCTTTCGCACGCAGCGGCCATTCGGCTCAACCACACCCGGAGTGCGTTACCAATTGCCGACTGTTAGCGACTCACAGAACGAAAGCGTCTGACCACGGCTGTGCACTCCGGCCGGACAGCGCGTCCAGGAGCGCCGCGGCCTGACTGTCGGTGAGCGACGCGACGAAATCGATCACAGCACGTCCGCGCGCGAGCTCCCGGATTCCCGCCGCCCCTTGGGGTGCCTCACCGACCGCACCGACCAAAGTGGACATATCAGTCTCAGCAAGTGAACCGTACTCGTGTTCGGCGAGCGTGACGAGGTCCTGCAGCCTGCGCGGCAGGCGGTTGGACTCGTAGCGGTCGGTGAGCCACTGTTCCAGCGCCTGCACCAGGGAACCGAGGAGGCGGGCCTGACCTCGTTGGTGCAGCGCGAGATCCGGGCGGAGCAGCACGAACCGCCGGTGGACGAACTTGAGCACCTGCACCTCGTGCCACTGCGCGGGGGCGAGCAGGACGTGCCCGGACCGAGTCGGCGGGTCGAGCACGACGCCCATGTCGGTGACGAGGCGGACGGTCCAGCCCGCGGAGAACCGGCCGACCGCCTGCTCGGCCTCGACCGAGCCGTCGAACGGGGTGGCGAGCAGGTTGTCGACGAGCTCGCTGCGCACCCGGGACACCGCCGCGACGAACGCGTCGTCGTCGACGATCCACGAGTCGCGGCGGTGCAGCCGGCGGCGCAGCTGCTCGAGGGAGTAGCCGGGCCTGCGGGAGTGTGCGGCGAGCAGCGCGTCGTCCAGCTCGGCGAGCTCGAGCGCGCCGGTGAGCCAGCGGCCGAGCTCGGCTGCGACCGGGGCGTGCTGCAGGACGCCGATGCGGTGGAAGTCCTCGAGGTCGTGGATGGCGTAGGCGATGTCGTCGGCGATGTCCATGACCGAGGCCTCGACGGTCTGCTGCCACGGCGCCACCCGGCTCTCGAACGGCCTGCGGGCCTGGACCATGTCGTCGAGCTCGGTGACGTAGACGGAGAACTTGCTGGACCCGGTGCCGGGCTCGTCGTGCGGCTCGGACGCGCCGCGCGGCGGGTCCTGGAGGTGCCGCGGGTGCGGGTCGGGGTGGGACAGGCGGGTCCACGGGTACTTGAGCATCGCGGCCCGCACGGCGGCGGTGAGGTCGAGCCCGACGGCGTTGGGTCCGCCGGTGTCGGTGGTGGTGACGATGCGCAGGCTCTGCGCGTTGCCCTCGAAGCCGTCGGGGAGGCCGAAGCGGTGCCGGGCGAGCCGGTCGAGCACCTGCTCGCCGAGGTGGCCGAACGGTGGGTGGCCGAGGTCGTGCGCGAGCCCGGCGGCCTCGGCGACGTCCGGGTCGCAGCCGCCGAGCTTGTCCAGGAGCGGGGCGAGCCTGGGGTCGCCGGTGGTCCGCTCGGCGATGGCGCGGGCGACCTGGGCGACCTTGAGGCTGTGCGTGAGCCGGTTGTGCAGGAGGCCGGAGCCGCTGGCGCTGACGACCTGGGTGACCCCGCCGAGCCGGGCGAAGAACGGCGAGGCGACGACCCGGTCCCGGTCCGCGCGGAACGGGCTGGCGGCGAGATCGCCCGACTTGCCGGCCGACCGTCGTGCTTCGCGTCCCTCACCCATGCCCGACGACCCTACTGTGCTGGGATCTTCGGTGTGTTCGCTGCCGATGTCGTGGTCTCCGGGGCGGGGCCGGCCGGGTGGGCGGCGGCCCGGGCGTGTGCCGCGCGCGGGCTGCGCACCGCGCTCGTCGCGCCCCGGCCGTTCGCGCCGTGGCCGGCGACGTACGGCATGTGGCTGGACGAGGCTCCGCTGTTGCCACCCGGCGCCGGGTATGTGGTGGCGCGGGCCCGGGTCGTCGCGGGTGGGTCGCGGTGGCTCGACCGGGAGTACGCGGTGCTCGACAACGCCTCGGTGCGGGCGGCCCTCGCGCACCCGGCGGTGGAGGTGCGGACCGGCCGCCTGGTCGACGGCGCGGTGGAGCTGACGGGCGGCGGCACGGTCGAGGCCCCGGTGGTGATCGACGCGACCGGCGCCCGTGCTCGCGGCGGGGTCGAGCAGACCGCCTTCGGGTTCCGGGTGCCGGCCGAGGTGGCGGCACCGCTGGTCGGGCCCGGCGAGGCGGTGTTCATGGACTGGCGCCAGCCGCTGCCCGGCCCGCCGACGTTCCTCTATGCGATCCCGCTGCCGGACGGCCGGGTGCTGCTGGAGGAGACCTCGCTGGCCCGCCGCCCCGGCCTGCCGTTCGCCGACCTGCGCTCGCGTCTGCTGGCCCGGCTGGCGGCGCACGGCATCGACCCGGGGGACGCGGAGGTGGAACGCGTGCGCTTCCCGCTCGACCTGGGCCCACCAGCGGAAATGCCCGCCTCGCGCGCACGCGCGTGGTGCCCGTCCCCCACCCGTTCCCGGGGGGCGCCCCTGATGCCAGTCTATCGGTCGGGGGTGGCGGGATCGGGGGTCGCGCGGGGGTTGTGGACAAGTTCGGGGCGCGAGTGGAGGGTTGTGCCGTTCGGGGCGGCGGCGGGACTCGTTCATCCCGCCACCGGGTACAGCATCGCGGACTCGGTGCGGTTGGCGCCGCTGGTCGCCGAGGCCATCGCCTCCGGCGGGGCGCGCGCCGCGCGGCGGGTGGTCTGGTCGCCCGAGGCCCGGGCGGTCCATCGGTTGCGGCGGGCCGGGCTGCGCGCGCTCCTCGCCCTCGGGCCCGGCCGGACCGAGGAGCTCTTCTCGCTGTTCTTCGCGCTCCCGGCGAACCGGCAGCGCGCCTACCTCTCCGGCCGGGAGGACCTCGCGGGCACCGTCGCCGCGATGGCCGGCCTCTTCCGGGTGGCGCCGTGGGGGCTGCGGCGGGTCCTCGCCTTCGGGCGGTGAACGGCGCACCGCACATCGACGCTCACTGTGGCGCGGGGTCGCGGACGCGAAGGTCGAGCAGGCCGCGGCGCTCAACCCGCTCACCCGGCTGCCCGGAACCGGCACGGCGCCCGGGAGATCGACCGGCGCATCGAGCGCGGCGAGATGTTCGTGGTCAGCTGGCTGGACATGGACTCGTTCAAGTCGGTCAACGACACGAAGGGGTTCGCCGCGGGCGACGACCTGATCCGGACCGTCGGGACGGCCTGTCCGACGCGGAGTCGACGCTGCCCGGCACCCGGGTCGCGCACGTCGGCGGCGACGACTTCCTCGTGGTCACCGACCTGGACGAGGTGGCCACGGTCGCCAAGGAGCTCGTCGACCGGACCTGGACCGTCGACGACCTGACCGGCACGGTCTCTCGCCTCGCTGGTCTGCGCGGTGCGGTCGGTCGACTCCTGCCGCGAGGCGTCCCGGCTGCTCGCGCCGATCAAGCAGCGCGCCAGGTCGGTCGAGAGCTCCAGCTGGGTGCTCGGCCGGCCGCGGTCGGACGAGGTCGAGGTGCTGCGCGGCCGGCTGCCGCGCCCCGACCACGACAGCAACCGCGCGATGGGCACGCCGGCCTAGACTCGACTGATGCGGCGCTACTCACCGGGCCAGGTCGCCGAGCAGACCGGGTTCAGCATCGACACCCTTCGCTACTACGAGCGCATCGGCCTGCTGGACGACATCGAACGCAACTCGGGCGGCCAGCGGGTGTTCACCGAGGACGACGTGAGCTGGCTGATGATCCTGCGCTGCCTCCGCGAGACCGGCATGCCGATCCAGCGCATGGTCCGCTACGCCGAGCTCGCCCGCGGCGGCGACGAGACCGTCGCCGAGCGGCTCGAGGTGCTCGAGGAGCACGACCAGGACATCGACAAGAAGATCGAGCAGCTCCGCGCCGAGCAGGACCACATCCGGGCCAAGATCGCCTACTACCAGGGCGAGCTGCGGGCGGCCGGGGCCGGCCCGGTCGACGCGGCCAGGGCGTGTCTCGTGGATCTTGGTCGATGGGATTCGTGATCCAGATGGCTCCTGGCAAGGCGGCGGAAGGCCGCGCATACCGGGTTGTATTCGGGCCTTCCGACAACGCGGCCAGGGGGCATCTGGGCGCGAATACCACGATCCAAGATCCGCGAGACATGGCCTGGTCGTGTCTCGTGGATCTTGGTCGATGGGATTCG
>NZ_WHTD01000049.1 GCF_009379765.1 Actinophytocola sp. | reverse complement strand
GTGCCAGTCGATGGGGTGGCAGGAACCGGTCATGTTCTCCGACCCCGACTACACACGGCCGCTCGGCGCGACGGGCCAGTAGTTCGGCGGACAGGGGCGGAGGGGCCAGAGTCGTGCGGCACCAGGTGGCCATGAGGGCCATCCACTCCACCTCGGTCTCGGGCGGGTCCGCGCCGGGGGCGACGAACAGCCGGAGCATGCGGCGGGTGTGTTCGGCTGTGGGACGCAGCAGCCAAACGGCCGAAGCCAGCGCCAGTTTCGGGTCCACTGTGAGACGGATGAAGCCGGCGGGTGAGACCAGCGCCCGCGCCGCGATTCGGGGCGAGTTGGCGGCCAGGGCCACGGCGGCGCCCAGTGAGTTGCCCACCAACACAACCCCGTCGGCATCCATAGCCGCCAGAATCTCATCCAGCGCTCGGCCGTACCAGGCCAGCCGGGCCCGGCGAGGCCGACGCGGATCGCTGAGTCCGGGCTGACCCGGCAGATCCACCACTGTGGTCGCCCAGTGGACCGACAGCGCCTGCAGCCACGGCAGAGCCACCACAGCGTTGAAGCCGGTCCCGGGCACCATGACGACCCGCGGCCGTCCAGTTCCGGCGGAGGTGAGTTCCACTCGGCCGACGCTGGTGTCCAAGGTCGCGTTGGTGAGTGGGAAGTCCGCTCGCGCCAAGGCTTCCGAACACCATTGCCGCACCGCGCGTTGACCACGTGGGTTCTTGTATACGGTCGGCACGGCGCCAGTGTGTCCGGCGGCTGGTGGTTCGTCCAACCCCGATCAACCAAGGCGGGTCATGCGACCTCCTCGATGGCGGCAGATGAAGCGGCAGGCGAGGTCTTGGACGTGAGGTCGACCGGCCGCTCAAGCAACTTGCCTTTGTGGAACGTGCGATGGCTTGCTCGACGTACACACCTCGTGGAACCCGCTTGGGACGCGGGAAACCGAGAAGTCCGGCCACGCGAGGATGCGCATGGTGGGAGGCGGCGAGCGTGTAATTGGGTCGACGCGCCGCCGTAGCGTGTAGGACATGGATCTCGGTCGTGTCTTCGCCGGCGTGCCCCGCGTCGGTGTGGTGGACGGTTGTACCTACTGCTATGCGCGGTCCGATCTGGAACTGCTCGGTGGCGACCCCGCGCTGGTGCCGGACGACCTGGTCGGGTCGTTCGCGCGTGAGGTCACCGACCACTGGTCTGAGGAGCAGTACGATTTGGTGTGGCGTGGACTCGCACCTCGGATCCTCGGCTTGTTGGAAGCCTTGCCCGATGAGCGCCTTTTGCATGGTCTGGTCTTCGCCCGCTTCTCCACGTGGCCGGACAAGGAGCAGGCGGCGGTGCGCGACACGCTGCGCGCGATGGTGGCGCGTGCCGTCACCGGCGGCATGAACCAGTACGACGTTGGGCAGTTGGTCTGCGCCGCTGCCCACGTCGACCGCGACCTGACGCCCTGGTTGAGCTATCTCGACACGCTGACCAGTGCCGATGCGGACGCGGGGATTGCACGTCTGGCGCGCTATTGGGCTGATGACCTCGCGGTTGGCGGTGAGCCGATGCTGTGGTGGTATCCCGAGGACGCGGCTGCACCGATCCGCGACTGGCTCCACTCGGATGCGTTGCACGAGCGTCTGTCCCGGATGGATGCTCGGGACGCTCTGATCGCCATCGCGCAGGTGTGACGTCAGCACTCGAGTGCGTTCACCGGGAGTCCGTTGCAAGCGGTCGCCTTGTATGAGGTGGACCGGGATGTTTGATGGTCGCGTCGGTGGTGTGTGGTGCCCATCAGCGATGTGCCCCCGTTGTGTGTTCCCGGAGTCGGCCGAGCAACAGCGAGTTCTGTTGGCGGAGTTGCTGCATTTCGGCGCGGAGCTCGGTGATAGTGGCGGTGAGTGCCGAGCGGGAGCAGCACCGTGACCACCTCCGGCGGGTCCGCCCGCTCGTAGCCGTCGGGGACGAAGTCGATCCGGATCGGGGTGCCGGTGGCCGCGCAGGTGTTCTCCCGCACCAGCGCCCCGGTCTCCGTCACCGGCTGATCTACAATGGACGCGAGCCGTTCGAGCCGAGCGGGACACTCCCCCAGTCTGGTGAGTCCGACCAGCCCGCTGACCAGCCGCACGAACGGCGTCTGCTCCATCACGTCCAGCCAGCCCCGGTCGAACTCGGCCAGGTCGGCGGCGTGGGTTTGGCCACCCACCCCGGCGGGCGGCTGTTCACCGTCGCCGAGTTCCACGAGTTCTGGCGCCGGGTCACGAACACCACCCTCGCCAAGGCCGGCGTCGTGCTCCCGACGGGCGCCTGAGCCGCCGACCGGCGCGATGGTCAACGCCGCGCACCGTCCGCCGCGTTGTCGAAGGTCGGGTCGAGGCTGTGCAGCAGCGGGCACTCCCGATCCGCGCGGGGCCGGGTGCAGGTGTCGCGGAGCCGGTGCAGCGAGTCGCGCATGGCGACCAGGCTGGCGATCTTGCCGTCCAGCTGGGTGATCTTCTCGCCGGCGAGGTCACGTGCCGCGTGGCAGCTGTCCGGGCCGCCCTCGGCGAGGTCGAGCAGCGCCTCGATCTCGGTGAGGGTGAACCCCAAGTCCTGAGGGCGCTTGACGAACCGCCCGATCCGCACCGCGTCCGCGGGACCGGAACAGCCGCAGCGGCGGCCGGGGTCGGGCAGCAACCCGCGACGCTCGTAGTACCGCAGCGTCTGCGTGTTCACCCCGGCCCGCCGCGCGACCTCCGCGGTAAGCATGCACCCACGGTAAACCCGGTACCCGGGTACCGCCTCAAGTCGTGAGGAGCTGGGTGGCGGCCAGCTCGGCGTAGAGGGGGTCGGTGGCGACGAGTTCGGTGTGGGTGCCGGTGGCGCGCACCCGGCCGGTGTCCATGACGACGATGCGGTCGGCCGCGGTGACGGTGGAGAGTCGGTGGGCGACGACGAGGACGGTGGTGGTGGTTGCCGCGTCGGCGATGGTCTCCCGCAGCGCGGCCTCGTTGACCGCGTCGAGTTGGGAGGTGACCTCGTCGAGCAGCAGCAGCCGCGGGCGGCGCAGCAGGGCGCGGGCGATGGCGACCCGTTGGCGTTCGCCGCCGGAGAGTTTGATGCCGCGGTGGCCGACCGGGGTGTCCAGGCCGTCGGGCAGCCGGGCGATCATACCGTCGAGGCGGGTGGTGGCCAGCGCGTCGCGCAGCTCGGTGTCGGTGGTGTGCGGGGCGGCGAAGAGGAGGTTGTCGCGCAGGGTGCCGGACAGCACGGGGGCGTCCTGCTCGACGTAGCCGATCGCGGCGCGGAGTTCGGCGAGCGGCCAGTCCCCGACGTCGACACCGTCGAGGCGCACGTGCCCGGAGTCCGCGTCGTAGAACCGCTCGATGAGCGAGAAGACGGTGGTCTTGCCCGCGCCGGACGGGCCGACGAACGCGGTCATACCGCCGGGCGGCACCGTGAAGGTGACGCCGTGGTGGACCTCGGGAAGCTCCGGGCGATACCGGAAGCGCACGTCGGTGAACGCGACCGACGCCGGGTCGGCGGCCTGCCCATTCACTGTCGCATGTGGACCAGGTGGACTCGCGGGTTCGGTGGGGAGGGTCTCGACCTCGCGGATGCGGGCGATCGCGGCGGCGCCGACCTGGTACTGGGCGGCCACGTGCGCGAGGTCCCGCATGGGTGGCATCAGGTAGTACAGGTAGAGCAGGAACGCGACGAGGGTGCCGACGTCGATGGCGCCGGAGACGACGCGGGCTCCGCCGAGGCCGAGTACCACGATGAAGGACAGCTGGATGGCGAGCCCGCCGGTGTTGCCGGCGACCGCCTGCCACACGGCGGCCCGCACGCCGCCTCGCCACGCCTGGAATGCCGCATCGTGCAGCCGGTCGCGTTCGCGGGCTTCGGCGCCGGAGGCCTTGACGGTGCGCAGGTTGCCCAGCGCGCGTTCCAGCGCGGCGCTCATCGTGCCGACGGACTCCTGGGCCTGCTTGGCGGCGCGGGAGATGCGCGGCACCACCACGCCGACCACCACCTGTGCCAGCACGAGCGCGGTGAGGGTGACCGCCAGCAGCAGCGGGTCGAGCAGGATCATCATCGTGACCGTGGCCAGCAGCGTCAGCGCGCCGGTGACCGCCGAGACCACCGACTGGGTACTCACCTCGCGCAGCAGCGTGGTGTCCGCGCTCACCCGGGACATCAGATCGCCCGGCTCGGTGGTGTCCAGCGCGGGCACGCGCAGCCACAGCAGCCGGTCGACCAGCCGCCGCCGGGCGACGAGCACGACCGACTCCGCGGTGCGCTCCAGCAGGAACGAACCGACCGCGCCGATGGCCGCGTTGGTCAGCACCAGCACCGTCATCAACCCCAGCAGGCCCACGACCGAGCCACCACCACCGCCGTCGCCGCCGAGCCTGCCGATCAGCTCACGCACCACCAGCGGCAGCGCCAACCCGGTCGCCGCGGTGGCCAGGCTCAACGCACCGCCGGCGACCAGAGCCCGACGGAACGGCCGGACATAGCCCAACAGCACCCGCCACGCCGGCTGCTCGATCGGCGTACTCACCGGTGGTCTCCAATCGGGACAGTGTCAGTCAGGCCAGGGCGTCGTCGGGTCGCCCACAGCCAGCCGATCGCGGTGAGGAAGACCAGCGCGGCGACCCAGTCGTTCCACCGTAGCCCGAGGATGTGGTGGGCCGGGTCGATCCGCAGCGCCTCGATCCCGGCGCGGCCGAGCGTGTAGAGGGCCACGTACAACGCGAAGACACGGCCGCCACCGAGCCGGAACCGGCGCTCGGCCAGCACCAGGACCACGGCCACGGCCACGGCGAGGTTCCACAGGGACTCGTAGAGGAACGTCGGGTGGTAGGTGGCGACCTCGGCGAGCCCGGCCGGGCGGTGGGCTCGGTCGATCTCCAACGCCCACGGCAGGCTGGTCGGCCGGCCGTAGAGCTCCTGGTTGAACCAGTTGCCCCACCGGCCGACAGCCTGGCCGAGCGCGATCCCCGGGGCGAGGGCATCGGCCATGGCCGGCAGTGCGATCCCGTGGCGGCGGCAGGCGATCCACGCGCCGAGCGCACCCATGGCGATCGCGCCCCAGATGCCGATGCCGCCGTCCCAGATCCGCACGGCGTCCAGCGGGTTGCGGCCCGGGCCGAAGTAGCGCTGCCAGTCGGTGGCCACGTGGTACAGGCGGGCGCCGACGATCCCGAACGGCACTGCCCACACCGCCACGTCCACAACGCCTCCAACGGTCCCTGGCCGGCCGCCGCGGGCGGCCCAGCGGCGGTTCCCGATCCAGACGGCGAGCAGGATGCCGGCCAGCAGGCACAGCGCGTAGGCGCGGACGGGGACCGGCCCGAGGTGCCAGACACCCTGAGTCGGGCTCGGAATCGACGCGAGGACCGACGCGGGGATCGCCATGGTGAGCATCACGCGTCGCGGTGGTGGAAGGTGATCGCGGCGGCTCCCAGCGCGGCGGCGACCCATGCGGCGAACACGGCGGTGGCGGGTCCGAGCGCGAGCGAGGAGTCGGCGGGGGTGAACATGGCCCAGCCGGGTTCCGGGGGCAGGTAGCGGGTGACGCGCTGCCAGCTGTCCGGCAGGAACTGGCCGACGATGGGCAGGCCGAGCAGGACGACGAGCAGGGTGGTGACCGCGCCGGCGGTGTACCGGACGAGCAGCCCGCAGCCGAGGCCGAGCAGCGCGGTGCCGGCGTCGGGCCGGTCCAGCCCGAGGACCATCCGCATGGTGGTGGACTTGCCGGCCCCGTTGGGTCCGAGGAAGCCGGTCGCCAGCCCGGGTTTGACATGGAAGCTCAACGAGTCGACCGCGACAATGGTCCGACTGCCGGATCCGTAGGTCTTGGTCAGGTCGGCGATCTCGATCACCGGTCGATCGTGGCCGGCGGCAGCGTCGGCGGCATCGACCGGCGGGCCGATCCCGGCGCGCCGTCCGGTGGATGCCGGGCTGGCCGGTTCACCGATCCCGGACTGCCGGGTGAGCGCCTATCGTGGGTGACCATGGCACCTGACCAGCCGTGGACCCGGCGGACGCTGGTGTGGCAGCACGCGCTGTTCGCCGTCGCCCTGGCGTTACCCACCCTCGGCGCGGTCCCCGCCGCCGGCCACCCGGCTGCCGGGCTGAGCGTCGTGGCGACGCTGGCCGCCTGGTACGGCTACTGGTTCGTCGTCCGCCGCGGCGCCGTCCCGCCGCACCTGGCCTACCTGATCGGCGCTGCTGCGCTGTGGGCGCTCGCGACGGCGGCGGACCCGGGGCTGCTCGGAGTCGGGGTGGCCGTGCTGGTCCCGTACTGCATCCACCGTCCACCGTGGGCGGCCACCGCGTTCCTCCTGCTGACCGCCGCATGGCTGGCGCACCGCGCGCTCACCGGCGGCGCGGTGACCGGATCCACCGTGCTGGCCTGCGGGCTGGGCGTGCTGGCCGCGGTCGCGGTGGTCGGCTACATCGCCACGCTCGACCGCGAAGGGCGACACCGCCAGCGGCTGCTGGACGAGCTGGCCGCCGCCCACGCCGAGCTCGCCGCCACCGAGCGGTGGGCCGGCACCCTGGCCGAGCGGCAGCGGCTGGCCCGCGACATCCACGACACGCTCACCCAGGGCTTCGCCAGCATCGCGCTCGTGCTCGACGCCGCGCGCGACGACCTGCCGACCGGCGGGCCGGCGGCCCGGCGGGTCGAGCAGGCGTTGCGCACCGCCCGGGAGAACCTGGTCGAGAGCCGCCGCCTGATCAACGCACTCCGACCCGCCCAACTGGACGGCGCCCGGCTGCCCTACGCGGTCCGGCAGCTCACCGACCGCCTGACCGAAGAGACCACTGTGGACGCCCATACCGTGATCACCGGCGACCCGGTGCCGCTCAGCGACACCGCCGAAACCCAGCTGCTGCGCGTGGTCCAGGAGGCCCTGACCAACGTGCGCCGGCACGCCGCCGCCACCGAGGTCACCGTCACGCTGTCCTATGTGGACGACATGCTCGTGATCGACGTGCAGGACGACGGCATCGGCATCCCCACTGGTATCGACGCGCCGGCCCACGGTGTCGGGCTGGCCGGGATGCGGGAACGGGTCGACAGCCTCGCCGGCACGCTGGCCGTGGAGAGCGCGCCCTGCGACGGCACCACGATCGCCCTGTCCGTACCGGTGGCCACCACATGATCACGATCCTGATCGTCGACGACCACCCGGTCGTCCGCGACGGCCTCGCCGCCGTCCTCGCCACCCAACCCGACCTCCAGGTGGTCGGTGCCGCCGGCACGAGCAGCGCCGCCCTACGCGAGGTCGCCGCCCAGCAACCCGACGTCGTGCTCATGGACCTGCAACTGCCCGACCTCGACGGCATCGCCACCACCGCGGCAATCCGGGAACACCACCCACGGACCCGAGTGGTGGTGCTGACCAGCTACGACACCGACGCCGACATCATCGCCGCGATCGAGGCCGGCGCAGTCGGCTACCTCCTCAAGGACGCCGACCGCGACCAGCTCTGCGCCGCGATCCGCGCCGCCTCGAACGGCACCTCCGCCCTCTCCCCCGCCGTCGCGGCCAAGGTGCTCAGCCGAATGCGCGGCGAGCACGGCCCCGCCCTGTCCAGCCGGGAGATCGAGGTCCTCACCGCGGCCGCCCGCGGCCAAGCCAACAAGCAGATCGCCAAGGCACTCCACGTCAGCGAGGCCACCGTGAAAACCCACCTGCTGCATATCTACACCAAACTCGGCGTCGAGGACCGCACCGCCGCCGTCGCCACCGCCCTCGACAAAGGAATCATCCGCCTCGGCTGACCCGATCCGGCCGCACAGCGCGGCGCCCGTCAGTTCGCCAGAACCTGCGGCATCGACCAGACCGTCAAGCCGATGCGCGCCAGGCTGGCCGGGATCGCGACGGCCATCGGCCAGACCAGCGCCGGTGCGGCGAACAGCACGGCGACCAGCATCGCGATGTCGACAAGGACGAGTCCGATCCCGCCCGGCAGGGCGAGCCGGGTGCGGTGGTAGTCGCGACGGCTGCCCGCTGCCACCGCCAGGGTCGCGACGACGCCGAGCAGCGCCAGCCCGAACAGGATTATGGCGGCGACCGGAATCGGCCAGCGCCAGGCGTGCCCGAGGAGCAGGGACGGTCCCCAGCAGGCGGCGAAGACCGGTCCGGTGGCCAGCAAGGTAACCGCAGTCCGGCGTCCGGGAGCCTGACGGGCGAAGCTGGCCACGATCTGGCCGGCATCGCCGAACTCAGCCACCGCCGCCTCGGCAGCCGCAGCCGGATCGAGACCGCGTGCGAGGTGCTGCTCGTAGGTCTCGATGAGGCCGTCGGCCAGCTCGTCCAACACCGCGGAGGGGAGCCCGCGGGCCAGCGCCACGAGGTGCTGTTCGATCAGGGCGTGGCCGGCCACGGCGCCCGCTCCAACAGCGAGGTGACGGCGCCGGCGAACTCGCGCCAGTTGGACCGCTCCCTGGTCAGCCGCTCCTGTCCGGTGGCGGTGAGCTGGTAGCTGCGCCGCCGCCGGCCGTCCACGACCGACCAGGCCCCGGTGATCAGCCCGGCACGCTCCAGCCGGTGCAGCGCCGGGTAGATCGTGCCGGTGGGCAGGTCGAACCGGCCGTCACTGCCGTTCCGGAGCGCCTCCTTCACCGCGTAACCGTGGCGCGGCCCGTCCGCCAACGTCGCCAGCAACAACACGTCGAGATGCCCCTTGAGAGCCTGCGCCGCCGCGTGCCTGGACGTCATGAGTAGCTATGCTACCGTAGCTGGATAAGTAGCAACGCTACCTATAGCGTTCGGAGGTTTGGCATGGATGAACGGCCGGCGATCGTCGCCGAAGGCCTGACCAAACGCTTCGGCGCGATCCACGCACTCGCGGGCGTGGACCTGGAGGCGCCGGCCGGCACGGTGCTCGGGCTGCTGGGTCCGAACGGCGCGGGAAAGACCACCATGGTGCGGATCCTGGCCACATTGCTGGCGCCGGACGCCGGGCGGGCATGGGTGGCCGGGCACGACGTGACGAGCCAGGCCGCCACGGTACGACGGTTGATGGGACTGTCCGGCCAGTACGCCGCGGTCGACGGCTACCTGACCGGCCGGGAGAACCTGCGGATGATCGGCCGGCTGTCGAGACTGGGCCGAGCCGCGGTCCGCCGCGCCGACGAGTTGCTGGAACTGTTCGAGCTCACGGCCGCCGGTGATCGAACGGTCCGCACCTACTCGGGTGGGATGCGCCGGCGGCTGGACGTCGCGGCCAGCCTGGTCGCCGCGCCGGCGGTGTTGTTCCTGGACGAACCGACGACCGGCCTCGACCCGCGCGGCCGATTCGGGCTGTGGCGGCTGCTCGAGGAGCTGACCGGTCAGGGCGCCACGCTGTTGCTGACCACGCAGTACCTCGAGGAGGCGGACCGGCTGGCAGACCGGATCGTCGTGCTGGACGCCGGCCGGGTCGTCGCCGCCGGCAGCGCCGAGGAGCTCAAGGCCCAGGTTGGTGGCGACCGCCTCGAACTGCACGCCGACCCCGGAGCGGATCCCGCCGCGTTGGCGAACGCCCTGGCCGGGTTGGGCAGTGGCGCGCCGGTCGTCGACCCCGAGACCGGCCAGGTGGTGCTGCCGGTCACCGACGGACCGGCGATCCTGCCGGAGGTAGCCGCGCGCCTGGCCGCTACCGGCCTGCGAGTGACCGACCTCGCCGTGCGAAGGCCGAGTCTCGACGACGTGTTCCTCACCCTGACCGGTCAACCGGCCGGGAGGTCGGCATGACCGCGCCGGGGCTCGTGTCCGACATCGGCACGGTCACCGGCCGCAACCTGCGCCGGTTGGTGCGGGTGCCGACCCTCATCGCGTTCGCCACCGTGCAGCCGGTGCTGTTCGTGCTGCTGTTCACCTACGCCTGGGGCGGCGCCGTCCACGCACCCGGCGTGGCGCACTACATCGACTACCTGCTGCCCGGGATCTTCGTGCTCGCCATCGCCTTCGGCGCCTCCCAGACTGCCGTCGCGACCGCCGACGACCTCACCACCGGCATGATCGACCGATTCCGCGCCCTGCCCATGGCCCGCTCCGCCGTCCTCGCCGGCCGCACAGCCGCCGACGCGATCCGCAACCTGTTCGTGCTCGCGTTGATGACCGGCGTCGGCTCACTAGTCGGGTTCCGCTTCCACGCCGGCCCGGGCGCCGCCCTGGCCGCGATCGGCCTGGCGCTGGCGATCGGGTTCGTGTTCTCCTGGATCTTCGCCCTCCTGGGACTGCTGGTGCGGGATCCCGAATCGGCCGGCCTCGGTGGGCTGCTCGCGGTCATCCCGCTCATCTTCACCAGCTCTACCTTCGTCCCGGTCGCCACCATGCCCGGCTGGCTCCAAGCCTTCGCGAAGATCAACCCGATCACCCTCACCGTGGACGCCCTGAGAGCGCTGTGCCTGGGCGGCCCCACCGCAACCCACGTGTGGCAGGCCCTCGCCGTGATCGCCGGCCTGTTGGCCGTCACCGTCCCCGCCGCGGTCCTGCGCTACCGGCGCACGACCGCCGCCTGACCCACCCAATCCCATAGCGGGTGGCGCGAGTCGCCGAAGGCGCACCGCGGGGCTCAGCGCCTCGGCCTGCGAATCGTCAGCGTTGGCGCTCGTGGCCGGTTCAGCGTGTCCCGCTGTCATCCTGACTCGCCCAGCGGCGGCGTAACGACAGGCTGACGTAGCCGAGCGCGACGAGGACCGGCACCTCGATGAGCGGGCCGACGACGCCGGCGAGGGCTTGGCCGGAGGTGCCGCCGAAGACGCCGATCGCGGGGGCGATGGCCAGCTCGAAGTTGTTGCCGGCGGCGGTGAACGCGAGGATGGTGGTGCGCGGGTAGCTCAGTCCGGAGGCGCGGCCGAGGGCGTAGGCACCGGCCCACATGATGGCGAAGTAGGCCAGCAGGCCGTACAGGTGATCGGCCCGACGCGGGGCAGGAAGGTGCCCTCGTACCAGGCGCGGCCCGATCCAACAGGTCGGAGCGATGACCGACGACCGCGTCGTGATCTATGAGGATCTCGAAGGCGAACCAGTGTCGCGTGATCCTGTTCCTTTGCGTCCGCTGTGGATCAACGTGGCTCCTGGCAAGGCGGCGGAAAGTCGCTCGTACTGGATGTACTTGGGCTTTTCTCCAACGCGGCCACGGGCCGCGTTGGCCGCAGCGGCGTAAAGGTTTCAGGGTCACGCGACACCAGACATCATCGGACTTGAGTACCTCGAATGCGTCATGTCAATCGCGTCCCCGGCTCCCAGTGCACTCGGCACGCGATATCTCTCGTGAGCGGATATCGCCGCCCGACAACGGCCAGGGCCTCGTCTCCCGCAGGTGCGGGAACCATCCGACAAGCTGTGCCCGCTCCCTCCGCGTTTGGTGCGCCCTACGCGCACTCGTGGTCTTGCGCCGATCGGTGTGTCCGGATTTCGATCGCCGGGCGCTCGGACCACGTCGCGGGCCGTGGTTGGGAGGCACCGCCAACCTCACCACCACGATGGTCCATCAAACGTGTTTGATGTATTCTTCGCTCGTGGTGCCCTCAGAGCAAGTCGCTGTGCCACCGGCGTTCGTCCGGCTGGCCGCCCACCCGCTGCGCTGGAACCTGCTGACCGCACTCGCCGACAGCGACTACCGGGTCCGCGAACTCGTCACCCGGGTGGGCCAGCCACAGAACCTGGTCTCCTACCACCTGCGGCTACTGCGCGGCGGCGGCCTGGTCACTGCCGCGCGTAGCAGCTTCGACGGCCGTGACAGCTACTATCACCTGGATCTGGAGCGCTGCGCGGCGGCGCTGGCCGAGGCCGGCGCCGCGCTGCACCCGACGCTGCACCGGGACGCCACATCACCGACCCTCCCGGTCGGCCACCAACGGCCCCGACGTATCGCTGTGCTGTTCGTGTGCACCGGCAACAGCGCCCGCTCACCCGTCGCCGAAGCGCTGTTGCGCCACCACACCGCCGGCCGGGTAACCGTGACAAGCGCCGGCAGCCGCCCCAAGCCCCAGCTGCACCCCCACGCCGTGCGGGTTCTGCGCGAGGAGTTCGGCATCGACATCGCCGGCCAAGACCCGCGGCACCTCGACACCCTCGCCCGCCGCCGGTTCGACCATGTGATCACGCTGTGCGACAAGGCCCGCGAAGCCTGCCCCGAGTTCCCCCACCATCCGCGGCGGATCCACTGGAGCATCCCAGACCCGGCTACCGCGAGCGACACCGACCAGGCCGGCTATTCCGCCTTCCATCGCGCCGCGGCCGACATCGACACCCGCGTTCGGCACCTGCTGCCCGTCCTCACCACCACCCACCGCCAAGGAGCTCAGCCGTGACCGCGCCCGACCAGTACGCCAGCGTCCGATACCTCGTCAACGACGTACAGGCAGCCATCGACTTCTACATCACCCACCTCGGCTTCACCCTGAACACCAGCGCCGCACCCGCCTTCGCCGACGTGGTACGCGGCCCGCTGCGGCTCCTGCTGTCGGGCCCCGCCAGCTCCGGCACCCGCGCCACCCCCGACGACGCCCGACGTGCCGTCCCCCGCAACCGCATCCACCTCGTCGTCGACGACCTGGACGCTGAGATCGCCCGGCTCCGCGACGCCGGTCTGTCCTTCCGCGGCGACGCGGTCGCCGGCCCCGGCGGGCGTCAGATCCTGCTCGCCGACCCCGCTGACAACCTGATCGAGCTGTTCCAACCCGCCCACCGGCCCAGCGCACCCACACCGGCCACAACCTGACCACCCGGAAGAACCCGCAAACATCCAGGAAGTCTCGCAGCGCTGGAGCCGGTGTATCGCGCTAGTCACCTGAAGGTTGTCCCGTCCGCGAGGACGACGGCCATCACACGCATCGACCAAACCCGTGGACAGTCCCAAGTGGACGATCGTCGGCAACGCCACGACCGCGGGCGTTCCGCACGTCGTCCACAAGTCGGTCCGCGGAGGCGAATGCACCGGCGGCGTTCCGGCACCTCGAAAGCAACCGTCGCGTCGAGGAGTACCTGGCCCCGGGTGACGTGCGATTCCACGGCCGTCCGCTCACCGTCGCAACGTCGGTCGGCTTGCTCGTTGCTGGAGCTACAGGTGTACGTCGCCACCGTCCAGCAACGGCTTGCGGCCCCGGCGGCCGCCTGTGATCGTGTGCGCCCATGAACGACGCTACCTACCGCCTGTCTCCGCAACAGACCCTCACAGTCAGGAGATCGAGCGCCGACACCGGGGGCGAGTTGCTCGAGGTCGAGGCGACGTGGGCTGGTGGCGGTCCGCTGCCACCCGCGCATTTCCACCCTGCCCAGGACGAGCACTTCGAGGTCGTCGACGGCCAACTGCGCGTACTCCTCGACGGCGAAGAACGCCTGCTAGGACCCGGTGACGTGCTGGACATCCCCCGCGGCACCGTGCACGCCATGACCGCAACGCACGACGGAGCACGCGCCATCTGGCAGACCCGCCCCGCAATGCACACAGAGCGGTTCTTCGCCGCCATGGACGCGGCGCACAACCGCGGCGGCTCGCTGCTCGACCTCGTCCCGGTAGCACGCACGCACGCCGCGGAGGTCCGTTTCACGAATCCGCCGCCGTGGATACAAGGACCGCTGTTCGCAGTCCTCAGCTTGACCGCGAGACTGCTGCGCCGCTGACGGATGGGCACTCTTCCGCGGAGCGGGACGCCACGACGGCATGCCGCGAGGATTACCGAACCATCCGCACGGACCTGAACATTCGCGACAGGGACGCTCGGGGACCGCGAGCCCCTGACCCGTCACTGGTTCGGCATCAGCGGCTCTCCGCGGCGTTCGCGGCGTTCGCGGCGTTCGCGGCGAGATGACGGCCGACCACCCGGCGGGCGATCGCCCACCGGTGGGTCTCCGAGGGGCCGTCGTAGATCCGGAACGGTCGGACCTCCCCCAGGAACCGGGCCAGTAGCACGTCGTGGGAGATGCCGAGCGCACCGCATATCTGCGCTCCCAGCAGGCGCGCAGGATGAGCGCGCGGGACGCCTCGATGTCGGTCTCGTTGTCGGCGATCATCTGCTGCACCATGCCGAGCTCCGCGAGCCTGGAGCCGAACAGCCGTCGCCGCGCGGCGTGTCCCGCGGCGATGCCCTGCGCGCGCCGGGCCACGCCGAGCCACCGCATGCAATGGGTCATCCTGGCCGGGCCGAGCCGCACCTGCGCGTAGGCGAAGCCCTCGTCCGGCGCGGCGATGTTCAGCGCGAGCGGCCCGAACAGCGAGTAGCCCGCCGCCTCGAACACCGGTGCTCGGTCGCACATCCCCAACCCGTGCCCGCCGTACGCGCGTGGCGCGTGCGGCGCGAAGACCCCGGCGTCCTTCGCCGCCTGCCGCGGCTCGGCTCGCACCTCCTCCGTCGGCGATCACCCCAACCGTGGTGCTCCTCCACCGGAACCACCGTGTCCCGAACGAGGTCCTCGGTCCGCCGCGCGAGCTCATCGACCTCCTGGCCGTGCCGCAGGTCGATCGCCGTTGACCTCCTCGAGCCGCTGCGGCTAATAATCATTAGCTTGCTCGAGGTTAGCTCAGTGACGCACATCCCGGCAGTAGAGTGCTCGTGCGGCTACCGTTGGATAGCTCACAGTGCGAGGAGAGGGACATGGCCGGTGAAGCGGGCACCACGTCGCGGTTCGCGGCGATCCGCGACGCCGCCCTGGAACTGTTCGCGCACAACGGCTTCCAGGCGACCACGATGGCCGACATCGGCGCCGCCGTGGGGATACGCGGCCCGAGCCTGTACAAGCATGTCGCGTCCAAACAGGACCTGCTGGCCGGGATCATGCTCGACACCATGACCGAACTGCGCGAGGCACACCAGGTGGCGGTACGGGGCAGCACCGATCCCGCCGTGCGGCTGCGCCGGGCGGCGGAGGCGCATGTGCGCTACCACGCCAGGCACCGTCCGGAGGCGTTCGTCGGCAACCGCGAGATCCGCAGCCTCGACGAGCCGCACCGCACGGCGGTCCTGGCCAGCCGCGCCGACTACGAGCACCGGTTCCGCACACTGGTGGAAGACGGTGTGCGCGCCGGACGGTTCGACGTGCCCTCGGTCCGGCTCACGTCCTACGCCATTCTCGACCTCGGCATGGGTGTCGCCGCTTGGTACCGCGAGGACGGTGAGCTCTCCGAGGACGAGATCGCCTGGCATTACGGCGATCTGGCCTTGCGGATGGTGGACGCCGCCGGCTGACCCCTGGCCACCGCCGATGCACATCGTCTCCACGGCGGATCGGCCGCCGCTGCGGTCCAGCTCGCGGAGCAGGGTAGCCAGGATGGTCGCGCCGATCGGGTGCCCCCGCGAGATGCCCGAGCCGTTCACGTGAGACGGTCGAAGTCGGCCGGGGTCAGCCGCCACTCGGCCGTCACCGCCAGGACCTGGCGGTGACGGCCTCGTTCAGCTCGATCAGGTCCACATCGGACAACGCCAGATCGGCCCGCGCCAAGGCTTTCGCGACCGCCGGTACCACCAGGCCAACTCGGCCACGGTCCACAGTGGTCACTACGCAGGCGGCGGCACCGTCGGCGGGATCGGAATGATCAAGTCGCTGGGCAAGGAGCTCGCCACCACCGGCGTGCTGGTCAACGCGATCGCGCCGACCGTGGTCGCGTCGCCGATGGCCGGGCCACCGACGACGCCGTGGTCGAGTACCTCGTGGAGCGGATCCCGATGGCGCGGCTCGGCCGGCCGGAGGAGGTCGCGGAGCTGGCCGCCTGGCCGGCCTCGGAGAAGTGCGGCTTCTCCACCGGCGCGGTCCACGACATCAGCGGCGGCCGCGCGGCGCGCTGACCACGTCGAGGCCCGCCGCCAGGAGGCCGGGCACGAGCGTGCCCGCGGTCGCGAAGCCGTCGCCGACGGTCTGGCCGTTGACGTAGCGGTGGTGGATGCCCGCGAAGACGGCGGCCAGCTTGAGGAACGCGAGCCCGTGGTACCAGCCGAGGTCCCGGTCGCAGCCGTACCTCGCGGCGATCCGGTGCGGGTCGAGGAACCCCGGGGCGGCCGGGGCGTCACCGAGAGCGCCGGCGCGGTCGTTGCGCGCGATCCAGTCGTAGGCGTGCAGGAGGGCGAGGTCGGTGAGCGGGTCGCCGAGCGTGGCCATCTCCCAGTCGAGCAGCGCGGTGATCCGGTCGTGCTCGTCCACCAGCAGGTTGTCGAGCCGGAAGTCGCCGTGCACCACCGAGTGCCGGGACTCCGCGGGTACGGCGGCGGCGAGCCGGGCGTGCAGTTGGTCGGCCGCCGCCCGATCGGGGCTGTGCTCCAGCTGGACGCGCCAGCGGTGGACCTGCCGCGCGAGAAAGCCCTCGGGCCTGCCGAACCCGTGGAGCCCCACGGCGTCGGGGTCCACGGCATGCAGCGTGGCGAGGGTGTCGACCATCGCCTCGCTGATCCGGCGGACCCTGGCCCGCCCGCGCGGGGCGAGCTCGGCGGCGGTGCGGAACGGCACCCCCTCGGCCTTGGCCATCACGTAGAACGGGGCGCCGATCACCCCGGGGTCGGCGCAGAACGCGTAGGTGCGTGGCACCGGCACCGCTGTGTCACGCAACGCGGTCAGCACCCGGTACTCGCGACCCATGTCGTGTGCGGAGGCGAGCACCTCGCCGAGTGGCGGCCGCCGGACGATCCAGGTGCCGGTGCCGTCGGTGACCTCGTAGGTGAGGTTGGACCTGCCGCCGGCGATGAGCCGCGCGCGCAGCGGCCCGGCCGACGGCACGTACCCGGCGAGCGCGGCGAGGTCGAGCCCCGGCGTTGCCATGACGCCTCCCTCATGTGGCTAATGGCCATTAGCCTCGGTGGAGGGTATCCCAACCCCGGATGGCCAACGTCTGCCGGCTCGCGTTCTGTCCACGCGTGAAACCGTTGGCGGTGTGGCTGTCGCGGCTTGTAGCTGTCGCGTGACGACGGTGCTGTGCGTGCCCCAGTGGCAAGGGTCTGGTTCGAGCGGAGCGCCCCGGCTCGTGGCCGGCGCCCGGCGGACCGCCGAGCTGATCCCGGCCGACGCCCGGGTCACGGTCCCGGTGCTCGACGCGGATGGGGAGATGAAGGCCGGGGTGCGCGCGCTCGACGTGCTGCTCGAGAACCTGCGGCTGACTCACGAGGCCCTGGCCGGCATCGACGACGTGGTGATCACCGCCGGCGGGGACTGCGGGGTGGACCTGGCACCGATCGCCGCCGCCCGCAAGCGGCACGGCGACCGGCTGACGGTCCTGTGGATCGACGCGCACCCGGACGTGTACACCCCGCAGACCTTGCCGTCCGGCTCGTTCCACGGAATGGTGCTGCGTACCCTGCTCGGCGACGGGGCGGCACCGCTCGTTCCGGAGCGGCCGTTGGCGCCGGAGCAGGTGATCCTCGCGGGACTCCGGACCGGCGACGCGACGGAGTACGAGTACATCGAGAGGGCCGGCCTCCGAACGCGCGGCGTCGAGGACCTCGACAGAGTGCTCGACGGTCTCACCGGCCCGGTGTACGTCCACATCGATCTGGACGTCCTCGACCCCTCGGAGTTCGGCTCGACCTGCTATCCCGTACCGGACGGGGTGCCGTCGCAACGGCTGGTCGACCTGGTCTCCCGGCTGGACAACGTGGTCGGTGCGGCCATCACGGAGCATGCGCCCTCCGGCGGCCCCGGCGAGGTCGGCGAGTCCGAGGTGATTCGCCGGTTGGGTGCCGCGCTCGGCCGCTGACCGGCCGGCCGGGAGATCAACCATCGGAACCCGCGGGAGACTCCGGCTGGCGCGCACGCGTACCTCAGTCCGGAGCTGATCCTGCGCAGTTCTCTCAACCAGGTCGAGGCTCATCGGATGCGGCGACCGGTCTCGGTGCAGGAGTAGCCGCCCAGTGCTTCCACGCCGGCTCGGAAGTCGGCGCGCTCGAGCAGGGCCCACAGCGGGGCGAGCAGCTCGTCGGACCAGGTGTCGGTGCGCAGAACCAGGTCGTAGGGCTCCTGGGCCACCGCGACGAAGTCCAGGCCGAACGCGCGCGCGGCGGCCAGGATGCCCATACCGGCGTCGGCGCGGCCCGCGGCCACCGCCGCGGCCACCGCGAGGTGGGTGTGTTCCTCACGCGAGTAGCCGAGGATCTCCGTGGCGTCGATGCCGCGGCGGGTGAGCTCGTGGTCGAGCAGGGCTCGGGTGCCCGCGCCGCGCTGGCGGTTGACGTAGTGCAGGCCCGGCCGGGTCAGGTCGCCGACCTCGGTGAGGCCCAACGGGTTGCCGGGAGCGACGATGAGGCCCTGGTCGCGGTGGACCAACCGGATCACGGCGATGTCGGCGTCCCCCAGCAGCTT
This sequence comes from Actinophytocola sp., assembly GCF_009379765.1. Taxonomy (GTDB): domain Bacteria; phylum Actinomycetota; class Actinomycetes; order Mycobacteriales; family Pseudonocardiaceae; genus Actinophytocola. Next base: position 29,312 of record NZ_WHTD01000049.1, on the reverse strand, counting down.
GTCCACATAGGGCAGCGTGTACTCACCGGTCGAGGGGTCCAGCAGGTGCGAGCCGGCGACGTGGCACAGGCCGTCGCGCAGAGCCACGAGTCCACCCAGCGACCCGACGTTCGACGACGCGAGCGTGATCAGGGGGTCGGCGGCGCGCAGCGCGGACGCGGCGAGGTCGAGCACCAGGTCGTGCGAGCCGATCGCCACGATGGTGCGACCGATCTCGCCCAGGCCGCGCAGCAGTTCCACCCGCACGTCGGCGCCGGCGTGCTGACCCTCCACTCCGGACGGTACGACGAGCAGCCCGTCAGCGAGCACCAGCGAGGTGAGCACGCCGGCGCCGCGCGGCAGCGGGGTGGCGACGATCTGGTCCCGCACCCGGCCGAGGCGGACCCGGACCCAGTCGTCCATGCCGACGACGGACGGCAGCTTCCGCGCCAGCCGCGCGGTGGTCGACGGGCGTTCGCGGGGCGCGGCGCCCTCCAGCTCGGCGAGCACCGGGGCGGCGAAGATGTCGAAGGTGAGCGCGGCCGAGACCGGGTAGCCGGGCACGCCGACGACGGGCGTCGCCTCGACCGTGCCGAGCACGACGGGGTGGCCGGGGCGCACGGCGACCCCGTGCACCGCGACCGAGCCGGCGGCGGCGACCACGCGGGCGGTGTAGTCGTCGCGGCCGGCGCTCGAGCCCGCGACGAGCAGCACCAGGTCGGCCTCGGCGGCGGCCGCGCACAGCACGGCGGTGATGGCCGCCGGGTCGTCCGGGACGATGTCGGTGACCCGGGCGTCGCCGCCGGCCTCACGGGCCTGGGCGGCCAGCATCATCGAGTTCGTGTCGAGGATGTCGCCGGGCCCGAGCTCGGCGCCGATCGGCCGGATCTCGTCGCCGGTCGGCACGATCACCACGACGGGGGCACGCCGGACGGCCAGCTCCGTGGCGCCGGCGGCGGCGCAGGCGGCGACGTCGACCGGGCGCAGCCGGTGGCCTTCCGGCAGCAGCAGCTCGGCCGCGCTGATGTCCTCGCCGATCGACCGGACGTGCTGGTAGGGCGGGACGGCCGCGCGCAGCTCGGCCCTGCCGTCACCGGTGTGGTGCACGTGCTCGCGCATCACCACGGCGTCGTAGCCGGCCGGCAGCGGGTCACCGGTGTCGACGACCTCGAAGTCCTCGGCGCCGAGCAGGACCGGGGTGGTCTCGGCCGCGCCCACGGTGCCGGCGGCGCGGACCGCGATCCCGTCCATGCCGGCCGAGTCGAACGCGGGCGAGGATCGCGCGGCCCACACCGGTTCGGCCGTCACCCGCCCCACCGCCTGCCCCACCGGCACGCGGACCGCGTCGACGCGGGCGGGGCAGCCCGCCGCCGCCCGCGACTCCCGCCAGGCGGCGAGGGCCTGCGCCGCGGGGACGTCGGAGACGAAGGGGCTCGCCGGACCCATCGGTACAGGGCTCATGGGTACAGGACGACCTCGACGTCGCTGCCCGCGTCCAGCCCGGTGGCCGGCTCCGGGACGACCAGGTACCCGTCGGCGCGGGTGAGCACCGACAGCAGCGCGGACGGCCCGAACAGCGGCTCGGCCACGCCGTCGCGCACCCGCACCTGGACGACGTCGAGCCGGCCGGCGGCCGAGGCGAGGTCACGCGAGAGCCGGGCCCGGACACCGGGCGACGGCGGCGGCGAGTCGCAGCCGGCCAGCCGCCACACCAGCGGCACGCCGACCTGACCGAACACGACCAACGCCGACAACGGGTTGCCGGGCAGCCCGATGAGCGGGGTGCCACCGCAGTCGGCCAGCAGCGTGGGCTTGCCGGGCTTGATGGCGAGCCCGTGGCACCAGATGTCGCCGACGGCGGCCACCGCACCCGCGGTCTCGTCCCGCGCGCCGACCGACGAGCCCGCCGAGACCACCACCAGGTCGGCCGACGGCAGCACCTCGGCCAGCCGGTTCTTCAGCGCGCCCGGCTCGTCGTCGACGATGCCGGCGACGACCGGCTCGCCGCCGGCGTCGGCCACCAGCCCGGCCAGCGCCGACGCCGTCGCGTCCCGCACCTGGCCCGGGGCGAGCGACGCCGTGTCCGGCGGCACCACCTCGTCGCCCGTCGAGATGATCGCGACCCGCGGCCGGGCGTGCACCGACACCGTGGTGACCCCCGCGGCGGCGAGCAGTCCGAGGTCGGGCGCGCGCAGTGGGCGACCACCGGGCACCAGCTCCGCGCCGGCGGCGACGTCCTCGTCGGCACGCACGACCCCGCCGCCCGGCGCGACGGGCCGGGTGACCTCGATGGTGCCGGGCATCGTCTCGGCTGTGTACTCGACCATCACCACCGCGTCGGCACCGTCGGGCAGCACGCCCCCGGTCGGCATCGCGACACACCCGCCCGGCCGGACCGCTACCGCCGGCGCCGCACCCATCCGCACCGCCCCGAGCAGGTCCAAATAGGACGGCAGCCCGTCGGAGGCGCCGTAGGTGTCGGCCGCGCGGACCGCGAACCCGTCCACAGTGGAGCGAACGAACCCGGGCAGCGCGGCCGGCGCGGGCACGGCGCCTGCGGGCACCCGGTGCAATGCGGCGGACAGCGGGACGTCCGCCGCGGACGTGCGGTGCGCGGGCCGGAACCCCGCAAGGGCCTCGGCGACGGTGCGGGCCGTGAAGAACTCCCGCCCGGTCACCGGTCCGGCTGTTCCGCCGAGCCCTGCGGCCGGGGCTGCGGGCGGGCCGCGGCGGCGCCCTTGTCCAGTCCCAGCACCGAGACCACCGGTCCGAGCGCGACCTGGCCGAGGCCGCAGATCGAGGTCTTGCGCATGGCCTCCTCCAGCTGCAGTATCCGCCCGTGCTGCGCCTCGTCGAGGGACGACGTGCCGGCGTCCAGCACCCCGCGCAGCAGCTCGTGGGCCTTGGTGGACCCTACCCGGCACGGCACACATTTGCCGCAGGACTCGTTGCGGAAGAAGCGCAGCACGTTCGTCGACGCGGCCAGCAGGTCGGTGCCCTCGGCGAGCACCACCAGCGCGCCGGAGCCGAGCATGGTGCCGGCCTTGGCGAGCGTGCCGAAGTCCAGCGCCAGGTCGAGCTGGTCCGGGCCGATGAAGTTCGACGACGCCCCACCCGGCTGCACCGCGCCGACCGCGGCGCCGTCGAGCACGCCGCCGGCGAGGTCGATCAGCTCCCGCACGGTGGTGCCCATCGGCACGCAGTACACCGCGGGACGCTCGACGTGCCCGGACACGGCGAAGAACTTCCATCCGACCGACTCGCCGCGCCCCTGCTCGGCCCACCAGCCCGGGCCGCGCTGCAGGATCACCGGCACGTCGGCGAACGTCTCCACCGAGTTGATCAGCGTCGGACGGCCGTGCAGCCCGTAGGTGCCGGGGAACGGCGGCTTGTTCCGCGGCTCGCCACGGTGGCCCTCCATGCACTCGAGCAGCGCGGTCTCCTCGCCGAGGATGTAGCCACCCGGCGAGACGAAGACGTCCAGGTCGAGCCGGCGCCCGCTGCCGCAGGCGTCCGGGCCGACCACGCCGGCTTCGCGCAGCGCGTCGATCTCCGCGCGCAGCACGCGTTCCTCCGGGCCGTACTCGTGCCGGATGAACACCCAGCCCTGCTCGGCGCCCACGACGGCCATGCCGAGCAGCAGCCCCTCGAGGACCAGGTGCGGCTGGTCGGCGAGGATCTGGCGGTCCTTGAACGTGCCGGGCTCGGACTCGTCGGCGTTGCAGATCGCGTACTTGACGGGATCGTCGGTACCGGCGACCAGCTCCCACTTCTTGCCCGTGGGGAACCCTGCGCCGCCCATGCCACGCAGCCCCGACTCCGAGAGCGTGGCCACCACGGCGTCGGCGCTCAGCTCGCCGGCCAGCAACGCCCGCAACGACGTGTACCGCCCCGCGACCCCCGAGTCAGCGGGGTACGGGTCGTTCGGCCAAGGCTCGGTCCGACCCGACACGGTGGCCTCGCCGACCCCGTCCGCCCGCGCCGCCGCCACCAGGGAGTCCACATCGGACACCGGGGCCGGGTGCTCGTTGACCGCGGCGGCCGGCGCGACGTCGCAGCGCCCGAGGCAGGACACCTCGACCAGCTCGACATCGGCGTCGTCCCCGTAGCGGGCCTTCGCCTCGGCGATCCGGTCGTCCGCGGACCTCGCCCAGCACGACAGGTCGTGGCACACGTGCACCGCGACCTTCGTGGGCGGCGTCGTGCGGAAGTGCGGGTAGAACGAGATGAGACCCTCGATCTCGTACCGCGGCCGCCGCACGTCGCGCGCGAGCTCCTCCAGCTCCTCGCGAGGCAGCCACCCCAGCCGGGCCTGGATCGCGTTGAGCGCCGGGATCAGCGACGGCCCGGGGAACTTCCCGTTCCGCGCCTCCACACCGGGCACCCGGCGGGCCGGCACCTGCGCGGCCCGCTCAGAACTCAGGGTCATTCCGCCGCTCCCAGCGTTGCCGTTGACCTCGCGTGCGCCGCGCCCGGCGCCTCGACCTCGACCGCGCAGAACTTGAACTCGGGGATCTTGCCGACGGGGTCGATCTCGTCGATCGTCAGCAGGTTGGCCGCCGCCTCCCGGAAGTGGAACGGGATGAAGACGTTGCCCAGCTGCTCGCGATGGGAGATGCGCACCTTCAGGTCGATGACGCCACGCCGGGACCGCACCCGGACCAGCTCGCCGTGCGCGAGGCCGCGGTCGGCGGCGTCCTTCGGGTGCATGTACACCTCGGCGATCGGCGCGATCGTGTCCAGTGCGAAGGACCGCCGAGTCATCGAGCCGGTGTGCCAGTGCTCGAGCAGCCGGCCGGTGTTGAGCACCAGCGGGTACTCCGCGTCCGGCAGCTCCTTGGCCGGGAGCCACTGCGCCGCCACGAGGTGCGCCAAGCCGTCGTCGGTGTTGAACCGCTCGTCGAACAGGACCACGGTCCCGTCGGAGTGCTCGGGATCGGCGTTGGGGTAGAGCTTTCCGGACAGCCCGAGGTTGTCGTGGCGCAGGTTCTCGTACGACGGCATGAGCGCGACCATCTCGTCGAACACCTCGCTCGGCGAGGAGTAGGACCAGTCCAGCCCGATCCGCCGCGCGATGTCCTGGACGATCTCCCAGTCGACCCGCGCCTGACCGGGCGGGTCCATGACCTTGCGGCCCAACTGCACCCGGCGGTCGGTGTTGGTGTAGCTCCCGTCCTTCTCCAGGTACGACGACGCCGGCAGGATCACGTCGGCGAACTCGGCGGTCTCGGTGAGGAAGATGTCCTGCACCACCAGGAAGTCCAGCGCCGCCAACGCCTTGCGCACCTTGTTGATGTTGGGGTCGGACAGGAACGGGTTCTCCCCCAGCATGTACATGCCGCGCACACCACCGGGCTTGAGCACCGAGCCGATGATCTCGGTGACGGTCAGGCCACGGTTCGGGTCCAGCCGAGCGCCCCACGCCCGCTCGAACCGCTGCCGGGTCGCGTCCGCGTCCACGCCCTGGTAGTCGGGGTAGAACATGGGGATCAGCCCGGCGTCGGAGGCGCCCTGCACGTTGTTCTGCCCACGCAGCGGGTGCAGTCCCGTGCCGGGCCGGCCGACGTTGCCGGTGATCGAGCACAGCGCGATCAGACAGCGGGCGTTGTCGGTGCCGGTGGTGTGCTGGGAGATGCCCATCCCCCAGTAGATGACGCCGCTCTTCGCCTCGCCCCACACCCGGGCGACCTCGCGGATCTCGTCGGCGGCCACGCCGGTGATCTGCGCGGCCCGCTCCGGCGGGTAGTCGGCGACCGTGCGGGCCAACTCCTCGTAGTTCGACACGCGGGCCGCGATGAAGTCCCGGTCGATCAGCCCGAGCCGGATCACCTCGTGCATGATCGCGTTGTAGAACGCCACATCGGTGCCCGGCTTGACCTGGCAGTGGTAGTCGGCGTGCTCGGCGACCGTGCTGGCCCGCGGGTCGACATAGATGATCTTCGTGCCGAGCCGGCGGGCCTGCTTGAAGAACGAGCTCGCCACCGGGTGGTTCGCGGTCGGGTTGGACCCGGTGATGATCACGACGTCGGCGTTGGCGACGTCGCCGTACGTGGTGGAGACCGCGCCGGAGCCGACGCCCTCGAACAGGGCCGCGACCGACGAGGCGTGGCACAGCCGGGTGCAGTGGTCGACGTTGTTCGTGCCGAACCCGGCCCGGATCAGCTTCTGGAAGAGGTAGGCCTCCTCGTTCGAGCACTTCGCCGAGCCGAAGCCGGCGATCGCGCCGGGCCCGCCCGTCGCGTGGATCTCCTTGAGCCGCCGGGCGACGAGGTCGAGCGCCTCCTCCCAGGTGGCCTCCCGGAAGTAGGGCATGACCTCGTCGTAGTCGACGAGCCCGCCGGGCTTGCGGCGCCCGTCGCGGCCCTTCTTCTTCTCGCTCCGCCCGCCACCGCTGCGGTTGCCGCCGGCGCCGCCCCGACCGCGGTCGTTCTCGGTGTCTCCCCTGGTGTCCCCGCGCACGTCCGCGGACAGCGGGCCCTTCGGGTAGGCCGAGTCGATGCGGATCAGCGGCATGGTGAGCCGCTGCGGGGAGGCCGCGTAGTCCCAGCCGTAGCGGCCCTTGACGCACAGCCGGCTCTTCGACCCCGGCTGGTCGCGGCCCTCAGCGAACGCGATCGCGTCCCGCGACCGGTCCACGTAGTAGGTGAGCGCGCAGCCGACGCCGCAGTACGGGCACACGCTGTCGACCGCGTCGAGCTGCTCGCGCGGCTGGATCGGGATGTTGTTGATCGCCTTGTTGGTCAGCGCGCCGGTGGGGCAGGCCTGCACGCACTCACCGCAGGTCACACAGGAGCTGGCGCCCATCGGGTCGTTGAGGTCGAACGCGATCGTGGTCGCGTACCCCTTGCCGGAACGGCCGATGACGTCGTTGCCCTGGATGTCGTCGCACGCCCGGACGCAGCGGTCGCACAGGATGCAGGCGTCGTGGTTGACCTCGATGACCGGGTTCGACGAGTCGTGGCCCCGGCCGGAGCCGCACGGCAGATCGGTGGTCTCGCGAGCCACGTCGAACCGGTCGGCGAGGTCCAGCAGCATGTTGTCGCCGGTGGTCGTCTGCTTCGGGTCCTCGGCGCGCGGCGGCTGGTCGGAGATCAGCAGCTCGGTCAACGTGGCTCGGTTGCGTTCGAGCTCCGGAGTGCTGGTCCTGACCTCCATGCCGTCCTCGCACGGGCGCACGCAGGCGGCCGCGAACACTCGCCCGCCGGTGTCGACCACGCACATCCGGCACACGCCGACCGGGTCGTAGCGCTCGTTGTGGCACAGCACCGGAATGTCGACGCCGACCTGTCTCGCCGCGTCGTAGATGGTGGTGCCGTCCGGCACGGTCACCGGCTGGCCGTCGATCTCGGCCGTCACGGTCCGTACGGACGTGACAGGCTCCTCGAGAGTCGTCATCTCAGTCCCGTCACTCGAGTGGTATACCACATACAACATACACTTCTCAGTCACACGACCGCGCGTCGCAGCGCCGACGCTAGGCGTCCAGCAGGAGATCCGCCAGATCCTCCGGGGCGACCTTGCCGCCCTCGTCCAAATCCCGCGCCCGGTAGTAGCCGGCGATCATGGAACGCAGCCGGTCGGCGCTGAGCGTGGCGCTGCGGCCGGAGCCCAGCTCCAGCGGCGTCGCCAACATCCGCGCCGGGAGCGTGTCGTCCGCGGCGGTCGCACCTTCCCGCAGGTTGAAGGCTCTTTTCGCGCGCACGATCCGCCGCGCGGCGACCCGGAGCTCGTCGGCGTCGAGCTGCCACCCGGTGACCAGACCGAGCAAACCGGCCCACTCGGTGAAGGGGTCGGCGAACACGCCGCGCAGGAACTTGCACAAGATCATCGAGTCCATGACCGCGGCGCGGTCCTCGGTGTCGACCGCGGCGGCGACATGGGCCGAGCCGCCGTCGAACCGGTCCAGGTCACCGGACAGGTCGGCCTCGTAGGCGCCGGACCGGTTGTGGTCCGCGCCGCGTGCGTTCACCGCGAGCCCGAGCGCCATCGACTGCAGGCTGCGTGGCTCGTAGCCCGGCATCTCCATGCCCTTGACCTGCGGCGCGAAGTCGATCGAGCCGTGGCCGACCGCGCCGGCCGCGTGGCGCGACCCCTGGGCCAGCAGCTCCCCCAGCCCCGGCGTCCGGCCGCCGATCTCGTTCAGCGCCCGCAGCAGCGACGCGCCGTCGCCGAACCTCAGCCACGGTTCGTCGATGAGGCCGCGCTCGACGCACTCCATGGCCCACGCGATCGTGCCCCCCGCGGAGATGGTGTCGATCCCGAGCTCGTCGCAGCGCGCACTCGCGGCGAACACGTCGTCCGGGTCGGACACCCCGCACAACGGGCCAAGGGCGAAGACGTTCTCGTACTCCATGCGCTGGCTGCCGCCACCCTTGCGCGCGTAGATGTGCTCGCAGCCGATGGAGCAGGAGGCGCAGCTGTTGCGGGCCACGCCGCGCAGCTCGTGCAGCTCCTCGGCCGCGAGCCGGGGCGCGCCGTCGAACGTGGCGGCGGTGAAGTTGCGCGTGGGCAGGGTGCTGACCGCGTTGAACGCCAACAGGTTCGCGAGCGTCCCCAGCTCCCGGTACTTGGCGGTGGCCGGGCCGAAGCTGCGCTTGCGCAGGTCACGGGCGGCGGCGAGGACACCGGCCTGGTCGGCGACGCCGACCTTGGTCGCCGCCTTGACCAGCACGGCCTTGATGTTCTTCGCACCCAGCACGGCACCGAGCCCGCCCCGCCCCGCGTGCCGACCGTCGTGACTGATGGTCGCGTACCGTACGCCACGCTCGCCGGCCGGGCCGATGGCCGCGGTGCGCCAGCCGCGTCCGAACCGTTGCCTGGCCGCGGTTTCCGCGTCCGCGGCGGGCAGCCCGGCCAGCTCCGGAGCGGGTTCGAGGCGCACGCCGTCACCGTCGATGAGCAGCACCGACAGCTCGTCGGCGCGGCCGCGGATCACGATCGCGTCGTGCCCGGTGAGCTTGCCGGAGATGGCGAACTGGCTGGACGCGAGCGCGTCGGTGAGCAACCCCGTCAACGGCGACTTGGCCACGACCGCGAACTTGGCGCTGGTGGTCAGCGGAGTCCCGACCTGCGAGGAGAACACGAACGCCAGCGGGGCCTCCGGCGCCAACGGGTCCACCCGCGGTGGGGCGAGCCGGTGCATGAGCCAGGTGCCCAGGCCGACGCCGCCGAGGTAGGACCGCAGTACCCGTTCGCCGAGCTCGAACGGGGTGCCCGTCGCCGCCCGACCGCCGACGTCGACGACCAGCGCTCGTCCGAAGAAACCACCAGGCGCCATATCCCGACTGTAGGCCTCAGCCGCCGGCGTCCGCCGACAGGAAGGCGACGGTGTCCCCCGCGACGAGCGGCAACCGCCCGTCCTTGGTGACCTGGTCGCCGTTGAGCGCGGCCACGACGTGCCGGTCCAGGGTGAGTCCGACCGCCTCCGCGGCCTCCCCGATCGTCGCGGCCCGCACGCCGTGCGGCCGGTGCCCGCCGCCCTTGGCCAGCGCGCCGAACCGCTCGACCACGACCTCCGGCGGCTTCTGGTGCCGCGCCGCCGCGTAGTCCTCGGGAGTGTTGACGTTCACCACCGACTCCAGCCCCGGATCGAGCCTGGCCAGCGCGGCGTCGTCGAGCAGCTGCGCGTCGTCGAGCTGCACGACGGCACAGTGCTTGAAGATCATGCCCGGCCGCTGGTTGCCCTTCGCGAGGAGATCCGAGACCAACCCGGCCAGCCCGGTCCGGTACCCGGCCGCCAACGGCTGCCGGAAGCCCCGCGCCACCGGCAGGACCACGTCGACCCCGCCGGTCAACCCGCGCAGCACCCGCCGGACGAAGGCCGGGTGCAGGAACGGCATGTCGGTGGAGCAGACGAACGCCACGCCGGCCCGGTCGGCCACGGCGGCGAGCCCGGCGGCCAGCCCCTGCATCGGGCCCAGCCCCTCGACGGGATCCTCCACCACCGCGACCCCGGCGGGCAGCTCCGGCAGCTCCTGCCCCGGCGCGGCCACCACGATCACCGGGCCGTCGACCGTCCGGGCCAGGATCGCCGAGGCGCGGTACAGCAGGGTCGAGCCATGCCATTCGAGTCCGGCCTTCGGCTCGCCCATCCGAGTGGAACGCCCGCCCGCAAGCACGACGCCCGCCGCAGTCTGCACCCCGGCAATGCTAGGCCAGCGCGGTCACAGAGACCGATCGATACCCGTCGCGGCGGCCACGCCCCGGCGGGCGACGCCGCCGACACCTGCCCGTTTCCCGAGGCGAGTTGCGCGAACCGGTGCAGCGCGGCCGGTTCACACACGATGTCGGCCTCGTTGACAGAGCTACATACGGTGAATCGGATGTCGCCATCACGGTCAACCTCGCTGGCCATCCGGCAACTTCACGGGACGACTCCGGCCGCGCCTAGCAGCGCGGCTGGCTCACGCTGAGCGGCTGCGTCGGCCTTGCGCTTGGCGACCGCTTCCCTCAGCTCGCGGAGCGCCTTGTCCGCCTTGTCGCGCAGGGTCTCGACCGTTGACGGGTCGAAACTGACCTCAGCGATGGACTCGCCGATCACGAGCGTGATGCTGTTCGGACAGAGCGGATTCAGGAGGAACCCGATCTCGACCTCGCGTCCGACCGTCAGGCTGGTCGTGGTGTCCACGTCATAGCTTCCCGATGTCCAGCTCACCGGACGCCACCTCCGACCAGCTCGCCGGACCGGTCGGCAGCCACCGCATCGTCCCCGGTGGCGCTCGCTCGGGCGTTCGCCTCGATTGCCGCCCCCAGCCGCCGGGCTCCCTCGTCCGCGAGGTCCCGCAGCCGTTCCAGACTCTCGACGTCATAGAACTCCAGGGTGACCCGCTCCTTGCCGAACAGGATCGAGACGGCATCGTCATCCGGTGCCCGCTGGTGCAGTGTCATCGCCACCAGGGCATCCACGGCCCCAGACGCGAACAGGGCCAAGTCGTCGCCCGCCGTCCTGCTCGTCACGATGACCGGGTCTGTTGACAGCGTGTTACGTACACTCACAGTGCATCTCTCCTCATCTACGGGGATAGGTGGTTGGCGCCCGGTGCCGGAGTTCCAAGTCACTGCACCGGGCGCCACGCTTCATACGCCGCGGGTCGGCTGAATCGTCATGTCCGCGGCTCCTGCCTCGGTTTTTGTTGCGCCCGGTTCGGTCCGCCTCGCGATCGCAAGGTCACGCCGGTCTCGATCAACAGCGTGCGTACGGTGCCGAAGGCCAGCTTGTGAGCCTCGGCAAGCTCGCGGATCGAGCTTCCGCGTCCACGGCTCAGACCCATGCCGGACCGGCATGGCCTGCGGGCGAGCTTGATCGGGCGTCAGCAATGTCGTTTCAGCAGGTGGGGCGACGAGCACGACTCGTCCCCGACTCGGCGCACTCCACACGCCAACCGAGCGCACCCGGTCGAAGCCGTCCGTGCAGGGGATGCGGGTCGTGGTGGCGTCGCCTGTCGTGGCGCAAGGCATGCCGATGGTCCTTCCCGCTGTCGGTTAGCCGATGCGGCCGGAGGAGTCGGGGCCTCCGGCCGCCGTGCTCACCTCGTGCCGTATCGTGTTGTCTCATCTAGCTGCCTTCTGTACGAGCAGTACAGCACACGTCACGGCTATGACACTAGCTTGCGCGATAATCAATTTGGGTGAAGGCACGTGTCACCAGCCGTGATCACCCGGCAGACTGTGGGCCCGTGATCGATCCGGGCATCGGACGAAGGAGGCAGGTCAGTGGCGGAACGAAGCGATCCTCCGGCGCTGCGCTGGCTGATCGGCGTGGAGCTGACCAACTACCGCAAGCAGTCCGGCGTATCCCAGTCCGCGGCCGCCAAGGCGCTCGGCATCTCGTCGGGCATGATCGGCCACTACGAGGTCGGTCGGTACTTCCCGGCCCCGGAGCAGATCACCCGACTGCTGGAGTTGTACGGCGCACCGCACCACGACGTCGAGCGCCTGTCCGTGCTCGCCGGCCGCGCCGACCAGAGCAGTTGGCTGGCGCGCTGGAACGACATCATCCCCGACTGGCTCAGAACCTATGTCGGCCTCGAAGGCTTGGCCTCACATGTCATCTACTACATGCCGCTGGTGCTACCGGCCCTGGTGCAGACCAGAGAGTACGCGGCCGGCGTCACCGCACCGAGCGCTCGGGTGCGGCCTGACCAGCAGCAGCGGCTGGTCGGCTTGCGCATGGAGCGCCAGGAACGGCTGTTCGCCGAGGACCGGCCGCTCCAGCTCATGGCCCTGATCGAGGAGTCGATCCTCGACCGTCCGATCGGCGGCGACGACGCCCCTGCCGTCATGCGCGGCCAGCTCCGCCACCTCCTCGACCTGTCCGAGCGGGACAATGTCGAGATCCTGGTCTTGCCGACCGCCATCGGACGCCACGACGGCCTGGAGGGTGAGTTCACTGTGTTGCACTTCCTCGACACGGAGGGCCACAAGCAGGCGCAGTCCATCGGCTACGTCGGAATCCCCGATGACTCGGTCTACATTCAAGATCAGCACCAGGTCGAGAAGTACACTGGGAGCGCGGAACTCTTGCGCTCCGTAGCGCTGCCGCAGCCGCGGTCCGTGGACGCGATCACCGCGCGGCTGGCGGCGCTCGATTGATCGTGGAAGGAACGACCCATGGACACCGCACCGCGTCCCCCCCGGTGGCGGACGTCGAGCTTCAGCAGCAACGGCGCCAACTGCGTCGAGGTGTCGTGGCGGAAGGCGAGCTTCAGCAGCAACGGCAGCGCGTGCGTCGAGGTGTCGCACGATCTTGCGGCCGTCCGTGACTCCAAGAACCCCGAGGGCCCGACCCTGGGAGTTGACCTTCGTCGGTTCGTGAGCGTCATCCGGGAAGGGCAGCTCGACCGGTAGGCGCAGCACGCCCTCACCGCATGCAGCCCGACTCGTCCACGAGCATGGCCGGGATCTCAACGGCCTTCAGGAGGTTGGCGGCACGGTCCGCCGTGGTGATCTCGACGTGGACCAGGTTGGTGACCGCTTCCGCCGACAGAGCACGGCGAACGAGGAACTTGCTGGCCAGCGCGAGTTCGAGGCGCTGACCGGTCCACCGTTCGATCGACACCGGCCCGTCGAGCAGTCGGGGAATGAGGACTTGGCGGTGCGGTTCGAATGAAGCGACCCCGCCGTACAGGTGTTCGATCGCCACGCGGTTGAGCCAGCACCGCTCCTGGCATGTCCGCTGAAGGTGGATGCTCGTCAGCAATCCGGCTACGACCCCGGCGAGCGGGCCAGCAGCCTGGTTGCCGTTCGGCAGGTGCGCAAGGCCGCGTGCGTGCTCGGCCCACAGCCGAACGTCGTACTCGGGGAACCGAGGTATCCGAAGCGCGGCCTTGCGTGCGACGTGCCCGACGAGTGCGGACTCCGGTAACTCGTCGGGATCGGCTCCCCGGAGCCAGCGCAGCACGGACGTCCAGGCAAGCACGAGGTGGCGGGCCTCGTCGTCGGTGCAGACCCGGCGGAGCCCCTCCGGTTTGTAGATGACGAGCAACTCGCTGTCAGCCGGCCTGGTCACGGACGGTCCACGACATAAGGGCCGATGACGAGGGCGTCGAGACCACACGCCAGGTAGGTGCGTACGGCGTCATCGGGAGTGCACACGATCGGTTCGTCGGCCCCGTTGAACGAGGTGTTGAGCACGACCGGGACACCCGACAGCGCCCGGTAAGCGTCGATCACCGACCACAGACGAGGGTTGGTCTCGCGCTCGACCGTTTGGACCCGTGCCGAGCCGTCGATATGCACGACGGCGGGAATGATCGTGCGCTTGTTGGGCTTGACGGGTGCGGTGGCGAGCATGAACGGATACACCCACCGGCCCGCGCTATGGATGTCGAAGTAGTCCGCGCCGTTCTCGGCCAGGACCGCCGGGCCGAGCGGCCGGAACAGCTCACGACGTTTGATCAGCGCGTTGATCCGGTCGGCGATGCCGGCGTCGGTCGCGGTCGCGAGGATGCTTCGGGCACCGAGCGCTCGCGGTCCGAACTCCATACGGCCCTGGAACCAGCCGATCACCTTGCCGGCATGGACCAGCTCGGCGGCACACTGATGGGCGTGTTCGGACCGGCGGGTGCGGTGGTCGCGCGGAAGCTGGTCCAACGCGGCGCGGATAGTGCGCTCGTCGTAGCTGGGGCCGAGGAACGTGTCAACTAGCCGGTGTCGTTCGCCGCTGCTGGCGACCAGCAGCGCGGCACCGACCGAGGTTCCGGCGTCGTTGGCGGCGGGTTGGATGAACACCTGGTCGAACCGCTCGGAGTCGAGCACGGCGGCGTTGGCTACACCGTTGAGCGCCACACCGCCGGCGAGGCACAGGTTGCGCGAGGGGACCAGGCGCCGGGCGAAGTCCAGGTAGCCGCTGATGAGCCGTTCGGTGAGCTGCTGAAGCGCGTAGGCGATGTCGCGGTGCCGGTCGGTGATCTCATCGTCGGGTCGGCGGGATGGGCCGAGCAGGGCTTCGAGCTGGTGGCTGTAGAGCTGGCGTTTGCAGCTGGGCCGGCAGTGATGGTCGAAGTAGGAGAGGTCCAGGCGGAACCGGCCCGTCCGGTCGTCGAACCGGGCCAGCCGGTTGACGTTCGCGACCTGGGCAAGTGAGCCGTAGGCGGCGAGGCCCATGACCTTGTACTCGTCTCGCTGCGGCCGGAAGCCCAGGTAGCGCGTGATCATGCTGTAGAGATAGCCGATCGAGTGCGGGTAGACGATGCTGTGCCGCCGCACGAGGGTGCCGTCGCGGCCCTCGAAGACGCACGCGGTCTCGTACTCTCCGCGGCCGTCGATGGTGACGACCACCGCGTCATCGAATGGCGAAAGCAGGTACGCACTGGCCGCGTGCGCCCGATGGTGCACCACGGGCACGACCCGGCAGTCCGCGCGGAACAGGCCGGAGGCACGGATTCGGCGGGGTGCGGCGTTGCGCTGTCGGTACTTGCCGATGTCGGAGACAAGCGACCCGAACGACGCGGGGAACCCGTGGTAGAGGTTGACCAGGGGCAGGAGCAGATGCCGGCGGGGGTCGACGAACAGGGCCACCGTGCCCACGTCCCGCGTGTCCATGCCGGCCTCGGCGAGGCAGTAGCTAATCGCCTGTTCGGGGAACGCCTTGGTGTGTTTCGTCCGGGTGAACCGTTCTTCTTCACCGGCGGCGAGGACCCGGCCCTCGGCCACAACGGCGGCTGCCGCGTCGTGCGTACCGAAGTTGACGCCGAGGACCGGTGCGTTCACGACCTGCTTGGTGCCTGGATGCGGTCCGTGCCGCCGAGGTAGGGCCGCAGCACCTCGGGCACGGCGACCGAACCGTCCGGCTGGACGTTGTTCTCCAGGATCGCCAGCGCGGCCCGGTCGGTGATGCCGGTCGCGGAGATCGTGTGCGGGAAGACCATCCCGCCGTCGCCCCGGAACCGAATCTTGAACCGGCGGGCCTGGTAGTCGGTGAGGTTGCTGTTGGAGTGGGTCTCGCGGTACGCGCCGAAGCTGGGGAACCAGGTCTCCGTGTCGTATTTCTTGAACGCCGGTGCGCCGAGGTCGCCGACGCATACCCGGACGACCCGGTAGGGCAGTTCCAGGCTGGTCAGGAGGTCTTCGGCGTTGCGCTGGCACTGGTCCAACCAGTGCTCGGATTCGGTGGGGTCGCAGATGACGATCTGCTCGACCTTGTGGAACTGGTGCACCCGGTACCCGCCACGGCTCGCGCGGCCGGCGGCGCCGGCTTCGGTGCGGAAGCACGGTGAGAACGCGCTGACCAGGATCGGCAGGTCGCCCGCATCGATGATCGTGTCGCCGTAGTAGCCGATCAGCGTCTGTTCGGACGTGCCGATCAGCGACAGGTCGCTGTCCTCGATCTTGTACGTTTCCTTGGCGAAGAACGGCAGGTAGCCGGTGCCGAAGAACACGTGTTCCCGGGCCACGAGCGGCGTGAGCATCGGGGTGAACCCACGCTGCACCAGCAGGTCTTGGGTGTAGGAGAACAACGCCCAGGCCAGGCGGGCGCCGTCGCCGCGCCAGTAGTAGAAGCCCGAGCCGGCCACAGCGGCGCCGCGCTTCATGTCGAAGATGCCCAGCCGGCCGCCGATGACCTCGTGCGAGCGATCCTCGTCGGCGGGCACCGGGTCACCAACACGACGCAGCTCGACGTTACTCTCGTCGTCGTCGCCGGGTGGGGTGTCCTCGGCCAGCAGGTTGGGCAGGTGCGCCCACAGGTCGTCGCGCCGGTCCTGGAGTGTCCGGACTTCTTCGGTGAGCTTGCGCAGCTCGTCTTTGAGCGCGCGGGCGGCGTCGATGTCGATGTCGCCGCCCTTGGGCTGGTTCTTCTGTTTGGCGCGGAGCTGATCCGCTTGGGCGATCTTCTGGCGCAGGTCGGCATCGACCGCGATCAGGTTGTCCACGTCAACGTCGGAGCCACGGGACGACACCGAGCGCCGGACGAGATCGGGATCGTTCCGAAGCACGGCGATGTCAATCACGAGGGTCCCTCCTGGGCTGGTAGACAGAAGGGCTCCAGCCTATCCAGGGGTGACCAGCCATTTCCTTCGGGTAACGGACGCGGGGAAGCCGCCGCCAACCACGCCGTAGCCAGATGCCGAACCGACGCGAGCGGTAGCGGGTCCCGCAATGCACTGATGACCTGCGATACGTGCGTCGGTGAGGACATGGTGGTCACGATGGTGGCCACCCGAGGATCGGCAGCGGCCCACCGGACGGCCGGCAGTGACCGGGCCGAATTTGACTCGTCGTGCCCGGACGGGCGCACGAGCGCGCCTCGGCGTAGCGGAGACATGCCCACGAACGGGAGCCCGCGGCCTTCGATGCGGTCAAGGAACAACGCGGGCCACGGCTCGGCGACGTTGTACTGTGCCGCTACACCGCTCAGGCCCTTGGCTTGGAGAGCGGCGGTCAGGTGAGCTGGTGAGTGGCAGTAGGCGATCACCCGGTCGACCCGCCCATACCGGAGAGCCTCCCTGGCAACGGCCGTGTAGAACGCCGCAACCGCCTGGGAGTCCATCAGCATGGCGTGATCGTGGGTGCGCTTGAGGTCGATCTCCACGGTGACCGCGTGGAGCCGCTGAACGCCGAGCGTGTCGCAGCTCTGATCCACGGCGCGCATGACGCTTGCCCGCACGGTGGCAGCGTTGGCGTCAAGCGGCAACTCGGCCTTGACGAGATGGCGAATCCTCGTGGCCCGCGCCGAGTCCAGCGCAGAACGGATAGCCCATTGGGTGCCCAGCTTCGGGTTGGAGTGGACCAGGCGGACTCCAGCCGAGACGGCCGAGCGCAGGGCGGCAATCCCCGGCGCGGGGTCCTTGCCGGGACGCAACCGACCGGACACGAAGGTGCTCGTACCGAAGCACAACCGGTCCACGCCCACCGTTCAGACGCCTCGCTGCTGCGCTTCCATCTGTTGGCGCGTGAGGATGGTCCGAAAATGGGCGATCTGCTTCTGCTCGCCGACTACCCGGTCGAAACGAAGTTCGCCCAACTGTGGCCGATAATGCCGGCGGTTGGGAAAGTCTATGTCGAACTGTGGGCTGTCCCGGTAACCGGTCATCCGCGCAAACGTCTCGCGCTTCTCATCGAGACTCATGCCCCACAACACGGGCGGATTCTTTTGGCTGATACAGATTGTGGCAAGCCCTTGCGGACTGATACGCAGCTTTCAGCAGCCGCCACACGGGTAATCCCAGGAGAACATCGCAAGGACGGCGACCTTGACGCCGGTGTCGCCGATTTCGTAGTAGTTGTAACTCGGGTTGTCGCCCTCGATCGACTCGCGCGCCACAGGCCGCAACTCGCCCGCCTTGGCAAGCGCATCGAGGATAGTCGCCTCATCAACAAACTGATCTTTCCAGAACTTCTCGCCGTCATCGGAGAGTTGGGCGGGGTTGGACGGGAAGAACTGATTGAGCTTGATCGCCAGTTGGCCAGGCCACCCACGGTTGTTGAGATCCTGGACGAACGCCACGAAGGCAGGCAGCTCGTTCAGCGTGTCTCGCATCGTGACGCACGACAGCTTCGTCATCGTGGGCAGGAGTTCAGCGGCACGCTCGATGCTGCGCAGCGTGTCATTGAGAAAATGCGCCCGAGTAATGAACATGTTCTTCTGGGCGTCGAGTGTGTCGATGCTGATGATTGCCCGAGTAAGTCCGGCGTCAACAGCCTCCTCGATGAACCTGTGTAGGCGGTAGCCATTGGTCGTGACGATCTGCTGAGTAAACCCGATCTCTTTCGCAGCCCGCAGGATATCGACAAAGTCACGGCGGGTGGTCGGCTCACCTCCCGTGTAATGCGCCCTCCGGATACCGATGTCGTAGCCAGCCTGAAGTACCTCAACGGCCTCGTCAAAGGACGGCTGGGTGATAACGCCCTGCGGTCCCGCCGGCAGGCAGTACCGACAACGAATGTTGCAGCGTGAAGTCAGACCGAACCGTAGGTTCCACTTCCGCATGCCTGGCGCGTACCGGTTGTCCATGACGAGCATTCGACGTTCCTCCCATGGTGATCCCTCACAGCACGGGCGAGCGGCGCACACCAGCGGCAGCCCATGCCGGCAACCCACCCCAGCCCGCTTCCAATAGCCGCTCAACATCACCCTGCGTCATGGCCTCCGTTACGTGACCCTCTGCAGCGACCCCGACAGTGATCGACCGTGCGCGGTTCGTTACCAATCTAGGAGAACCGCCCGACTGGGGTCTACCGCCATCCGGAGGGGCTACTCCTACGCGCTGTCGTCCGCACGGCGGAATCCGGCGAAGATCACGGCCGTACTGAACCCGACCGTTTGGGCGGTGCGGCGATACACTGACCGGTGGCGGCCCGCTCCCAAGTGACCCCCAGGTTGGTGGAGCGGGCCGCGCCACGTTCACTAGGTCTATGTCCGAGGGCGCGACAACAAGACGGGTGCCCGTTGCGCCCGGTCTCTGTCCACCGGCTGAATACGGCCTTCCTCGCGCCGCTGGCGCAGCACGCTGCGTCCGTAGTTGTTGGTCCCGGCCACCCGGTCCAGCTCCGCACTGGTGAGGATGCGTCCGCGTGCCGACCCGAGCCCGGCGGCATGCCGGGTCGGGCACCGGCGACGCAGAGAGTCAGATGAGCTGGTCGACGACACCTGCTCGGGACAGGTCGTAGCCGCCGAGCTTGGCGATGGCGTCCCGGACCGAGGAGTCGTGCACGGCTTCGATGATCGGGGCGGCGGCGCCCAGCGTGTCGGCGGACAGGACGAGGTCGAAGTCCTCCCGGACGAGGGGCAGGAAGTCGAGGTCGAGGTCGGCGGCCGCGCCGCGGACGGCGAGCCCGGCGTGCACGGCGCCGGCAGCGACGGCGAGCGCGACCTCCAGGTGGGAGCCGAGCTCCGGGCCGGCCAGGTCGTCGGGTTCGAGTCCGGCGTCGGTGAGAGCGTGGTCCAGGAGCACGCGGGTTCCGGTGCCGGAACCGCGTTTGGCGATGCGCAGGCCGCGGAGCTGCCGGACATCGGTGATGCCGCGGGGATTTCCCGAAGGCAGCAGCAGACCCTGCTCGCGCCGCCACAGGTGGACCAGCGCCGGACGCCTCCCACGCAGGACCGCTCGGGCGAACGGGGCGTTGAAGACGCCGGAGTGGTGGCGCAGGTGGACGGTGGCGCCGTCGGCACTTCCCGTGGCCACGGCGGCGAGGCCGTGCAGGCTGCCCCGGGTCGCGACCACGGCGACGGGGTCGCCGATGTGGCGCAGCAGGAGGTCCAGTGCGGGATCGTCGCTGCCGGCGAGTCGGAACACGGACTCGCCGCCCAGCAGGCGCTGGGCGGCGACGGGACCGTCCGAGGCAACCCTCGCCCGGCGCCGCGGCTCGAGGTGGATGACCGCGTGCTCGGCGAGGTGGCGGTAGGCGCGGCTGGCGGTGGCGACCGTGGTGGCCCGGGCGTGAGCGAGGTCACGGACGCTCGCGAGCTCGGCCCCGGGTGCCAGCTCTCCGGCGAGGACCGCTCGGGCGATGTGGGTGCTGAGTTCGAGGTAGCGGGTCACGGGCTGTCCTCGAGGATGCGTGGCCGGTTAGCCTTGTACGACTCTGTCATACTACAGAAGGAGTCACGATGCGACGTGGCACCAGGTTCGGGGTGGCACTCGCGGCCGTGAGCGCGCTGGTGGCGTCCTGCGGATCCCCCACATCGGCCGGACCCGCTTCCGGCGAGGACGCGCCCGCGTCGGGCACGCTGATCGTGAACGGGGCGGGCACGCTGGCTCGACCGTTCAAAGCGGTCATCGCCGCGTTCACGACGCGGAACCCGGACGTGACGGTGGAGTCCCGGTTCGCGGGCAGCGTCGAGGTGGTTCGCGGTATCACCGAGTTGGACATGCCCGTCGATGTGCTGGGAGTGGCGGACTACTCGCTGATCCCCGAGATGATGTTCGGCGCCGGCGGCGGCCCCCGGTTCGCCGACTGGTACATCGGGTTCGTCTCGAACCGGATCACCTTCGCCTACACCGACCAGAGCAACGGCGCCGCCGAGCTCACCACCGACAACTGGCGCGAGGTGATGTCGCGGCCGGGAGTGCGCATCGGCCGGTCCAACCCGGACACCGACCCGTCGGGCTACCAGACACTGCAGATGCTCGCGCTGGCGCAGGACTACTACGACGAGCCGAAGCTGTCGGCCGAGGTGCTCGCCAACTCGCCGCGCGAGACCATGGTCGACACCGAGACCCACCTGCTGCCGGCGTTGGTGTCGGGCCAGATCGACTACCTGGGGATCTACCGCTCCGATGCGCTGCAGCACGATCTGCGGTTCATCGACCTCCCGCCGCAGATCGACCTCTCGGATCCCGCCCAGGCCGACGCCTACGAGTCCGCGAGTGTGCCGACGGCCTCGGGGACCCGGACCGGAAAGCCGATCGTCTACGCGCTCACCATCCCCACGAACGCGCCCAACACCGCGGCGGCGCAACGGTTCGTCGAGTTCGTCCTCAGTTCCGACGGCCAGAAGATCATGAGCGACAACGGGTTCACCGTGCTCGACCCGGCGGTGGCCGGTGGCGAGTCCCTGCCCACCTCGCTGCGGCCGCTCGCCGCCCCGGCCGCGCTGCCCGGAGGCTGAATGAGGAGCGCGGTCGACGACCCACCGAGGCGCCGGCGGACCGCCACGCGGTTGTCGACCGGACTGTTCCCGGCGGCCGTGTGGCTGGCGAGCGGGCTGCTCCTGGCCTTCATCCTGCTGCCGGTGATCGGGCTGGTGTCCACGAGCTCGCCCAGCAGCCTCGACGCCGCCCTGGCCGACGCGGAGATCCGCCAGGCACTGCTGGTCAGCGTCCAGGACGCCGCGATCACCGCGGCGATCGCCACCGTGCTCGGGGTCCCGCTGGCCTACCTCCTCGCTCGCCACCGGTTCCCCGGCCACGCCCTGGTCCAGGCGGTGGTCGACCTGCCGCTCGCCATCCCGCACACCGTCGCCGGGATCGCCCTGCTGTTCGTCTTCGGACGCACGGGCTG
Source organism: Actinophytocola sp. (assembly GCF_009379765.1). GTDB lineage: Bacteria > Actinomycetota > Actinomycetes > Mycobacteriales > Pseudonocardiaceae > Actinophytocola. The sequence continues at coordinate 7,892 of NZ_WHTD01000049.1, read as the reverse complement.
GATCGGCGCGCCCCTCGAGACCACCGGACTTTCCTTCTACGGCAACCACGCCGGCATCGTGGTGGCCATGCTGTTCGTCAGCGCGCCGTTCGCGGTCAACAGCGCCCGGGTCGCGTTCGAGGCGCTCGACCCGAACGTCGAACGCGCCGCCCGGAGCCTCGGTGCGACACCCGGGCAGACGTTCCGGCGGGTGAGCATTCCGTTGGCCTGGCGGGGTGTACTGACCGGTGCCGTGCTGGTCTACGCCCGCTCGATCAGCGAGTTCGGCGCCGTGGTCATCCTCGCCTACTACCCCGCCACCGCACCGGTGACCATCTACAACCTCTTCCTGTCGTCCGGGCTCACCGCCTCCGCGTCCGCGGCGGTACTGCTGCTCCTCGTCGCGCTGGCCACGTTCCTGGTCCTGCGCACGCTGGCCTCGGGGCGACTCCTCGCCGGCGCCGAACGCCTCCGGAGGTAGCCGGGTGCTCACGGTCTCCGAACTGCTCACCCGGGCGGGCTCCTTCCGAATGGGCCCGCTCAGCCTCACCGTGCCCGCCGGTCGCGTCCTCGTCGTGCTCGGGCCTTCCGGCGCCGGAAAGAGCATGCTGCTCGACACCGTCGCCGGTTTCCGCACCCCGCGACGCGGCCACGTTCGCCTCGGCGATCGGGACATCACCACACTTCCGCCGGAGCAACGCCGGATCGGGATGGTGTTCCAGGACGCCGCGCTGTTCCCGCACCTGTCGGTGCGCGACAACGTCGGCTTCGCACCGCGCCTGCGCCGCCGCGGCTCCCAGGTCGACGATCTGCTCGACCGGTTCGGGATCGCTCACCTCGCCGACCGGGCACCCCGCTCGCTCAGCGGCGGGGAACGCCAGCGGGTCGCGTTGGCCAGGGCACTCGCCGCACAGCCGGCCGCCCTGCTTTTGGACGAACCTCTCTCAGCCCTCGACCAACCCGTCCGCGAAGAGCTCCGCGAGGTACTGCGAGACACCCTCCGCGAGCTGGCCGTGCCCGCCATCCACGTCACCCACGACCGCGACGAAGCGCTCAGCCTCGCCGACGACCTGGCGATCATCTCCGCGGGAACGCTGCGCCAGACCGGCCCAGCCGCCCAGCTCATGCGGCATCCCGGCGACGCCGTCGCCGCCCGCCTGCTCGGCTGGCACGAGCTCGGTCCCACCCACCGCGACACCATCGGAGTCCACGTCGGCGACATACCGATCAGTTCGGGCACGGTCGACGACTCGCCCGGCACCGCGTACTACCGGCCCGAAGACGTCCTCGTCAACGTGCCGGACCACTCCCCGCCCGCGTTCCGCGTCCGGACCCAAGTTCTCGAGGTGCGGCCCACCCTGCCCCTCGCCCGGGTGCGGCTGAACACCAATCCGCCGATCACCGCGTTGATGCTGCACCGCGACCTCGATCGCCTGCCCGCACCGCTCGGCGCCGACGTGGACGTGACGCTGTCTCGGCACGCGATCCGTGTCATCCCGACCGAGACCACGTGAGCGAGCGTCATCCCATGAAGGAAGCATCGATGTCGAGCCGTTCGCACCGGCCGGCCGCACCTTCCGCGCGGCGGACCCCGGCGACCCCGCGCTCCCGCGACCGTGCACGGCGGACAGCACCGATGCGAAGCGTCTTCACAGCGCCCGGGTCATGAACATGCCGGTGAGGCCGGAGTTGGACTCGAGTCGCCGACGCCTGCCGGTCGGCTCGAAACCCAACCTGCGGTAGAGGCGGATCGCCACCGCGTTGGACTCGGTGACCGCGAACTCCATCCGAACCGCGCCCCGGTGCCGGCCCCAGTCGACGATGGCGTCGATGAGTAGCTCTCCGAGCCCTCGTCCCCGTGCCGTGGGCACCACCCACATACCGGTCGCGTCGAGCACCCCGCTGCCGTCCGATCGCAGTGAGCAGCCGGCCATGCCGAGCCAGTCGCCGATCTCGGCCGCGACGAACATGACCCGGTCGGCGGTCTCCGCGCCGCTCGTGGCCCACCGCTCCCACACGTCGACGGTCGCCTTCTCCTCCTCGTCGAGCGGGAGGTAGAACGCCTCGGGTGCGTCCCGCACCGCCCGCAGCCGGAACTCGCGCAGCAGGGTGCCCTCGCCGTGGGCGACAGGTCGGATCTCCACCGTCGAACCATCCCACAACGGCCGGCGCGAAATGGATCCGACCACTGGTGAACCGTTCCGGCCCGCGGCGCGTAAAGCCCGGTTGGCGAAACCAGCGACCTTGGGGAGGCATGCTTTGGCCACCAGCGTGGACTATCTGGTCATCGGCGCGGGGCCGGCGGGCCTGCAACTCGGCTACCTGCTCGATCGCGCGGGCCGTGACTACCTGATCATGGAGGCCGGTGCGAGCGCGGGCACGTTCTTCCGGACCTTCCCCCGGCACCGTCAGCTGATCTCGAACAACAAGCGGTACACCGGCACCGACGATCCGGAGTTCAACCTGCGGATGGACTGGAACTCCCTGCTGTCCGACGAGGACGGCCTCCTGTTCACCCGGTACTCCGAGCGGTACTTTCCACGCGCGGACGAGATGGTCCGGTACCTCACCGACTTCGCCGAGTCGACCGGGCTGCGCGTCCGCTACGGCACCCGAGCGGTCGAGGTCACCCGCGGCGACGACGACCTGTTCCGGGTGGTGGACCAGCGTGGCGAGGTGTTCGAGGCACTCCGGCTGGTCGTCGCGACCGGGCCGTCGAAGCCTTACCTGCCAGCGATTCCCGGTATCGAGACGGCCGAGCGCTACGACCAGGTCCCGGTGGATCCCGCGGACTTCGTCAACCAGCGGGTACTGATCATCGGCAGGGGCAACTCGGGTTTCGAGACCGCGGACAACCTGGTGGAGACGGCTGCGGTGATCCATGTGGCCGGTCCGAGCTCGATCAGGTTGGCGTGGCAGAGCCACTACGTCGGCCACCTGCGGGCGGTCAACAACAACTTTCTGGACACCTACCAGCTCAAGTCGCAGAACGCGTTGCTGGACGGGCACATTCTCGGCATCGAGCGGACCGAGGACGGGTACTTGGTCACGGTCAGCTTCTCCAGGGCCGACGAGGTCACCAAGGACCTGCGCTACGACCGGGTCATCGTGTGCACCGGTTTCCGGTTCGACCACTCGATCTTCGCGGAGGACTGCCGGCCGGAGCTGGTGATCGACGACCGCTTTCCGGCACAGACGCCCGCGTGGGAGTCGACCACCGTGCCCGGCCTGTACTTCGCGGGCACCCTGATGCAGGTACGCGACTTCAAGCGGGGCACGAGCGGGTTCATCCACGGTTTCCGTTACTCCGTCAGGTCCCTGCACCGCATCCTCGAGCAGCGCTACCACGGCGTGACCTGGCCGCGCGTCGGCCTGCCTGCCGAACCGGCCGCGTTGAGCGACGCGGTGCTGGCCAGGGTGAACCGGACCTCCGCGCTGTGGCAGCAGTTCGGCCACCTGTGCGACCTCGTCGTGGTTGGTCCCCACGGCCCGGCCGCATACTACGAGGAGCTGGCGGTGGACTACGCGCACGGGTGCGACCTCACGGCGGGCTCGGACTACTTCACGGTCACCCTCGAGTACGGCCCGGACCACGACAAGATCGACCCGTTCGACATCACGGTGCACAGGGTGCCACAGAACGACGCCGAGACCGCGTACGACGCCGCCTACCTGCATCCGGTCGTCCGGCACTTCCGGCAGGGCACGCTGCTCGCCGAGCATCACGTCGCGGAGAACCTGGAGAACGAGTGGACCTCCGCACGGGCGCACCGCGATCCGCTACGCGCGTTCTTCGAGCGCGAACTGGTGCTGGCGGCAGTGCCGGCGACCGCCGGATGACGGCAGATGGACGCGCTGTCCCCGACGGAGCTGGAAGCCGAGGCTCGGGACCACCTCGACCCTGCTGCGTACGACTTCTTCGCCGGTGGTGCCGGCGAAGAGGTGACCCTGCGGCAGAACACCGCCGCGTTCGCCAGGCTCGGTCTGGTGCCGCGCGTCCTGCGCGGCGGCGGGATGCGTGAGCTGGGTGTCACGGTCCTCGGCGCGCCGATGTCGATGCCGGTCCTGCTCGCACCGACCGCGTTCCACCGGCTCGCATGCGAGGACGGGGAGGCGGCGACCGCGCGGGCCGCCGCGACGGCCGGTGTGGTCATGATCGTGAGCATGGCGTCGACCGTCGCCATCGAACGGATAGCGGAGGCGGCGCGGGAGGCGGTCGCCGGTCCGGCGCCGCAGCTGTGGTTCCAGCTCTACATCCAGCCGGACCGCGGGTTCACCGCGTCCGTCGTCCGCCGGGCCCAGGCGGCCGGATGCCGGGCGCTGGTGGTCACCGTCGACTCACCGGTGTTCGGCCACCGGGAAAGGGACCTGCGCAACGGTTTTCTCGACCTGCCGGCCGGCGTCCAGTGCGAGAACCTGCGCGAGCCTTCGCCGGCCGGCGGGTGGGGGCCGGCCCGGGACATCGAGTTCGATCCGGGCCTGTCCTGGGCGGACCTCGACTGGCTCCGGTCGGTCACCGAGCTGCCGATCGTGCTGAAGGGCGTGCTGCACCCTGCGGACGCGCGGCTGGCCGTCGGGTGCGGTGCTGACGCGTTGATCGTGTCCAACCACGGTGGCCGCCAGCTGGACACCGTGGCGCCCACCATCGACCTGTTGCCGGCGGTCGCGGACGCGGTCGGCGGTGCGCTGCCGGTGTTGCTCGACGGCGGCGTGCGGCGCGGTGTCGACGTGGTCAAAGCCTGCGCGTTGGGCGCGAGTGCGGTCGGTGTCGGCCGGTCGGTCCTGTGGGGCCTCGCCACCGGCGGCGAGGCGGGAGTCCGCCGGGTGCTGGAGACGCTGCGCCGGGAGCTGGACAGCGCACTGGCGCTGTGCGGGTGTGACTCGCCGGGGGAGCTGACTCCCGATCTCGTCCGAAAGGCGGAGCAACCATGGTGGTCGTGACTGTCGCGCTGCCCGCGTTGGTCGTGCTGGCCAGCCTGCCGTACTGGCTGCCGAGGTTGGTCGTCAACCTGCGGATGCGGATCTTCACTCGGATCAACGGCGCCGACGGTATCCCCGTTCCCGGTGATCTTGTTGACATCACCCGGTTCCGTCGGCTCTACGAGCACCCGGCGACCAACGGGCGCAGCCGGGGCGCCGCGCTGTCGGACCTGTTCTGGTACTGGCTCGCGCCCGGCCCGCACGTGCACCAGGAACACCTCGAGCCAGGCGAGCGGTACCTGGAGGTCGCCAGGACCACGCGGCGGATCCTGGCCGCCGGGCACGCGCGGGCGCACCGGCTGGCGACCGACTGCGCGGCGCGGGTGTTGAACGAGCTCGGCGTGCGCCGCGCGCGCACGGTTCGACTGCGTGACCTGATGATGCCGATCTGGGCGGAGTTCTACTACGAGCTGGTGTTCGGCGAGCGATGCCCAGCCGGCGCCAGGACCCTCATCGTGGACAACGCCGACGACGTGGCGACGGCGCTGAAGTGCTGCGGCCTGCGGCACATGGACCGGCGCGACCGGCTCACCAGGTTCCTGGTCGCGAAGATCGAGGACGGCGCGGTCCCGCATCGGCTGCCGGCCGGACTCTCCTTGCAGGACAAGGCGTACTACCTGCAGGGGACGTTCTTCAACACCGCCGTGGTGCAGTCGTCGGAGGCGATGGCGCACCTGCTGATGGCGTTGGCCACGCACCGGGAGGTGCAGCAGAACGTGGTGGCGGAGCTGGTGGCGGAACCTTCCACGGACTACCTCGACCGGGTGCTCGACGAGACGCTGCGGCGGTGGCCGCTGTTCGGCATCGCGCACCGGATCACCTCGGCCGACGTCGAGCTCGACGGCGGCGCCGCGATCCCCGCGGGGTCGGTGGTGTGCTTCAGCTACCCGGAGTTCCACCAGGCCGGGTACGAGCACCCGGAGCGGTTCGACCCGGACCGGTGGGCCGAGTCGTCCACTCAGGACTACAACCACATCCCGTTCGGGGTCGTGGCCAACCGGGCGTGCCCGGCCCGCGGTCTCGCGCCGGTCGTGATGCGTGCCGTCACCCGGGAGACGGTGCGGCGGTTCGCGCTGTTCTCCTCGGCGGCACACACCCGGTCGATGCCCAACCGAGGCCCGTGCCTGCTGCTGCCGCGGTCGGCCTCGATCGGCGTGCCGACCGTGTCTTTGCCGCTCATGCGACTGCGCGATCGCTGGGCAGACGTGCCGCGCGGCCTGACCCAGCTCCTGCTCGGCACGTACATGGTCTGGGATGCCCGGCGGCAGCGGCTGTGCGAGCGCTACTTCGCCGACCAGGACGGCCGGGACACCACCGCCACCCCACCGGTCCACTGAGGACGGTCAGAGATGTCCACTCGCCGGAGCACCGTGTTCTGGGCGGGCGCCTTAACCGTCGTGGTGGGTGTCCTGTTGCATTTCCCCGACTTCCTGATGGCGGAGCGCCACGGCGATATGGTCATGATGGCCGGTATGGGGATGTCCGCCCAGATGATGGTGGGGATGGTGCTCATCGTGGTCGGCGTGTGCATGGCGGGCTGGGCCGTGCTGCCCTCGAGGCGGCCCGCCGGCGCGCGGATCGGCCTACTGGGAGACGCGCGGTTCCGGTCGATCGACGGCGCCCGGCTGACCCGTGCGCACTGGGTGCTGATCTCCATCCTGACGATCGGTCTGGTGATCGACACGATGAAGCCGGCGACGCTGTGGTTCGTGGTGCCCGGGATGTCGGAGGAGTACGGGATGAGCACCCAGCAGACCGCGATGTTCCCGTTCACCGCGATCGCCGGCACGGTGGTGGGTTCCCTGGTGTGGGGCTATCTCGCCGACATCATCGGCAGGCGGGCCACGCTCATGTTCTCCGGGGTGATCTTCATCGGCACCTCGATCTGCGGGTTCATGCCGAGCTTCACCGGGAACCTGGTGATGTGCTTTTTCATGGGGGCGTCGGCCGGTGGGATGTTGCCGACGGTGTACGCGCTGACCGCCGAGTCCGTCCCGGCGAAGCGGCGTGGTCCGCTGATCGTGTTGCAGAGCGGGCTGGGTGCGACCTTCGGCTACCTGGTGGCCAGCGGCGCGGCGGCGCTGTTCATTCCGCTGTTCGGCTGGCGGGTGCTGTGGCTGCTCGGGGTGCCCTCCGGGTTCGCGCTGCTGGTGTTGTGCCGGTGGATCCCGGAGTCGCCGCGCTTCCTGCTGGCCACCGGTCGGGGCGAGGAAGCCGTTGCGGTGATGGAGAAGTACGGGATCACCGCGGTCACCGACGATGCGAACAGCGAGCCGTCGGCCGCCGCCGAGCCGGTCGCCGCCGAGCCGGTCGCCAGACAGTCGCCGTTCGTCACCCTGTTTGCCGGGATCTACCTGCGACGGTCGGTCTCGGTAGTGTGCTACGGCCTGGGCTGGGGCGTCGTGAACTGGGGCTTCATCACGTTCCTGCCGACGTTCCTGCGGCATGCCGGCTACGGCGACTCGGCCGACTCGCTGCTGTTCACCGCGTCGCTCGCGGCGGTGCCCGCCACGTTCCTGGCCGCCTACCTGTATGGCCGGTGGAGCAGCCGCGGGTCGATGATCCTGTACTCGGTGCTCACCGTCGCGGTGCTGGGCTGCTTCACCGTGGTCGGCAAGGCCGACTGGATGATCCTGGCGCTGGTGGCCCTGCTGCTGTCCACGTCGGCCGGAATGATCGCGATGCTGTCGCCGTACTCGACCGAGCAGTACCCCACCGAACTGCGCGCCACCGGAAGCGGGGTCGCCGCGGCGGCCAGCAAGGCCGGCGGGATGATCGGCCCGCTGCTCCTGTCCAGCGCCCCCCTGCTCGGCACCGCGGCACTGCTGACGGCCGCACCGCTGGCCCTGGCCACCGGCGTGCTGATCTTCACCGGCATCGAGACGTCCGGGAGACCGCTGCCCGAACAGCACTCCCCAGAAACAGCGCGGCTG
>NZ_WHTD01000087.1 GCF_009379765.1 Actinophytocola sp. | reverse complement strand
GTCAAACCGGGCACACCAAAATCGCCGCCACCATCCGAAAGATCCGCAACAACCCACACCTGATCTTCACCATCCTCCGCCTGCACCAAAACCCTCAACACACACCATGATCAGCAGAAACGACTTTGCGCAGCGCCCTGACCGCGAGCTACCTGTACGACTTCGGCGACAGCTGGCGGCACACCGTTGAGGTGGAGAAGATCCACGACGCCGAAACCGACGTGACGTACCCGCGCTGCGTCGCTGGGAAAGGAACCCGTCCTGGCGAGGACGGCGGCGAACCCGAGCCCTTCGACATCGAACTCATCAACCACCGCCTTGACCGAGTGCTGGAGTCTTGAGAACTGAAACTCGGCCCGGCCGAGCTCCCGTTCGACGGCCTCGGTGAGGTTCCGGTTGTCGATGAGCACACCGAACTCGACATTGCTGTGTTCCGCGCTCCACATTCGCGGCCCGTTGTCGAGGTTCATAGTCCCGCGTCTCCCGCAAGCTCGGCTGCCCAGGAGGCGAAGAACACTCGGACAACTGCTTTGTCGTCGTCTGTGGCGGGTAATTCGCTGTCGTCGAAGCGGGTGAGCGTGCGCAGCATCTGCGCGAATATCGCTCTGTCGAATCCGAGGTCTACTTCGGCCGCACGGGCGAGAAGTAGTTCTTTGCCGTAGCGCTTGGTCAGTATGTAGACGTCGGTGAAGTCGCGTGCCTCGGCGCGGTCGAACAAGGCCAGCGTCTTGCGGCCGGCCAGCTCTTCAAGGTCGAAAGTCGGTCCGATGAAGCTGGCTGTTGGTGGTCGGCTGGGCGGGGTGTCGAGCGCTAGATCGACAACGAGGGAGTCGGATCCGGACACGATGAGTCGGCAAAATGTCGTGCCGTCGCGTACCCGGTTCACAGTCCATCCCTGAGCTTGAGCGGCTTGCTCGAAGCCGTCACGCGCCGCGGCAACGTCTCCGCTGTCTGGTCCTGTGAAGAAGTCGAGGTCCTGCGTCGGACGGTTCGTCAGATCTTGTGCTGCCAGGGCGGCGCCGCCTGCCAGCAGGAATCCTCGGCTGGTCGACAGGCTGAAAAAGAGCTGTGCCACCTCGATCTGGAAGCCGGTCAGGCTCGTCACCGGTTGAGACGCAGACACTATGCGGCCCTGTTGGCATCAGCTTCAACTACAGGAGCCCAGGCTGCTCGAACGGCGCGAGGGATGACCAGTTGGTCCCACAGGTCGATCAACAGCGCGCCATCGACGTACCTGTAAATGTCTTCGGAACCGCCTTCCCGTAGAACGATCTCGTATACGCGCGCCCGTTCAGCGCGGTTCGACAGATCGAACTGTCGACCCGGTTGGGACCAGTTCAGATGGATGGGCAGCGTCACCGTGGCGAAAGCTTGGTCAAGAGGAAGCCGAGGGAGATGGCTCAGCGTCGTCACGGTGCGGCCTTGCGGTGTCGTGTGTTCGACGTCCTCCACTTGGGGGCGAACGGTCAGTTCGAGACCGATCTCCGCCAGTAGCCGCGAAACCGTGTCAGAAGTGGGCGACTTTCGGCCGTGCTCGTAGGCTGACAACGTCGTTCGCGACGTGCCAGCTCGACCTGCAAGCTCTTCTTGGCTCAGCCCTGCGGCACGCCGAGCCAGGGTCAGCAGCTCGGCTACATCCGTCATGATCCCTCCATGTATCCGATGGGATACGTTACCCGGGTGACGGTCGCCGATCAACCGGTGGCGTGGGAACACGTTCGTAGAGCAGGTCCTCGGCCTGGGCGAGCTCGTGTTCGACGGCCTCGGTGAGGTTGCGGTTGTCGATGAGCACACCGAACTCGACGTTGCCGTGTTCCGCGCTCCACGAGAAGTTCGCACTGGTCACCAGCAGGAACCGGTGGTCGATCGCGAGGAACTTCGCGTGGTTGCGTACGCGGGTGCCGTCGAACTCCTTCGTCCGCAGGACGGTTCCAGGTCGCAGCTGCGCCGCTACCTCGGTCGTGGTGGGCGACCATGGCGTGGGCCGCTGGTCCGCCGCGGCGGTGTCGAGGTACACACGCACGGTGAGTTCCGGCCGCGAGGCCGCTCGCCGCAGCGCTGTCCAGAGTCCCGATGAGCGCTGGAAGTTGAACGTGGAGCAGGTGACGGACTGGCGTGCGTTGTCCACGAGATAAGGCACTGAGCTGGTGAGCGCGCCACCTCGGGCGAGGTGGCCGGGCATGGTCCAGAGCGGGTCGAGAGCAGTCGGCGCCGATCGTGCCCCCTCCACGGCCCGCAGCACGGAGACAATGCAGGGCGCGGACCCCGCCGCCATGAGTGATCTGATCATTGCGCGTCGTCCGGCGGAGACGGCTTTCAGCGCGGCCGTCAGTGTGTCGCCGTCGGTCAGCCGGTCGGCGATCGCCTTGGCCTCGGTTCCGGTGAGCAGCTGCCCCAGCTGCCTCGCCGCCCCGGCGTCAATCGGCGCGTCCGAAGAAGCCGAGGCCGCTGCCGCCGGGCAGGTCGATGAGGAACCGCCGGTCCAGGAACCGGTTGGCTCGTTCGCAGGAGGTCTCCGACGCCATCACGCAGCAGTGGCAGGCGGCGCCGTGCAGGAAGTCCTCGGGGTCCTGCGGTTTGCGCATCGCGCAGATCGGGTCCGACGAGCATCGCGTCGCCCGGAAAAGCGCCGCCGTGACGACCCGTTCCAGGCGGGCGGGTTCGCTCAGTTGCACGAGCCCGCCGAGGGTGCCGTCGCTGTCGGACGCGGTGGTGCAGATGAGCAGCCCCGCTGCCGCCGACCGCCCGTCTGCCTCCGGCCATGCGTAGAGCCGTTCGCTCAGGCTCGCCGCGGAGTAACCGCACGTCATGGCCAGCCCGCGGATCAGCACGTGGGCGAAGGTGTGGACGAGCCAGTAGCGCGGCGGCTTGAGCCGGGTGTCGGGATCGACGTCCTTGGCGGTGTCGGAGAAGCGGCGGTAGAAGTTGCGGCTGTGCGCGTCACGGTGCGCGTGCCACACGTCCGTCGCGAGTATCCGCCGCTCCCAGGCAGCCACTTTCTGTTCGTCGAGCTGGAGGAAGATGCCCTCGCCGCGATCCTCGGTCGCGACCGTCCAGGCGGGCCGGGACGTTCGGGTCAGCGGAGCCAGCCGCTGCGGCAGGTCACCGACCCGATCCATGTCGTCGATGCGTGTGTAGCCGACGAGGGCGTTGACCTTGCGCAGCCGCTCGACGGCCAGAACCCTGGTGATCTCCGGTTGCAGATCAGGGTCACGGTCGCGTTTGGACAGTGTGAGACCACTCACCGGATCACCGTGGTGATCGCCCTGCGGGTCTTTGAGCAGGTATCGCCATTCGGGGACGAGCAGGTCCACCGGGTCCCAGTCGCGGAGCCAGGCTTCCTGCTCCTCCACCGAGGCGAGCGGCGCCGACGCGGTGGTTACGGCTTGGCTCAGGTCGTCGTCGGACAGCGCGGTCACGTCGACCTTGGCACTGTCGAGGAGATCGCGGAGCAGGTCGAGATTGTCACGGTATTTGGCCAGTTTCTCGCCGAGGGCGACCCGGATCTGGTTGGCTAGCTCACCGGTCTGCTCCTCGTCGGACTCCGGCATCACGATGATCGACTGTGTCGCCGGGAACCACAGGTTCGAGGCGCCGACGAGGATCAGCCTGGTCTCATTGCGGCAGCCGCCTGGTTCGAACGCGTCCAGGTGCGGGTGGCGGCCCCGGCAGCGGGGCAGCTTGGCCTTCCCGGCCTCGCCCTGTGCCTCGTTCATCGGTCTGCGCAGCCCGCACGAGGCACAGCCGATCACCGCCGACGCGCCTTTCCCGGCCGTCCGGTCGACCATCTTCAATGCCGGGAACTGCGCCTGTGTGCAGGGTTTACCGTGGTGGACCCATTCCTCGTACGGGAACTCGTCGAGGTGCCCGTTGACGCACGCGAGCAGGTAGCGCGCCGGGACCGCGCTGCGCCGGGCCGTCCTGCGGGTCTTGTCGCCGGTCCGGCCGGTGCACTTGCCGTGCTCGAAGCAGGCCAGGTCGGTACGGAAGGGATGGGTGTTGTGGTAGTCGAACTGCGAGAGCATGCCGAGCATGTCGCATCCCGTGCAGCGCAGCCACTGCGGGAACACCCGCGCCGGCACCCCGAGGTCGTTGCCCTCGCTGGAAAGGCTGCTCTTCTTCGGTTGCCAGGGGTGCGGGCGCAGCTGCACGTCGCGGGACTGCAGCATTCTGCCCACCACCTCACGCAGCCGCGGCGCGCGGATCTGGGGGACACCGTCGCGGCGGTTCCAGATCCGGTCCCAGTCGTCGAGACCGGTGGGCATGATCGTGAACTGGGAAAGGTCCATGATCGCGCCCGGACCGTAGGTGTAGAGCAGCGACGACGGGCGTCCCGAGCCGACCTTGGCGCGGTTGTGCTTGGTGGCCTTGTCCGCTTCCTTGTCCGCGTCTCCCAACGGATCCACGGTGTTGGTCGCGTCGTGGACAAATCGGGTCACGACGGCTCCTGTGTCTTGCGGGACACTCCCTCGGGTGCGGGTGTCCCGCATGGAAACTGCCGGTCGGCACGCATGAGTGGGGCTCCGCCATTGTCACTCATCCGTGCCTCCGGTCGGCAGGTCCCACTTCGGTGTGCCCGGGGGTGCGATGTAGACGAGGTTCTCCTTGATCGGGCTGACCAGCAGGTTGATCTCCGGTTGCACCTCACGCATCGAGTTGGCGACGACGAAGGGCGCGCTGTCCCTGCTGTCGGCCAGCGACCGGGCGTTCTCCGCGCTGATCATCAGCGGACCGTGCCGCCCGTCGTCGGTGACCCGCTCGTACACCACCGACTTTCTGTTGTCGGCCAGGTACTTGCGCCGATCGGTCCACTGGTCCAGCCGGTTGTGCAGGCGGTGCCGCGCCCGGTCCGCCGAGTCCTCGTCGGACGCGCGCTTCACCCGGCTCACCAACGCGTCGATCAGCTCGACCGCGAAGTCCCGCTCCGCCTCGATCCGGCCAGCGCTGTGTTCTGGCGAAAGCCCTTGCGCCTGGGCGGCTTGCAGTACCCGGGCGGCGCTGACCAGTACTCCGTCAAGACCGCGTTCCAGCGACGTCACCGAGAACGGCGTGACCGACAGTGCCTCGACCTGGGCGTAGAACGTCTCGTGGTAGTGCCGGAACTGCTCGAAGTGCGCCAGGTCGCGCGGTCGCGCCCAGTTGCCGAGCGACACGACCAGTCCGGGACGGTTCGGGTCACGGCCGACACGTGAGGACGCCTGGATGTACTCGGCGGTGTTCTTCGGCTGACCGACGACCAGCATCAGCCCGAGCCGGGTGACGTCGACGCCGACCTGGAGCATCGACGTGGCCAGGATCGCGTCAAAGGGGCTTACCTCTCGCGTGAGGACCGGTTTTTTGGCCTCCCGCAGCGCGCTCAGCTCTCGCTTGCCCGCGGTGGAGTCGAAGCGGGGGTCGAACTTCACCGCCATCTGGTCCAGTGTCGCGGTGATGTCGGCACTCGACACCCGCGATGTCAGCTCGGCCCGGTGGAGCTCGCCGTAGTTCGTGCCGGTCCGGCGCGGCAGCAGGGACCACGGCCGCCGCTTGGCCAGCGCGGTCTGGATGTCGTCACCCAGGTACCGGGCCATGCCGGCCAGCTCGCGCGTCGCGCTGAAATAGCCGACCAGCGCCAGGTACGGGTCGGCGGCCTCGCCGGAACGGTCCAGCAGCAGCTGTCCGGCGGCCAGCAGGACTTCGGCGACCCTGATCTCCGCCGTGGTGAGCCGGACCCCGGTGGTGCTCAGGCCGACGTAGCGCCGGCCGGGATACTTCTCGGAGACCGGTTCCTCCTTGGAGAAGAACGTTTTTCCGGCGTCGAGCACCTGCGGGGGAAAGATCGTGACATCGCGACCGTAGAGGGCCCTGACCTGGTCGGGTGCGTTGCGCGCGGTCGCTGTCGAGGCCACCAGCAGCGGCCGCACCGGACGGCCGTCGGCGGTGCGCCACGCGGTCATCACGTCGATGGCCACCTCGAACAGGCCCACCGTCGTGCCGAGCGCGCCGGTGATGAGGTGCAGCTCGTCCTGGATGATCAGATCCGGCGGGCGCAGCCGGTCGGCGGGGCGAACCGCCGCGGCGGGCAGACCGTCCTTTGTGGCCGGATGCTTGTTGCCGTCCTTGATGTCGCAGTGCTTGTAGTCGGCGTGCACGAAGTCGTGGCGTTCACAGCGCCTGGACACGTAGCCGAACAGCGCGGCCGCTTCGCCCTCCCGGGCCAGGCGGGCGAACTTGTCGACGGTGGCTATCAGGAACGCCGGCGCCAGCCGGTAGATCTCCTCGTCGACGGTCAGCACGGGTAGACCCTCGCCCGCTGCCCCGCCTTCGGCGAACGGGCAGCCGGCCAGATCGTCCCCGCAGTAGACGTACACCCGGCGCTTTCCTGCGTCGGCGCGGACGTCCCGCGCGCCGATCTTGCTGCCGCACCAGGGGCAGCGCTGGATCTGCAACACGGTGAGCCGGTACCCGCGACCTTCGTGAGCCTTCTCGAGCTGAGCCGCCGCCTCGTCGTAGCGCTTGGGGCTGACGTCGGTCCCGACCCACAGGCCGATCCGGAACGGCTCACTGCCCCACGTGGCCTGATCGTTGATCCGCGCCATTTCGGCCGCGCACATCAGCGCGGTCGCGCGCTGGAACTGTTGCGCGGTCAGCAGTCGCAGCGTGTACCGCATCAGGACGGCCACCCCGGTGCCGCCGTCCAGCGGACCGTCCGGTGTGGACACCACGCCCTGGCGCCGCCGGATGGCGAAGGTGTACGCGGCGAGACCGAGGTACGCCTCCGTCTTGCCACCACCGGTGGGGAAGAACAGCAGCTGGGCCTTGGCGAGATCACTGGAACGTTTCCCGGCGGCCGGATCGGTCAGCTGCGGGAGTTGCATCAGCACGAACGCGAGCTGGAACGTGCGCCACGAGTGGGCTTTGGGGCCTTCGTCGAGCACGGCTGCCTGGGCTTGGTCCACACTCATTTTCGGGTTTGCCGCGCGCAGTTGGGCGACCTGCGACTGGATGCGCTGATCGGCCATCACCTGGTTCATGAACCGGAAACAGCGCAACGCCTCGTCGTTGCCCAGCAGGTGCGCCACGCCGTCCGTGAGCTGCTGGCGCACCCGGCGGGCTTCACTGACCGCGTCCTGGCCTTCGCCGCGCAGGTGCTCCGGCAACGCGTCAGCCTCTTGCTGCTGGCCGTCGAGCCAGGACGTGTAGCCCGCGACGATCGGTTCCAACCCGGCCCGGAGCTGGTCGAGGTTCTCGATTGTCGCCAGGACCTTCATGTCCAGCAGCGCTTCACCGATCTCCTCGGCCGTCGTCTGCGGTGTCTGGCAGGTCGGCAGCCAGGTCGTGCGGACCTCGCTGGCCCGGCGCGCGTTGTCGGCGATCGTCCAGTCGACCGAGCAGGTGCGCCCGATGGCGAACTCCAACCGGTCGCGATACTGGAGCTTCAGCCGCCGCAGTTCGTCGTCCCGTTCGGCCCAGGTGTCCGCCAGGGCGTCGGTGACCGGCAGGAACGCTGCCGCGCCACCGGCGGTGACGGTCAGCTTGGTCTGGTAGAGCCAGGCGTTGACCGGGATCTTGCGGGGTGTCTCCCGGTCGTTGCACAACGCCACCTCGATCAGACGGCACCCGCGTTCGGGATCGTCGTACCGGTCGACCCGCAGGACGACCTCGTCCCTGAGATGGATCGTCGTGGTGCCCGCCGGGTCGAGCTTCGCGACGGTGACCAACTTGGCGATCTCGATGGGGGTGCGCCGGTAGCGGCGGCCTGTGGACGTGTCCTCGCTCTTTTCCTTGATGGGCTCGTACAAACCCCACGACGTGGTCACGGTGAACTCGGCCAGGTCGTCGGGGATCTGGCAGCGCAGCCCCATCGACGCGGGGATCATCAGCCCGCGTTTCTGCGGCTCGTCCTCGACGGTGTCCTCGTCCGCACCCGCGCCGCTCTCGTCCACGGCGGTGACCGGCACACCCCGGCTCTCCTCGGCGTCGACCGCGTCACCGACATCCGTCGCGGCGTCGTCGGAGTCCGCGTCCCTCGGGTCGCTTGTGCCGGCCTTCAGCCGAACCGGCGCGATTCGGCCGATCAGGTAGGCGACGTCGGGCACGCCGTTCAGGATCTCGTCGGGACCGTTCGCCGGGCCGAGCAACTCGCGTTCGAGGATGTCCAGGAGGTTCTCCCGCGCCGTCCAGGACCGCCCGTCCGGTTCGCGCGCCAGCTGGTACTCCGGCTGCTTGTCATGGGGGGCGGTCATTCGTCGTCCCCTTCTTCCTCGGCCGGGGCCGGTGCTTCGCCTTGGGTGGCGGCACGGCGATGGTTCTCTTCGAGGAGCCGGTCCAGGATCTCCACCCGCGCGGCCGGGCTGACCGTCCACCTCCGCATCTGGCGGTAGCTGTGGAAGCCGTGCTCGAGCGGCACATCGCCCCAGCCGTAGGCGTCCATGACGGCCTGGTCAAGGTCGACGTGGATTTCCCGTATCCGCGCCACGTCCGCGTCAGCGGAGTCGGGCGTGTCCGGGTCGTTGACCAGGTTGTACAGCTTGGTCAGCCCGAGATCCCGCCGCAGCATGACCTCCCGCCGCTCGCTGTCCAGCGTGCGCCCGATCACGGCCAGCCGCTCAATCGGTTCCGGCCGGGGGAAGGTCTCGAACACATCGGACGGTGTGTAGCGTGGGTCGTTGCGCATCCCGGACCCGTACTTGATCGCCCACATCTGATGCAGGCTCGACGACAACACCGCCTGATCCCCAAAAGAGTCTGTCGCGAAAACAACAAGAGTGCTGCTAAGCACATGCCCTGTAGGTGCCCTCAGCGGTATAACGGTCTTGCTTGTGATAGCGAGGACGAGCACCTCGTTAAGATCCGCAATCGCCTTCCGCATCGCTGGTCGTTTGTCTGCGTATTGCCACCATCGTTCGCGAAGGACCTTGCGATTAGCTTTTTGCCTCTCTGCTTTGACCTGTGTAGATAGTCGATCGAATGGCAAATTGTAAATCTGGGCGGCAATTTCCGAACGGTCGTAAAAGTCGATCACCCATCGAGATTCGGACCCATCTGGACGGGAATTAAGATCCTCGCCGGTAAGATATGGAAATAGAACGTCGGCGTTCTTTGAGTCAGTCTCGATCCATGACGCAGCTTCTTCGGGCGTGAGCACGAAGCCAGCTCCATACGGCTTGCAGCCCTCAAAGGTGACACCCTGACTTTGCGACAACCTTTTAGGAAGGCCGTCGATTCGCCCGACTGACTCCAGGAGTGTCGAGATCCGCCGCACTTCGATCTCATCTGCCACGCGTGGGATCCCTGCTGCGACTTTGCGCTGGGTCCCCCACACGGCGGCATACTCTAGGCTAGCGCTGTTAGAGGGCCATGATCTGCTTTGGATCGCTCGGGTTATTGTGAAGCCTTTATTCACCATTCGATCAAGTCCGACCTCACGGGTGTCGCCCTGCGCGACCGTGTTTGTTGCAATGAGACCGAGGTTGCCCTGCCCTGACAGTAGAAAAGTGGCGCGTAGGAAGAAATAGGCAACGAGGTCCGCTCTGCCACGTTGCCCAGATGCAAGGATGTCGACGAACCAGTCGCGCACATTGGTGCCCATTGCGCCGGTGATCTTCGATCCAGTAACGAACGGCGGGTTGCCGATGACGGCGTCGAAGCCGCCGCGTTCCATCACGTCCGGCACGGCGAGGATCCAGTGCAGGGGCTCCCAGCGGTCGTAGTCCGTTTCGACGGTCGGCGTGAGACCGGCGCCGAGTATGCCGTCGAGCATCGCGCGGTTCGGGGGCTCGCCGGGGCCGGGGTAAGCGAGACCGACGGCGTAGCTCAGGTTTCCGTACGCCTCACGCAGTGCCTTGCCCGGCTTGCCGCCCAGCCGCAGCCCGGCGGCGACCACGGCGTCCGCGACGTCGGTGAGCTGGGCGGTCACCTCATTGAACTTGCGCCACAGCCGCCGTTTTGTTGCGGCCGAGCGCTGTGGGTCGTCGTCGTTGACCTCGTTGGCGAGTTGCTGTCGCAGCCGGGTCGCTTGCGCGAGTACGCCGTCCACGTCCAGTTCGAACACGCTCAGCTGTCCCGTGGCGCTGTCCGGGTCGATGTGCTTGAGCTTGAGCTGCCGGACGTCGGTCAGGCCGAGTAGCGAGTTGCCGTGCAGGACCTTGTCGTCGACGAAAGAGAACGGCAGCTTCGAGTCGAGCGAGACCAGCCACAGCGACAGCTTGCACATCTCCACGGCCATACCGTTGATGTCGGCGCCGTAGAGACAGGTCGCCACCACGGTCCGGATCGCCCGGATCTGGAGATCGTGCGGGGTCCCGTGCGCGACTTCCTCGCGGTGCCACGCCTCGACCAGCCGGGCGGCGAGGTAACGCGCGGCGGCGACGAGGAACGCGCCTGAACCGCAGGCGATGTCGGCGACCTTCAGATCCAGAATCCGGTCCGACGACACCGGTTCCCAGCCCTCGTCCTCGGGGCACTGATGGGGACCGGGATCGAACACGAGCGGTTCCAGCGCGTACCGGACGACCTCTTCGGCGAGCGAACGCGGGGTGTAGTGCGCGCCCGCCGAGGCGCGTGACGGCGTCTCGACGACGATCACGCCGCCCGGCTGCACGACGAGTGGGCGGTTGCGCAGGTCGCGGCGGATGATCCCGATGAACGGGCGCAGCCGGTCGCGCAGTGCGGCGTCGGTGGTGACGGCGCGCAGCGCACGTTCGGCGTCCTCGACGTCGCCGCTGGTGCGGATGGCCTTGGTCAGCGCAGCCTTGCTCGGCGGGGTGGCCGCGGGCTGGTTTTCCTTTGCCCAGGACAGGATTTCGTTAGCCCGGCTGGTGTCCTGGTGGAACGTGCCGAAGATTCCTTCCAGGTCGGTGAGCGGGATTTCCGGTTCCTCACCCGGCTTGCCGATCAGGCCGACGGTGACCTCGTCGACCTCGGCGCAGGAGTAGCCGAGCAGACCTTCGTAGATGTAGCCGATCTGCTCGACGTCGATGTCGCGGAACGAGATCTGTCGCGCCGGCTGTCCCGGCAGCTTGGCGATCTGTACGGCCTTCAACACTTCGAGCATGACCCGGTCGCTGACCGTGATCGCCAGTGTGGCGCGTTCCCCGCGTGCGGTGAGGAAGCCACCGAAGCGGGTGGGGTCGAACAGTGATCCCCCGTACGAGGGCAGCCGCAGGTCCTCAAAGGACGCGCCGTGGTAGAGCGCCTGCGAGGTGGCGAGCAGCCGGTGCCAGGTCAGGTGGGTGGCGTCGAGCGCTTCGCTGCCCTCCTCGCGGGCGCGGGTGTCCAGGGCGTCTAGCTCGTCGGTGATCCCGTAGCCCATGGCGAACAGCCTGCCCTGCGGGAGCAGGCCGCGCTCCTCGGCGAACAGCAGGAACACCACCCGCATCAGGACCGTCACGGCCGCCTCGTAGACGTCCGCGCGCTTGGCGGGCAACGGGTCCGGGGTGGTGCCCAGCGCCGCTTCGGACAGCGCCTGCACCAGCAGTTCGACCGCGCGGCGCACCTGTGTGCCCAGCGCCTCGGTGATCTCCTCGGCGGCGGCGACCGACTCACCGAACAGTTCCGTCAGCCGGTCCCCGGGTTTGCCGCCGACGAGACGGCGGCGCTGAAGCAACTCGATGAACGCGTTGCGGGTCTGCGGTTCCTCGATCCAGGTCTGTGCGTCGACGACGCCCGAGGCGACCATGGTCTGTTCGCGGGCGCTGACGATCGCCCACCAGCGCCCGTCGGTGACCACCCCGACCGGGATCCTGGCCGCCCGCAGCAGTTCTTCCAGCCGGTCGACGGGGCTTGCGGCCCAGCTGTCGTCGAGTGGGTCACGCAGCGACTCGACCGGGTCGACGACCAGGACCAGCGCGCCGGTCGTGTCCCCGTGCACCAGTGCGCCGTCCGGTCGCACCGTGACCGCATGGTTGGGGGAGCGGACTTCGAGCCCGGCCGTCGTGGTCCCGTAGAGCTCACCCCAGCCCAGCACCTCGCGCAGGACGACGTCCACCCACACATCCCGCGCCTCACGGTAGAACTCCACCGCCGCTTGGTCTTCTTTGTGCTTGTCCCAGTTCTCCCATGCCTTCTCGAACGCGGGCTTCGCGTCCCGCAGCGCCGTGACCGCGTCGGCATCGGGTTGCGGCATCCCTTGCGGCCACACGCGTTTGAGCGCGGGCACGGCCAGGAACGGGCCGTCGGTGTCCACCAGTTCCAGCCACCCGCGGTGCAGGTCGTTGGCCGCGGGAGCGAACTTCCGGTTCATGACTGTTCCGCCTCCCCGGAATTCAATGTTCTGGTCACGTTGGGGAGCGGAAGGTTCTGTTTGGTCACGTGCTTGTGGCTGGTTTGCGTCACGTTCCCCTGAGGTGCGGTTGGGAGGCCCTCTGCCTGATTTGACCTTGGGGTTGACACAGGGCTTCTCATGACCGTACACTCCCCGCCTCGGCGTCGGCCGGGGTCAGCGCGAACACGACGGCCGCGGCGGACACGTGCGGCTTGATGTCCCGGTACCGCTCACCGATCGCGAGGATCTCACGCCGCTCCTCGTCGTCCAGGCTTCCCAGCCGGTTCTCCATCCCCAGCAGGTCACGACGCCGCTGCGTTTGCTGGTCGTCGGTGAACAACTGTTCCTCCTGGGCCTGGATCGCCCTGGCGAGCTGGTCGCGGGACTCACGCAAGTTGACCCGGAACGCGCCGAAGATCTCGCGGGCCCTGGCGATGTCGGTGTCCCGCCGGGTTTCCAGCGCCTCGGTGACCTGGGTCTGGCGGGACTCGGCTTTGTGGGCCATCGCGGTCAGCAGCCGGGTACGCAGCCGGGAGCCCTCGGCGCTCCACTCCGCGGCGAGGACCGTCCGAACGCCTTCGCCGGCCAGCACCAGGTTCTCCGCGTCGAGGGCCTCGTCGAGCACCTGCTCGACCTTGGCCTCCGCCATCGCCTGCCCGCGCACCCGGATACCGGTGAGGAAAACCTCCTCGTGCAGGCGCAGGCCACCACGGCCGACCAGGACCAACCGGGACACCGCGGCCACACACGACTGCGGCAGGTCGTCGACCACGACCGCGGTCACCCGGTTCACCGGCGCGTCGACGCCGAACAACGCGCTACGCAACACCCTCGTCGACCGCTGCATGAGCGCGTGACCGAGATGGACGTGCACGAGATCGCTGATTCCGGTGGCCTGGTCGTCGAAGGTGATCGGCCGCGGGACGCCCGGCTCCAGCCGGGTGTCCAGGCCCCGGAGCGCGGGTTGCCAGGCCGAGCCGAGACCCGGCACCGCGAACACCTGCGCGTCGGTGTCCTCATGGCCCACTTCCACCAGCGGCGGCTGCGCGGTCAGCGCCAGCGCCGCGTCCACCACACGCCGCGCGTTCGCGGGCGTCAGGTGCATCTCCACCTTGCGCTCGTCGTAGGTCCGCGACAGTTCAGTGAGCCTGCGGTTCAGTTCCACGCCGCCCGCCAGCGCGCGGGTGATGATCGCGTTGCCGTCGGCGGGCGCGGACGGCTTGGCCTTGCGGGAGGCGGCCGTGGGGCTGAAGTGGTTCTGCACGTCGGCGTCGATGACCTGGTTCACGGAGCCGAGATCGTGGGCGACGTTACCGACCTTCTCCGCGATGCGGCGCATGAAATCCATGTCGGCGGCGTATGTAGTGGACGTCGAGTTCGGGGAGAAATGGTAGATCTCCGGTGTTTCCCGCTGGCCGTAGCGGTCGATGCGGCCGATGCGCTGTTCCAGCCGGGACGGGTTGAACGGGATGTCGAAGTTGACCAGCCGGTGGCAGTGCGTCTGCAGGTCGATCCCCTCGCCCGCGGAGTCCGTGGCGATCAGCACGCGCACTGGGTACCTGGCCGGGTCCTCGGTGAACTGGGCGCGGATCTTCTCGCGCTCCTCGGTGGGCGTCGAGCCCTGGATCGTCGCCAGGACGTCCCGGTAGCCACGCTGCGCGAGGACCCGTTCGATCCAGTCCAGGGTGGCCGCGTATTCGGTGAACACCACGACACGCTCGTTGGTCCAGTTCTTGCCGTCCGGGCGGCAGATCGCCTCGAGGAACTTGATCAGCGCCTTGAGTCGGGTGTCCGGCTGGTGCTCGTAGCCTCGGCCCCATTCGATGAGCGAGTCGATCTCCTGGTTGGTCGCCGTGATGAGCGGATCGGAGACCTTGCTCTGCCGCAGCGCGGTGAACTCGGGCTGGTCGGCCTCGCCTTCCTCCTCATCGGACTGTCCGCTGCCCAGGACCTCGTCGTATTCGTCCAGTTCGAGCTGCCTGCCGGTCGCGGCGGCCTGCTCGTAGAGCTCCAGTGTGCGGGCGAACGACCACGGGCTGGACAGGAACCGCTTCTTCAGCAGCATCGCCACGATGTCGCCCGAGGGGCGCTTGCCGTTCGCACGTGCGCTGTCGGTGAGAATGCTGTCCAACGTGGTGAACTGACGTTGCTCGTCCTCGTTCGGTTCGAACGGGAGCTTCTTGAGCTGGCGGGTCTTGAACTCCTTGTCCGTCAGCTCGGTCTTGAGCCGGCGGACCGCGATGTCCCGCAGTGCCCGCTCGTCGAGGTTCGCACCCCGGCTGAACCGCCGCCCGTCGATCATCTCCAGCAACGCGGTGAACGACTCGGGATACCCGTTGTGCGGGGTTGCGCTGAGGAACAGCCGGTGTTCGCATTTCTCCGCGAGAGCCTTGGTCGCCGTCGTGCGCTGACTGTCCACCGCGTAGCCGCGCCGTCCCGGCGCGGTCGTGGGGCTGGCAGGGGCGACGTGATGGGCCTCGTCCACGACCAGGACGTCGAAGGCGAAGCGGCGTGCGGTGGCCGTGTCCCGCACGTCGGCGAAGACGTCACGCAGCAGTCGCTGCGCGCGCAGGGTCGGCAGCCAGGCCATGCTGACGATGACCCGGGGAAACAGTCGGAACGGGTTCGCGTTCAGCCCGTGGCTGCGGCGCACGCGGGCGAGGAGGTCGCTGTTGACGATGGCGAAGTCGAGCCCGAACTTCTCTCGCATCTCGTCCTGCCACTTCAGCGCCAGGCTCGGCGGGCAGACGATGACGACCGACCGGGCGCGATGGCGCAGCAGCAGTTCCTGAACGACCAGGCCAGCCTCGATCGTTTTGCCCAGCCCCACATCGTCGGCCAGCAGCAGGTTCGTGCGCGAGGACTGCAGCGCACGCCGAAGCGGCTCCAGCTGGTATGCCTCGACATTGGCACCACTGCGGAACGGCGCTTGGAAGGAGTTGGCGTCGGCCGACGTGACCGCGCCCCAGCGCACCGCGTCCACGAACGCCGCGAGTGTGTTGGGGTCGTCGAACGCCTCGGCGCCGATGTGCTCCGGCAAGCCCTGGTCGGGCGCGACGGTGTGGCCGACCTCCAACTCCCAGACGACCGCGAGCTCCTGGCCGAGGCGATCCTCTTCGAGGGACTGGAGGCTCACCACGTGGGTGAGGCCCGCCGTGCCCTCGTCGGCGGGGCTGCGGGGCAGACCCTGTTGGTGTATGTCGGCCACCGCCCAGGTGGAGCCGCGGACGTTGACCACCTGGCCCGGCTCGGGCACCGGCGGCAGCGAGGCCGGCTCGCCTGCCACCGCGCCTGCGCCGTGCCGATGATCCGTCTCGATTGTCACCGGATCCCGCTCCCGTTCGTTTCTCTGCTGACTGTCGGTAATCCTGCTCTCGTCTTGCGATTTTCGCAAGACGATTGCTAGCCTCGTCGTGTGTCGAGTGTTCCCGATCGTGTGCTGAGTCTGATTGAGGTCTCGGGCCTGAGCCGCCATGCCTTCGCGCTGAGGATCGGGCTCGACGACTCGAAGCTGTCCAAATCCTTGAGCGGTGCCCGCCGGTTCTCCTCGCTCGACCTCGCGCGCATGGCGGACCTGTGCCAGGTCACGGTCGACTGGCTGATCACCGGGGAGGAACCGCCGCTGGCGGTGGCGGCCAGGACCACCGGCGGTGATGCCGGCGCCGCCCTCGTCGCGGCGAAGCGGTACAGCACGTTGCGAGCGGACATGGCTTCGCTCGGCTATCCGCAACCGTGGCGACCGATGACGACGGGACTTGGTACCGGCGGATACGTCGAACAGGGGCACCGACTGGCGGAGGACGCCCTGGCGCGGGTCAGGCGGGCGGGCCGCTCGATCAGTGAAGGCGCCCTGGCGGCCTTGATCGAGGAGGTCTTCGGCGCCGATGTGGCGGTCGTCGAACTCGGCACGGGGTTCGACGGCCTGGCGGTGGCCTCCGACGACGTCAAGCTGATCCTGCTGGCCACCTCGCACGTCCCGGCGCGGCAGCGCTTCACGCTCGCTCATGAGCTCGGCCACCTGCTGGCCGGCGACGGTCAGGATGTCCACCTCGATCGGGACATCTTCGACAAGTCGCAGGCGAAGGATCCCAGCGAACTGCGAGCCAACGCCTTCGCGTCGGTCTTTCTCATGCCCGAAGGCATCCTGCGCGACGCGGTCGGGTCCACCGGCCTTACCGATGAGACCTTCGCCGTGCTTTCGTGCGAGCTGATGGTGACCCCCTCTGCGCTTGCCTATCGACTCCTGCGCCTACGGTTGATCGACGCTGGCTCCTGTGACCGTTACAAGGCGATCACCGCGGCCAGGGCCGCGAGCACGATCGGCCTTGGCGAGCAGTTCGCGCAGCGGGTCACCGAGGCCGGCACACCACGTCCGCCGGGTCTTCTCGTCCGGGATACCTACGCGGCCTACGAATCCGGCGCGGCCACGCTGCGCCCCTACGCCAATCTGCTCGAAACCGATGTCGACGATCTTCGGCGGGCACTGGAGTCGGAACACGGAACCCACGATGCGTCATGACGGAGTACCTGTTTCCGGACAACACCGTCCTGTGTAACTTCGCCGCGGTCGACCGTCTCGATCTACTCAGGTCGGTGCTCGCGGGTCGTGGGAGATGGACCGAGGCCGTCGCCTACGAAGCCGGCAGGTCGGCCGCGTACGTGCCCGCGCTGAACGGGCTGCTGACGGACGGCTGGCTCGGGACCGCGATCGAGATCGACTCGGAGCCGGACGCACGGGAGATCGAGCGAATCCGGCGCGCGGTCTTCGGCGGTACGGAGAACCGGCCGCTGAGGCACCTCGGAGAGGCGCAAACCTGTTACGTGATCACGAACTGGAGCGTGTTCGCCGGTTCCTGGTGGGTCTCGGACGACCGGGAATCGTTGCGTTACGCGCGCGCTCAACAGATCACGACTCGCGAGACGATCGACCTCGTCGGCATCGCCGTCGTCGACGGCGACATCGAGGCAGGCGAAGCCTTCACCCTGATGCGGCAGATGGCCGACCAAGGCAGACGCCTTCGACTTCCAGGTTCGGTCGCGGACCTGGCATGCTGACCACGACGCCGCACACGTCAGTCGCGCAACCCACACGCGGGATGATCCGCATGGTGCTGGGTGGTCGCTGAGCTCACCTGTTTCGGCGAACATGAGCATCACTCGCGTTTTCCGGAAAGAAGCGGCGCCGCGTGCAGGCCAGAACTCGATATCTTCAACGTCGCCGAGATCTGGAGGTTCGCTGCCAACGAGGTGTCCGAGGCCGTGTTCGAGACGAACGGCTGGTTTGTTGCCGCGTTCATGGCCGGCGGAACAGATCTGTGCCTGATTCCCCAAGGGTACCCATACTGCGACCCTGTGGCCTGCGCCTTTTCCGGCCCGTGGTCAACGGCCTGAGGCTGGCAACTGCCTGACCTGCGGTGATTCTCCGCAGGTTGGTGCCCCCGGCAGGATTCGAACCTGCGACCTGCCGCTTAGGAGGCGGACGCTCTATCCCCTGAGCTACGAGGGCGCTCTCAGCGCACAAGGGTAGCGGGTGCCGGCCGCGGGTCGGGGGGTGACTTGACATACTTAACGATGTCGTTAATAGTTTCCGGTGTGGGTACTCAATTGGACGACGTGCTCGCCGCGTTGGCTGATCCGGCCCGGCGGCGGGTTGTCGACGTGCTGCGGGTCGGGCCTCGGCGGGCCGGCGAGCTCGCCTCCTCCGTCGACATGTCGGGGCCGGCCATGAGTCGGCACCTCCGGGTGCTCCGGGCCACCGGGCTCGTCGAGGCCGCGGCGCTCGACGGGGACGCCAGGGTCCGCGTCTACCGGCTGCGGGCCGAGCCGTTCACCGCGCTCCGGGCCTGGCTCGACCAGGTCGAGGCGTTCTGGGGCGACCAGTTGGGTGCGTTCGCCGCACACGTCGACAAAGAAGGGGACGAGCGGTGACCGACGAGGCCTTCGTGACCGTCGACGTCGGGATCGAGCCCGCGGCCGCCTTCGACGTCTTCACCCGGGAGACCGGCGCCTGGTGGCGCAAGGACCGCTCCCTCTGGGGCACAGCCGGCGGCGCCATCGAGTTCGAGCCCGGCGTCGGCGGGCGGGTGCTCGACGCCGACCACGAGGTGGGACGGGTCAAGGTCTGGGAGCCCGGACCTCGCCTCGTCTTCTCCTACGGCGCCGAGCAGACCGAGGTCGAGGTGCGGTTCGAGGCGACCGACACCGGCACGCGGGTCGTGCTTCGCCACTACGGGTGGACGCCGCCCGACCCGGGGCACTGGCAGCGCGTCCTGGCGGGCTTCGCGCGGCACTCGCTCGAGCACGCACTGCTCGGCCGCCTCGGCGAGTTCCTCGACGCGATCAACGCCGACGACGTCGACTTCTTCGAGCGCAACCTCACCGACGACGCCATGCTGATCTTCCCCGGCCCGCGCAACACCTACACCAAACAACAGTGCATCGCCTCGATGGGTGACCACCCGCCCTACGTCAAGTACGACCTGTCCGAGCCGAAGATCGTCCACATCGGAGAGTCGACCGCCGTGTTGGCCCACCACGCCACCGTGATGCACACCGCGGACGGGAAGCCACGGTCCATTGTGGTCGCTACGGTCCTCGTCCAGCAGGGCGGCGCCTGGCGGATGGCACTGCACCAGTGGACCCCGGCGGACAACGAAACGGAGTGACACATGCTCGGCTACTTCGCCATCCACGTCCCGGACCCGGGCCGCGCCAAGGACTTCTACCACGCCGTCTTCGGTTGGACCTTCGCGTCCAATGGGGACTACCACCACATCGACGGCTCCTCGCCGGCCGGCGGGATCACCAAGGGCGAGCCACACACCGAGCCGCACATCGGGCCGTCGTTCGTCGTCGCGGACATCGAGCACTCCGTCGCCGAGGCACGCGAACGTGGCGGCACGGCCGGCGAGCCCACGCGGTCCGAGTCCGGCTGGAGCGCGCATGTCGAGGACGGCCGCGGCGGTGCCCTCGAGCTCTGGCAGCCCGCCGCCGGCTACCGGGACGACGACCCCGAATGCGGCATCGGCGACCTCTTCTACTTCGTCCAGCCCGTCGCCGACGACGACGCGAAGGCCTTCCACATCGCGCTGCTCGGCTGGGAGCTCACCCCCGGCACCCACGAGAACGGCTACAACATCGTCAACATCGCGCCACCGGGCGGCCTGTTCGTGAGCCGTCCCGGGCCGACCGATCTCTACTTCCAGGTCGCCGACATCGAAAACGCGGCGGACCGGATTCGCGCCGCGGGCGGCACGGCGGGACCCGCGCAGCCCAACCAGGCCGGCAGCCACGCGGCCTGCCGGGACGACCACGGCATCGCGTTCAGTATCGGCTCGCTGCACAAGAAGTGAACGCAGTAGGGTCCCCCCGCAGCGCTGCACAAGGGGAGGAGCCTGACTGTGGGTGACGGGCGGCTGGAGATCGACGGCATCTCCAAGCGATTCGGCGACGTGATCGCCTTGCGGGAAACCACATTCGACGTTCGGGCAGGAGAGCTGTTCGGCTTCGTCGGCAGCAACGGCGCGGGCAAGACCACGACGATGCGCATCGCGCTCGGGGTGCTCGCCGCAGACGCGGGCGAGGTCCGCTTCGACGGCGAGCGGGTCACCCTCGACACCCGGCGCCACATCGGCTACATGCCCGAGGAGCGCGGCCTTTACCCGAAGATGAAGGTGGGCGAGCAACTGGTTTACCTCGCGCGCCTGCACGGCTTGTCGACCGCGGCCGCCAGACAGTCCATGGAGGACTGGACCGAACGACTGGGCGTCGCCGCCCGGCGCGACGACGAGGTCCAGAAGCTCAGCCTGGGCAACCAGCAGCGTGTCCAGCTCGCCGCCGCGCTCATCCACAACCCCAGCATCCTCGTGCTCGACGAGCCGTTCTCCGGTCTCGACCCGATCGCGGTCGAGGTGATGAGCAAGGTCCTGCAGGACAAGGCATCCGCGGGCATTCCGGTCGTCTTCTCCAGCCACCAGCTCGAGCTCGTCGAGCGGCTGTGCCACCGGGTCGGCATCATCCGAAGTGGACAGATGGTGACCGTCGGCACGGTCGACGAGCTGCGCTCCGGCGGCGCCGTCGAGATGATCGTCGAAGTTCCGAACGCGCGGCTGGGCTGGGCGGCCGGGCTCGCCGGCGTCACGGTGCGCGGCCACGAGGGCGGCCGCACGGTCCTCGAGCTCGGCGACGGCGCGGACGACCAGGAGGTGCTGCGCGCGGCGCTCGCCACCGGCCCGGTCACCGAGTTCAGCCGCCGCCGGCCCTCCCTCACCGAGCTCTACCGCACCGTCGTGACGCAGGAGCAGGCGGCGTGAGCGAGCGTGCGAGCGAATCATGGGCACTGGGGCGTCAGCGAGCCTGCGAGGTGGCGGCGTGAGCGAGCTTGCGAGCGAGTCATGGGCACTGGGGCGTCAGCGAGCCTGCGAGGTGACGGCGTGAACGAGCAGCCGAATGTCCAGTTGGGAACGTGGCAGGCGGTCAGCCTCGTCGCCGGCCGTGAGATCAACACCAAGATGCGCTCCAAGGCGTTCATCATCACGACGATCGCCACGCTGGTGCTGCTCGTCGGCTTCGCACTGGTCATGAAGTCCGTCGGCGGCGGCTCGGACGCCACCGTCGGCTTCACCGAGCAGAACTCCGCGCTCGCCCAGCCGCTCAAGGCCGCCGCCGCCTCCATCGGCGAGAACCTCGACACGAAGACCGTCGACAGCGAGCGGGCCGGCCGCGACCAGGTGGCCGACGAGTCGCTCGACGCGCTGCTGGTCGGCGACGGCTCGACGGTGCGCGTCGTGGTCAAGAAGGACCTCGACGACAACCTGCGCAACTCGCTCAACGTGCTCGCGAGCCAGCTCGTGCTCAACCAGCAGATCACCGAGCTCGACGGCGACCCGGCGCAGGTCGGCCAGGCCGTCGCGAACGCGAAGGTCGACGTCGAGCCGCTCGAGGAACCGTTCCCGTACAACGGCCAGCAGCTCGTGCTGGGCATCATCGCCGGCATCCTGATCTACATGTCGCTGCTGCTCAACGGGCAGATGGTGGCCCAGGGCGTGGTCGAGGAGAAGTCCAGCCGGGTGGTCGAGCTGCTCCTGTCCACGATCCGGCCGTGGCAGCTCATGGCCGGAAAGGTGCTCGGCATCGGCCTGGTCGGGCTGGTGCAGATGGTGGTGATCGGCGGTGTCGGCATAGCCGCGGCGCTGGCGCTCGACGTGCTGACGATCTCGGTCACCGCGGCCGTCGGCACGGTCGTCTGGGTCGTGGTCTGGTACCTGCTCGGCTTCCTCATGTACTCGCTGGTGTTCGCCGGGCTCGGCGCGCTCGTGTCGCGGCAGGAGGATGTCGGCGGCGTGATCTCGCCCGCGCTGATGTTCGTGGTCGTCGGCTACGTCATCGGCATCTCGGTGCTGCCGTCCGATCCGGACAACGCGCTCGCCGGGGTGCTGTCGATCATCCCGGTGTTCGCGCCGACGCTGATGCCGATCCGGCTGGCCATGGGCGGCGTGCCGGTGTGGGAGCAGGTCGTGTCCGTCGGCCTGGTCGTGGCGCTGATCCCGGCGCTGGTCTGGCTCGCCGGCCGGATCTACGCGAACGCGGTCATGCGCAGCGGCGCGCGGGTCAAGCTCAAGGATGCCCTTCGCACGGTGTGACCTGTCACTCGCTGCGAGCAGGTAGGATCTGTCCGTGGTAGCGCTTTCAAGGCCGCCGCGTCGGAAAGCCCGCGCATGACCGCCCACTGTCGGGGAGGCGTTCGTGATCAAGGTGCTTCTCGCGGACGACGAAGATCTCGTCCGCTCAGGACTCCGCACAATACTGACCAGCGCCGGTGACATAGAGGTCGTCGCGGAGTGCGACGACGGGCTGTACGTGGCCGATCTGGCTCGCCAGCACCGTCCACACGTGGTGCTGCTCGACATCAGGATGCGGTCGGCAGACGGCATCGTCGCGCTCCGCAGGCTCCGCAGCCTGCCGGAGCCGCCGGTCGTCGCCATGCTCACCACGTTCGACGTCGACGAGTACGTCCAGGAGGCGTTGCGCATCGGCGCGAGCGGCTTCCTGCTCAAGGACACCGAGCCGGCCGTGCTGGTCAAGGCGGTGCGCGATCTCGCCCGCGGCGGTGCTGTGCTCGACCCCAAGGTCGCCGCACGGGTGCTGTCCGCGGTCGCGGACGGTGAGCGGGCCGCCGAGCCCGCGCGCCGGCTGCTGGCGTCGTTGTCCGACCGGGAGCGTGAGGTCGTCGCGCTCATCGGGCAGGGAATGTCCAATGCGGAGATCGGCAGCGCGCTGCACCTGTCCGAGGCCACGGTCAAGGGTTACGTGTCCGCCGTGCTCGGCAAGATCGGCGCGGTCAACCGGGTGCAGGCGGCGCTGGTCGCCTACCGCGGCGGCCTGATCGCCTGACCGTCCTCTTCGGAGAGCGCGAGGCTCACCCGGCGCGGCGCGGGCCCGAGGCGGTCACCGAGCACGGTCATGAGCGCGCGTAGCCCGGCGTCGAGCGCGCTGAGCTGATCGGCGTCGAGCTGGTCGAAGATGGCACGCTCGGCCTTGGCCTGCTCCGCCACGATCTGCTCGAACAGTGTTCGCCCGTCGGCGGTCAGCTCGGCGGCGAGCACCCGGCGGTCCTTGGGGTCGGCGACGCGCTCGAGCATGCCGCGCTTCTGCAGGCGGTCCAGCCTGCTGGTGACGCTGGTGGCCGGGGCGAGCGTGCCGGCGGCGAGCTGGGACGGCCGCAGCCGGTGCGGCGGGCCGACCCAGTAGAGCCGGGCGAGGATCTCGTAGTCGGCGAGCTGCAGGTCGTGCGGGGCGGAGAGGCTGGCCGCGAGGCGCTCGAGGTACTTGGCGCTGATCAGCAGGCGGTCCACGATTCGCTCCACTCGCGGGTCGATCTGGGGCACCGCCTGGACCCACTGCTCCACGAGGGCATCGGTCTCGTCCGGCACGGCCACCTCCTTTGCATTCGAATAGTACTGGATCGGATTACTTGCTACGACTTCGGACTATCCGTTAACGTCGCTTTCCTCCGGAGACGCACGAGAAAACCCTGCACTCGAGTCCGAGGAGGACTGTGATGTTGAGAAAAGCTGCTGCCGGCTTACTCGGCGCCGCCGCGCTGACCGTCGGGTTGGCGGTACCGGCGTCGGCGGCGACCGTCGACGCGTACGTGTTCGGGACCGAGGGCCAGCAGCTGATGGTGCGGTCCGGCCCGGGCACCGGCTACGGCGTCGTGGATCAGCTCGGTCCCGACCAGCATGTGACCATCTCCTGCCAGGACGACGGCGAGATGGTCGACGGCACCGGGCTGTGGGACTACCTGCCCTCGCTCGACGGCTACGCGTCGGACGCCTACCTGTACACCGGCTACGACGGGCGGCATCCCGATCTGTCCGAATGCGACGGTGCGGAACCGCCGCCGTCGTCGGACATCCGCGACCGGATCGTCGACCTCGCGTGGGGCGAGCTCGGCAACACGGACAAGAGCAGGTACGGCGCGCCGGCCGACCACGACTGGTGCCAGTACTTCGTGAACTGGGTGTGGCGCGGCGCCGGCGTCGAGGACATGAACGACACCTACTTCACCGGCGACTTCTACCACTGGGGCAAGGACCGCGGCTTGACCCGCGACGGGTGGGCGGACATCAGGGTCGGCGACGCGGTGCTGTTCGGCACCGGCCCGACGCACGCGGACACCGGCCGGCACGTCGCCGTCGTGATCGAGACCCACGCGGACGGCTCGTTCACCACGATCGACGGCAACTACACCCGCAACGGCGTCAACGCGGTGCACAAGGTCGGCCCGACCTACCCGTGGGCCGCGCACCCGCCGGAGCCGGAGAACGTCTACGCCGTCGTGTCGCCGCCCGGCGGTGCCCGGTGATCGCGCGTAGGGCCCTGCTCGCCGTCGCGATCGCGGCCCTGGTCGCTGCCGGCGTGGTCGCGCCCGCCTGGGCCGCCGGCCTGGTGACCGCTCCGGTCTGGGACACCGGCGGGGAGCCGCTGTTCGTCCGGTCCGGTCCGGGTACGGGACACGAGGTCGTCGGTCAGCTCGCGGAGGGCACCGAGGTCGGGATCGAGTGCCAGACCGAGGGCACGGTGGTCGACGGGACCGCGTTGTGGGACTACCTGCCGGACCACGGGGGCTATGTCTCCGACCGCTACCTCTACACCGGCTACGACGGGCGGCATCCCGATCTGTCCGAATGCGACGGTGCGGAACCGCCGCCGCCGTCCGGTGACATCCGGGACCGGATCGTGGACATCGCCGCGGGTGAGCTGGGCAGCACCGATGGCTGGTCCTACCATCCCGGCCAGGGCGACCCGTCGGACGCGTGGTGCCAGTACTTCGTGAACTGGGTGTGGCGGGCCGCCGGCGTGCTGGACATGTTCGGCGCCAACGGGTTCACCGGTGACTTCTACCACTGGGCCGTGGACCGCGGCCTGGTTCGGGACGGCTACGCGGGAATCACCGCCGGCGACGCGGTGCTGTTCGGGACCGGTCCGTCCGACCCCGGCACCTCGCTGCACGTCGGCATCGTGGTGGCGGTGCACGGCGACGGGAGCATCGAGACGATCGACGGGAACTACGCGAGCTCGGTGGCCCGGGTCGGCCCGTTCCTTCCCGGAAACGCGACGACCCACGAGCCGGGCGACGTCTACGCGGTCGTGTCGCCGACGCCCCTGTCCGAGACACCCGCGGAGCCGCCGGCCGACCCGCCGGCCGAGCTCACCGTGAACGGAAACCGGCTCACCGAAGCGGAAGCGGCGAACGTGCGCTGGATCGCCGACAACACCGTGCCCCGGATCGGTGGCGACCTCGACGCGGCCGCGTCGGTGACCTGGTGGTCGCTGAAGGAGGGCGTGCTGGGGCTGGACAACCCGCACGAGTTCTCCCACTGCGACAACCGGCGGCTCGGCCCGCTGGAGTCGTGCGCGCCCGAATGTTGTTGGCAGGTCGGCATCTCCGCGGTGCAGGAGCCGACCTTCGACCTGGCGAGAACGACCGAGACGGCCGAGCGGCTGTACCCGGGCAGGTCGGCCGACGAGGTGCTCGCGCACACGGCGACCTACGCCGGCTACCCGCCCGGCACGCCGGGGTACGACGCGATCGTCAACTCGACCGGCGCGTTCCGCAACTCGTGGCTGCTGCGCAACCACGGTGTCGGGTTCGTGCTCAACGCGCCCCAGGTCGAGGCCGAGTGCGTGGTGGACAGCCTCAGCTGGTGCTACGGCACCGGGTGGGACACCACCGCGAGGTACGCGCCGACCAAGGCCGCGGCCCTGCGCTCGATCGACGACCTGCGGGCCATCCTGGCCGATCTCGTCTAGTGTCCCGTGACCATGGCCTCCTTACGCCCGCTGCGGCCCACGCGGCCGCTGGCGGCGTTGTCGGAAGGCCCGAATACAACCCGGTATGCGCGGCCTCCCTCCGCCTTGCCATCGACCACGTGGATCCACAGCGGACTGCAAGGAACCAGGATCACGGGACACTAGGTCGCTTGACCTCCAGCATGGTCGAGGTCCCATGATGGGGTCATGCGAGTTGTTCAGGTGGTCGAGTTCGGTGGTCCGTCCGTCCTCCGGGTGGCCGACGTGCCGGATCCGGAGGCAGGCGCGGGGCAGGTGGTGATCGATGTCGCCGTGGCGGACGTGCTCTTCGTCGACACCCAGATCCGGGCGGGCTGGGGTCGCGAGTGGTTCCCCGTCTCGCCGCCTTACGTGCCGGGTAACGGCGTGGCCGGCACGGTCGCCTCCGTCGGGTCCGATGTGGACGAAGAGTGGGTCGGCCGCAAGGTCGTCGCGCGGGTCGGGGGCTACGTGGGCGCGATCCAGGTGCCGACCGGAGGCTACGCCGAGCGCGCCGTGGCGGATGCCGGTGAGCTCGTCGCGGTGCCCGGCGGGCTCGGACTGCCGGCGGCGATCACGTTCCTGCACGACGGTGCGACCGCGGCCGACCTGCTCGACCATGCGGCGATCGCCGAGGGCGACCGCGTGCTGGTCAACGCCGCAGGCGGGAGCCTCGGCTCGTTGCTCGTGCCGCTCGCGAGGGCGGCCGGCGCGCGGGTGGTCGGCGCGGCGCGCGGTGAGCGGAAGCTGGCGCTGGTGCGGTCGTGGGGAGCCGAGGCGGTCGACTACGGCGAGCCCGGCTGGGCGGACCGGGTGCGCGAGATCACCGGCGGCGTCGACGTCGTGTTCGACGGCACCGGCGGCGCGGCGGGCCGCGCGGCGTTCGAGGTCGCGGTTCCTGGTGCGCGGTTCCTGGCCTACGGGGCGGCGAGCGGCGGGTTCGCCGAGGTCGCGCCGGACGACGCGGCGCGCAAGGGGGTGCGGCTGATCGGCATGGGCGACCTGGGCCGCGACCCGGCCGCGACCCGCGACGCCCTGCGTCGGCTGCTCGACGACGCGGCGGAAGGGCGGATCACCCCGGTGATCGGCCAGACATTCCCGCTGGAGAAGGCCGCCGACGCGCACACCGCCATCGACGAGCGGCGCACCGTCGGCAAGACGCTCCTGCTGGTGGGCTGACCCCGGGCCGGGTGCGGACGTTCGCCGCCCGGGTGTGCTCGCGATCTCGCCTACGAGGCATCCTGGCGCCCCATCGCCGCTCTCGGGTGCCCGGCTCGATCGTCCCGCGCGTGGTGGGGCACGCAACCGGCTTTCGTGGATCACCGTGCGTTACTCGGTGGCCTTGGGATACGCCGTGCTCGCGTACGTGACCCACACGATCTTGTGGTCGGGATCTGGGCAATACCAAACTCGGCCGGCTGAGGTGACCTCGTACTGCCACTGCTCAAGTGACTGGCCCTTGACCTCGCGACGCCCGAACGTGCCACGCAGCCGATGTTGTCTACCTGGGTTCTCCGGACTGGTGGGCCGTGAAGTCAGGACGATCCACGCCTCCCAGGTGTTGGACCGAGCGGCCTGGCACAGTTCCTCCCAGCCTTTCGCGGCCTCGTTGGTGGCGAATCGCGTTTCCCAACCGTCTGGGCGACGAGGCGGTGCAACCCGATCTCCGCGCTTGGCCGGCATCCGTCAGTCGTCCATCGGATTGGGAACCGGTCCGAGGTCCTCGTCGATGGCGCCGGTGAGGTTGCGTGCCAGCTCCGGGTCGGCGTGGACGATCGCCGTGCTGCGCCACTCCCGGAGTGTCTGTTCCAGCGGGGACCACTCGCCGAGCTCGGCGGACGCTTGGAAGGCACGGGAGAAGTCGACGACGAACTGTTCCCGATCTGCCGCGGGCAGAATCTCCACCCAGGGAAACTCGTCGACGAGTGACCGCGCGGCGGCCTCCCGCGCCTCGCGGGGGAGGTGGGCGAGCAGGCTGCGCAGGGCGCGGGCCGCGTGGATCGCTCCCTCGGCCGAGGTGGCTGCGCGATCCACCCGAGTGAGCAGCAACGCGGCGCCGTCCCGACGCCGCACATGCACGTCGCCCCGATCGGCGAGCGCGGCGACGCTCTTGGGGTCTCGTTGCAGCTCGCTCCACTGCACCTCAGTCGTCATGGCTCTATTCTGAACTTTTTCAGAAGTCCACGCAACCGGTGTTGGTAAACCCGGGCGCGCTGCGACCTGTCGGCGAGATTGAACCGACGCCCAGGTGTCGTGGTTGAGGCGCAGGGCAACACCGGTGGCCGCGCTCGTAGGCCGACAGCGTCGTGCGCGAGGTCCGGCCCCGGCGAGCTAGCTGGTCCTGGCTCATGCCGCTCGCCAGACGGGCCTGTGTGCTGACGCGGCTGGCCAAGATCGACGAGGTCAAGAAGCTGGCCGGCTCGATTCAGAAGAACGCGGTGAAGGTCGACCGGGAGTGCACCGGCATCAGCGCCGGCATTCACCGGCTGCTCGACCAGGCGCTGGTCTCCCTCGCCGGGGCCGACACCACGGGCGAAGGTGGAATCGTGGTCGGCGAGAGTCACGACGGCGCCGCCTGAGATCGGGGAGACCGTCCGGGGGTCTCCCTGAGATCTCCCGAACATGTTCCGGTCAGAGTTCGCCTACCTGGGTGGTGCCGTCCGGTGAGTCGCGCCACTGGTCGAACGGGCGGTCGAGGTGCCAGCGGTCGCCGTCGTGCTCGAGGCGGCGGAAGGCGCAGTGCTCGGGGTTGGACAGCGACTCGAACAGGTCGATGCTCCAGGAGAACATCCGCCGGCAGAGCAGCCGCATCGTGAGCCCGTGCGAGACGACCAGCACGGTCGACGGGTGCCGCGCGTCCTTGGCGATGCGCAGCTCCAGCTCGTTGAGGAAGCTCGCGACGCGGTCGTCGACGTCCGCGCCGGACTCGCCGTGCTCGAGCCGGTAGAAGAAGTGGCCGAACTCGTGCCGCTTGCGCTTCTGCACCTCCTGCTCGAGCGGGTCCTGGAGGTTGCCCCAGTCCTGCTCGCGCAGCCGCGGCTCGGGCACGGTCCGCTCCAGCCGGTCGCCGATGTCGAGCAGCGCCAGGGTGCGCACCGCCCGCACGTAGGGGCTGACGTAGGCCGCGGCCGGCTCCGCCAGCAGGTCACGTATCGACTGGCCGGCCTTGCGGGCCTGGACCTCGCCGCGCGGCGTGAGCGGCAGCGCGTGGTCGGGCGTGCGCGTGTACGCCAGCTCGTCGATGTTGCCCAGGCTCTCCGCGTGCCGCAGCAGGATGATCCGCACGACGCCATGGTGCCCGGTCCCGTGCTATTACAGTCTCAGCGCCGACCGAGACGAGGAGTGTCACATGATCAAGTACATCGCGCTGTACAAGCCGCCGGCCGATCCCGAGGCGTTCGACAAGGCGTACTTCGAGACGCACAAGCCGCTCATCGACAAGGTGCCCGGCCTCATCCGTCAGGAGCTCGCCAAGGTCCAGCGCGTGTTCGTGCCCGGGATGCTCGGCGACGCGCAGCCGTACCTGATCGCCGAGCTGTACTTCGAGTCCAAGGACGCGATGAAGGCCGCGTTCACCTCGCCGGAGTGGCAGGTCTCCGGCGCCAACCTCACCGAGATCGGCGGCATGGAGCTCGTGTCGATGTTCTCCGCCGAGGTGGTCGAGTGAGTGCTCCTGTCACCGCCGCGGTCGTCGGCGGCGGCACGATGGGCGCCGGCATCGCGCACGTGCTGCTCGCCGCCGGCAGCCGGGTCACCGTGGCCGAGGCGTCGGCCGAACGCGCCGGCGCCGCGCGCGAGGCCGTCGCCGCCTCGCTGCGCAAGGCGCAGGACCGGGGGAAGATCGAGCGGACCGCGGACGAGCTGCTCGCTCACTTGTCCATTGTGGACACGCTGGCCGGCCTGCCGCCGGCCGCCGAGCTGGTCGTCGAGGCGGTCCCCGAGGACATCGACCTCAAGCGGCGGGTCCTCGGCGAGGTGGCCGTGACCTGCGTGAACGCCGTACTCGCGTCCAACACGTCGTCGCTGTCGATCACGGCGCTCGCCGAAGGGCTGCCCGGCGAGCGGGTCGTCGGCATGCACTTCTTCAACCCCGTGCCCGTCCAGGCGCTGGTCGAGCTGGTCACCCACGACGGTCTGCCGGCCGGCACGCTCGCCACCGTCCGCGGCTACGCCGAGGCACTCGGCAAGACCGTCATCGAGGTGCGCGACTCGCCCGGGTTCGCGACGTCCCGGCTCGGCGTGGCGGTCGGGCTCGAGGCGATCCGCATGGTCGAGGAGGGCGTCGCGTCGCCGGAGGACATCGACACCGGCATGCGGCTGGGCTACGGCTGGCCGATGGGGCCGCTGCGGTTGACCGACCTCGTCGGCCTCGACGTGCGGCTGTCGATCGCGGCGCATCTCGAGCGCGAGCTCGGCCCGCGGTTCACCCCGCCGGAGCTGCTGCGGACCAAGGTGGCGCGCGGCGA
This sequence comes from Actinophytocola sp., assembly GCF_009379765.1. Classification (GTDB taxonomy): domain Bacteria; phylum Actinomycetota; class Actinomycetes; order Mycobacteriales; family Pseudonocardiaceae; genus Actinophytocola. The sequence continues at coordinate 3,851 of NZ_WHTD01000087.1, read as the reverse complement.
GCTCGGTCGCAAGACCGGCCGGGGCTTCTTCGACTGGTCGTAGAGGGACAGACATGATCGTTCGGCCGCACCGGACCGAAGACGACGAGGACATCTACCGCCTCGCCCGCCTGGCGTTCGGCGGGCCACGCGAGCCGGAGCCGGCCAGCCTCTGGTCGCACCGGCCGACCGGCTGGCACGGGCTGGTCGCCGAGGACGGCGGCCGGCTCGTCGGTTGTGTCAAGGTGCGTGACTACGCGCAGTTCTTCGGCGGGTCGGCGGTGTCGATGGGCGGCATCGCGTCGGTGGCCGTCGACCCGCACGCCCGAGGGCACGGCGTCGCGACGGCGCTGCTGGACGCGGTGTTGCCGGTGATGCGCGAGCGTGGGCAGGTGATCTCGGCGCTGTACCCGTCGGCGCCGCCGCTGTACCGCGGCCTCGGCTGGGAGCAGGCCGGTGACTACCAGCGGGTGCGGTTGCGGCCGGAGCTGTTCGCGCTGCTGCCGAAGCCCGCGTCGCGCCTGGTTCTCAAGCGGGCCGGGACGCAGGACCTGCCCGCGCTGCACGACGCCTACCTGACCTTCGCGTCCACAGTGGACGGAATGCTGGACCGGTCGACCGCGGCGTTCGAGCTGGAACGCCTTCTGGAGGTGGACATCGTCGAGGTCGCGCCCGGTCCGGACGGCACCGTGCGCGGCTACCTGAGCGCCGACCGGCCCGAGGGCGAGAAGCTGATCATCTACGACCTCGTCGCGCTGGACCGGGAGACCGGGCTCGGGCTGCTGGCGAACCTGGGGCGCTGGGCCGGGATCATGACCGAGGTCTCGCTGCGGATCGTCGACCCGGCGTGGTGGCAGCTGCTGATGACGATGCCGGTGCTGCACGACGTGATGAACCATCCGTGGATGCTGCGGGTGGTCGACCTGCCCGCGGCGGTCGCGGCCCGCGGGTGGCCGGCGGCGCGGTACGTGTCGGGCACGGTCGACATCGAGGTGGTCGACGAGCACGCGCCTTGGCAGGCAGGCTCGTACCGCCTGGTCGCCGACGGCGGGAAGGTCGTCTGCGAACCGGGCGGCACCGGCGCGGTCCGGCTCGCGGCCCGGGCGCTGGGCCCCTGGTACGCGGGCTCGGCGGACACGGCGATGCTGCACCGCGCCGGACTGATCACCGGCGACCTGGCGGCCGCGCGCCTGCTGGACCTGCTGACCGGCGCCCCGCACCCGGTCCGGATGGCCGACTCGTTCTGACCCGCGGGCTTTGCCGGAGAGGGACGCCGTTCACGGGGTCGGCCGGCCTGTCACGGATGTTCGGCGGGTCCCGGCTTCCGCACCCGGCGTACGGCATCGAGCAGATGTCTGGTGAGGGGATGCCCGCGCCCCAGTACCCGTTCCGCGGTGGTGGCCGTCTGCTCCAACAGCGTGGCGGCTTCGTCCAGCCGGCCCGGCACCCGGTAGCCGCCGCCGGCGTCTCCGACCCGGCCGACGACGCCGAGGTGGTTGTGCTGTGTCGAGCGAAATCGTGATCTCGGTGGGCTTTCGCAGGTCATGGTGGCTGTGGGGGTTTCGGGCGGTTCGCCGGGTGTGGCCGGCGCCACCCTTCTCAGGCGCGTCTCAGCAGCGGGGGTGACACTGACCGCATGCGCATCCTCGTTGTCGACGACGACCGGGCCGTCCGCGAGTCGCTGCGGCGCTCGCTGCAGTTCAACGGCTACCAGGTCGAGCTGGCCACCGACGGCCAGCAGGCAATCGACTCGATCGCGTCGGCCCGCCCCGACGCGATGGTGCTCGACGTGATGATGCCGAGGGTCGACGGGCTCGAGGTGTGTCGCCGCCTCCGCGGCACCGGCGACGACCTGCCCATCCTCGTCCTCACCGCGCGCGACACGGTGTCCGACCGGGTCGCCGGCCTCGACGCCGGCGCCGACGACTACCTCCCCAAGCCGTTCGCGCTCGAGGAGCTCCTCGCCCGGCTGCGCGCTCTCCTTCGCCGCCGCACCTTCGACGTCACCGGCCCCGCCCCGCAGACGCTCAGCTTCGCCGGCCTCGAGCTCGACCCCGGCACCCGCGACGTCCGCCGCGGCGAGCGCCCGATCAGCCTCACCCGCACCGAGTTCGCGCTGCTCGAACTGCTTCTCGCCCACCCCAAGCAGGTTCTCACCCGCAGCCGCATCCTCGAGGAGGTCTGGGGCTACGACTTCCCGACCTCCGGCAACGCCCTCGAGGTCTACATCGGATACCTGCGCCGCAAGACCGAGGCCGAGGACGAGCCGCGGCTGATCCACACCGTGCGCGGCATCGGCTACGTGCTGCGGGAGACGCCTCCGTGATCCTGACGGTCGGCGGGCGGCGGCGGATGTCGCTGCGCGCCAGGGTGACGTGGCTCGCGGCCAGCTGCGTCGCCGGTGCGGTGGCCGTCGTGTCCCTCGGCGCCTACCTCACCGTCCGGGAGAACCTCTACGACCAGGTCGACGCCACCCTCGGGCAGAAGGCGGCCAACGTCGTCAACTCCCCCCTCATCGCGGAGTTCGAGGGCCAGGCGATCCCGGCGGCGCTCCTGTCGCTCACCGACGTCCAGTTCGCACTGGTCGACAGCAACGGCACGCCGATCAACAACATCACCTACCACTCGCCGCCGATCGGCCACGACGAGCTGGCGGTGGCCACAGGCGACAAGCCCAACAGCATCCGCACCGACCGGTCGACCGGCACCCGGGTGCTCGCGGTGCCCTACCGCGACCTGGGCGCGCTCGTGCTCGCGCAGTCACTGCAGCCCACCAAGGACCAGCTCGCCGACCTTTCGCTGGTCCTGCTGCTGATCGGCGGCGCCGGGGTGGTGGTCTCCGCACTCGCCGGCACCGCGGTCGCGCGCACCGGGCTTCGTCCGGTGCAGCGGCTGACCCGCGCCACCGAGCGGGTCGCGCAGACCGGTGACCTGCGGCCCATCCAGGTCGAGGGCGACGACGAGCTGGTCCGGCTGTCGCACAGCTTCAACCAGATGCTCGCCGCCGTCGCCTACGCGCAGGACCGGCAGCGTCAGCTCGTCGCCGACGCCGGGCACGAGCTGCGCACCCCGCTGACCTCCTTGCGTACCAACCTGGAGCTGCTGCTCTCCGCGGAGCGGCCGAACAGCCCTCAACTGTCCGATGAGGACAAGGTGGAGATCCACGACGACCTGCGTGCCCAGCTCGGCGAGCTGACCCAGCTGATCGGCGACCTGGTCGAGCTCGCGCGCGAGGACGCGCCGCAGCTGACCCGCGAGCGCATCGACATGGTCGACATCGTCGAGCAGGCGCTCGCCCGAGCCCGCCGGCGCGCCGGTGACGTGACGTTCGAGACCGACCTGCAGCCGTGGTACCTGCTCGGCGAGCCGGCCGTGCTGGAGCGCGCGGTGCTGAACCTGCTGGACAACGCGGTGAAGTTCAGCCCACCGGAGGGGACCGTGCGGGTCGACCTGCGGCATGCCGGGCACGGGTACGCGTTCCTGCAGGTCGCCGACGCAGGGCCGGGCATCACCGACGCCGACCTGCCGTACGTGTTCGACCGCTTCTACCGCTCCGACGAGGCACGGACGCTTCCCGGTTCGGGGCTGGGCCTCGCGATCGTGAAGAGTGCCGCGCAACGGCACGGTGGCGCGGTGTACGCCGGGCGTTCGGCCGACGGCGGGGCGCTGATGGCGATCCGGCTGCCGGGAACGCCGGACGCCTCGCTGGGCTGAACTCATCGGGTCTCCATAGGTTTGTCTCAGGACGTTCTCAGGACCGTGGCGCAAGGTGGACAACATGACCGAGGACAACCGGGAACCGACCCCTCCCGAGGAGCCGGCCGAGCAGGTCGAGCCGGAGCGGCCGGAGTGGTCCGATGCCACCCCGGCGG
>NZ_WHTD01000146.1 GCF_009379765.1 Actinophytocola sp. | reverse complement strand
GCACCGGGCGGTGGCGGTGGGCCGGGTGGGCGGGCGCCGGGGGGGCTGCCCGGTCGGCCCGGAGCGCCGGGGCCCGACTTGGTCTCCACCGGGTCGCGGTCGCCCACGTCCATGTACAGCATCGACTGCACGCGGGAGAGCCAGCCGCGCTTCGGCTGCTCCTCCACCGCCTCCGGCTCGGCGGCCGGCACCGGTGCGGGCGCCAGCTTCTCCCCCGTCCACTCCAGGAACGCCCCGCACGATCCGCAGAACGCGTCGGTCTCCTTGTTGTGGAAGCCGCAGCTCTTGCACACGATCATGACGGCTCCTCCGCGGACAGGTCGCCCTGTGACATTGATTCGCTCGCAAGCTCGCTCATGGCCGGTCCACCTCCACCCGGTGCACGACGTGCGCGGGCTTCGCCGCCGCCACCGCCGAGTCGACCAGGTCCATGGGCACGCTCGTCGGGTCGTGCACGCGGATCCGCACCGCCAGCCGCGGCGACGCCTCGCCCGGCATCGGAGCGCCGGGAGCGCGCGACCAGCCGACCCCGCCGCTGTCCGCGATCTCCACCCGGCCACCGGTGAGCACCTGCAGGTTCGCCCGCAGGCCCGCCGCGGTCCCGCGCATCCGGTACATCTCCACCGCAGTGGCGACGACCGCGCGGCGGCGCTCGATCGGCCAGCCCTCCTCGAGCTCGATGCCGACCCAGCCCGCCATCCACTCCAGGAAGTCCTCTGGCGCGAGGTACGGGTCGAAGTAGTCGACGAGACAGTCCAATGTGGCCAGGATCGGCGCCAGGACGTCGTCGAACCCGCCGACGAAGCGCGACGTGAACTCGTCCTCCTGGAAGATCGCCGGCAGCATCTCGATGAACGGCGAGGCGTTCGACAGCCCAGCGACCATGCCGCGCATCAGTTGTCCTCCACCTTCACGTGGTGCTCGTAGGAGAAGATGAGGCTGTGCGGGTCGACGTCGAGCCGCTGCGCCTCCTCGCCCCGCTCGCCGGTCACCGGGTTGGCGCCGAAGAGCCGCACGTCCTCCACCAGGTCCACGCCGCGCACCCGTTGCAGCAGCGCGTACACGTCACCGGCCTGCACCGGGCGGCCGAACTCCCAGCCCTGCCCGTACCGCCCGCCGCTGATCGGGTTCAGGTACTCGTACAGCGCGGCGAGCGCGTCGGCGCGCACCCGCGACCTGTCCAGCCGCGGCCGCGCGATCACCCGGGCCACCACGGTCACCCCGCGGTAGCGCGGCGGCGACACCAGCACCCGGGTGCCGATCAGCCGCACCTCGTCGAGCCGCTCGGTGATCCGCCGCAACGTCTCCTCCCCCGGCACCAGCTCGGCGAAGTCGATGCGCCCGCCGACCTCCGCGGCGGCCGGCACGATCAGCACCCGCACGGAACCGGGGTCGGTGTCGTCGTCGCCCGCGGTCACGCAGCGGACCCTGGCCACGTCCGGCGCGGCCTCCTGGGTGATCGCCTCGTAGTCCTCCGCGGTGACCGCGCGGCTGCGGGTGCGCAGCAGGATCGGCCCGCGCGCCTTGGCCTGGTCGACGCTCTCCCCGTCGACGCCGCCCCACGCGGCCTCCAGGTTCTCCACCCGGCTCACGAACGGGATCGAGGACTTCAGCGTCTGGATCGCACCCTTGCCGACGTTGCCGGTACGGCCGCCACCGGTGGCGTAGCGGCGCAGCCGGACCGTGGTGCCGTAGGCCGGGACCGCGCCGTACTGGCGCAGCCCGCCGTCCGCCTCGCGGATCGCCGGTCCGAAGTGGACAGTCCCGGCGGCGCCGTCGAGGATGTAGTGCCGGTCGTCGGGGCCGCTGCCGGCGAAGTGCTGCACCGGCGTCCACTCCTGCCAGCCCTCGGGCGAGGACGTCTCGAGCGTGGCCGCGCCCGCGCCGATCACCACCGGGGTGCGCGAGGCGGTGAACTGCTGGCCCGGCACACCCTCGGACTCGCCGAGCACCTCCTCCTCGACGATCTCGCAGTGGTCGGCCTCGACCGTGCCACCGACCGTCGCCGCGGAGAGCGCGGTGACCAGCGGCGAGGCGGCGTAGGTCGGGATGTCCGGGTCGACCTCGACGACCCGCGCGCGCAGCCACCCGGCCGCCTCGCCGCCGAACACGGCCGACTCGTGGTTGCCCGGGACGTGGACGAGCACCTCGCCCGCGGTGTTCAGCGCTCCCGTGCCGTCCTTGCTGACCAGGCAGCGCCGCCAGTCCTTGCCGTTCCACGCCTCCCAGTGGAGCGGCGGGTGGTCCGGGTGCACGCCGACCCCCTCGACGCGGCAGTCGAACTCCAGCCGCACCACGCAGTTGGGCACCGGGTCGGACAGGCCGACGAGCATCGCGTCGCCGACCCGGGGCACCTCGGAGAACGCCTGGAACGACTGGCCCATCTTGAGCTCGTCGGTCCGGTCGGTCTGCGCGTCGGCGTCGGTGGCGCGGGTCGCGACCCGGTTCAGCGAGCACGGCACGATCCGCAGGTCCACCTCGGTGGAGAAGACGATCGACTCCTCCTGCTCGGTGCGCAGCGTCGCCACGTTGGTGCCGGCCGGGATGCCGACCGACGTGATCGCCGGCGCGGACAGCCAGAACGTGACGCCCGCCTGGGCCGGGGTGGCCGGGATGAGCCGCAGCCCGATCAGCTCGAGGAACTTCACATACAACCGGTCCGGCACCTGGTTGAGCCGGAACAGCAGCTGGTCGGTCATGAACGCGAACGTCTCGATCAGTGTCACGCCGGGGTCGGACACGTTGTGGTCCGTCCACTCAGGACAGCGACGTTGGACCATCCGCTTGGCGTCGTCGACGAGGTCCTGGAACCGGCGGTCGTCGAGGTTGGGTGCGGGCAGCGCCATCAGTAGTCACTCCCGTCCTCGGGGATCGTGTAGAAGGGGAAGACCAGGTTCCGGCGGTCGTTGGAGTCCTTCGGCCGGTACTGGATGTCGATGTAGAGCGTGCTGCCCTCGTGCGGGTCCGGGGCGACGAGCACGTTCTCCACGTCGACCCGGGGCTCCCACTGCACGAGCGCCTCGCGGACCACCCGGGACAGCTCCGCGATCGTGTCCACGTTCACCGAGCGGAACACGAAGTCGCGCAACCGGCTGCCGAACAGCGGCCGCATCGGCCGCTCCCCCGGGTAGGTCGAGAGGATCAGGCGCATCGCCTGCTCCAGCTCGACCTCGCGGCGCACCAGGGCGATCCCGCCCTGTGGCCCGACACCGAGCGGGAACGCCCACCCGGCGCCGATGAAGTCCTGTGACGTCGTCACGACATTCCCCTTAGTTGAGCTTGAGAACAGATCCCTTGACCTCGGTGACCGCGGCGCTCTCGATCTTCACGCCGAGCTTTCCGTTGAGCTCGAGCTGACCGTCGGTCTCGAGCTTCAACCCGCCCACGCCCGCCTTGACAGAGATCGCGCCCATACCCGGGCACTCGATCGTCAGCGAGCCGGCCGGGGTCTTGCTGGCCGGCGGCGCCGGGTCGCAGGACAGCGTGATCGTGCCGGCCACCTGGTCGATGGTCAGCGCGAGCTTGTCGTCCTTCGTGCCCAGCACCATCGCCGACCTGATCGGCGGCAGGCCGGGCGGGCCGGGCGGCAGGTCGTCGGTGAACAGCAGCTTGTTGCCCGCCGGGGTGGCGATCCCGCGTTCGTTGACCGCGCCCGAGCCGCTCACGGCGGTCTCGAGCGCGCCGTACCTCGAGTTGCTGTTGATCAGTCCACCCAGGACGTACGGGCGGCGCGGGTCGCCGAACTCGAAGCCGATGCCGACCTCGTCGCCGACCTCGGGCAGGAACAGCGCGCCGCTGCGCGGGCCCGCGCCGACCTGGATCACCCTGGCCCAGTCGGACTCGAAGTCGGGCGAGAGCCACGGCAGCGCGACCTTGACCCGGCCGAGCTTCTCCGGGTCGGACACGTTGGTCACCACCCCGCACACGAGCCCCGGGAACCGGGTCCGCTCGTCACCGGCCGTCGAGGTGAGACCGAGCAGGTTGCGGTTCTGCCGGCCGCTCACCCAGAACCGGGTGTGGTAGCCGCTCTCGGCCGCGTCGAACACGTGCCGGGCGTTGGTGACCGTCCACTTGCCCTTGAACTGCTCCGGCACGCCGTCGATGTCGACCTGCGCGCCGGCCTGGATCTTCGGGTCGCCCAGCGCGTCGCCCTCGGCCTCGGCGAACGTGCTGCCGATGTGGTCGGCGACGCCCTTCGCGGCCTCCTCGACGGCGCTGTCCGCGGACGGGCCGAAGGCCAGCGGCCGGTCGACCACGACGTAGGCGGTGTTGCTCGGCGACGTGCCGAAGTCGATCTTCGGCAGGCCCGGGATCGGTGGCAGCGCGGGCAGTGAGGGCAGCGGCGGCAGGAGGCCGTCGGTGAACGAGTCGGCGAGCTTCGCGGGCTCCTGGCCGGAGATCGTGGCGGTTCCGGTGGTCGCGTCCGACTGGGCCGTGACGACCCGCGCGTCCTTGGAGTCCCACACCCGCACCTCGACGTCCGGGGTGATGTTCGCGGCGGAGATGCGTGGGTGGAAGGACATCAGGTTCCGCTTGAACGTCAGCTTGTCCGACAGCCCCAGCAGGTCCCCGGCCGCGGAGGCGACCGCCCCGAGCGCGCCGCCGGGACCGCCGCCTGCCGGGCTGCCGGAGGCGCGGCGGAAGGAGAACTCGCCGCCGACCACCACGGTCTCGTAGCCGATCTCCCGGGCGCGCTGGGTGAGGAAGTCCCAGTCGGTCTGGGCGACCTGGGCGATGTGGTCGTGCGTGGTGCTGGTGGCCTCGATCGTGCCGATGTCCAGGCCCGCCGCGGAGGCGACCTGCTCGGCGATGTCGGAGTCGGTCATGTTGACGAACGTGCGGGTGCGCCTGGCGCGCTGGAGCCGGTGCGACTTCTCGTAGCCGCGGATGACCGTGTAGATCAGGTGGCCTTCGCAGCGTGCCTCGATCGAGGTGACCTCGCCGGTGATCAGCGACTTCGACGACGTCTCGCCCGGGCGGGGCGCGGCGATCTCGACCACGGTGCCGATCGTCAGGCCGGCGTCGGCGACGACGGTTCCGTTGTCGTCGAAGAAGGTCAGCTCGAACATGTCGGGCATGTGCAGGTGGGTGTCGACGACCGTGCGGATCAGCATGCTCTCCGCGTCCGGCATCAGCGGCAGGCCGATCATCCCGATGCTGACCTTCGGGTGGACGATCTCGGTGTCCGTGCCGCCACCCAGGCCGGCGGTCACGCGGTCCTCCCGGCGACCAGTTCGTGCGGGTTGGGCAGGTAGATCGTCGTGCCCGGGCGCAGCCGGGCCGGGTCGTGGATGTTGTTGACCTCGGCGATCTTGCGCCACAGCGCGGGCGTGCCGTACTTCTCGGTCGCGATCGACTGCAGCGTCTCGCCGTGCGCGACGACGTGGCTGCGCCTGCCGGGCAGGCCGCCGGAGGTCGGGTTGGTCGGCAGGCTGCCCCACGCGGACGGGATCTCCAGCAGGTCAAGGTCGACCTCGGCGCGCAGCGGGATGCCGATGGCGCTGAACCGGACGTAGCTCACCGCGCAGGAGGTGATCTTGCACTCGTACATGAAGCCGACCATCGGCGGGCCCCACTGGAAGGTCAGCTTGGCCGGCTGGCTGGCGAACCCGCCGAGGCCGAGCATCGCGCCGAAGCTGGCCGACGGGATCATCCAGGCGAGCAGCTGGTCGCAGAAGAACTTGGTCATCGGCCCGGCGAAGGTGAGCTTGCTCAGCTTGATCTTCGATCCGGTGAGCGCCTTCGTCGGCACGTGCGCGCCGCCGTTGGTGCTGGGCGTGAGGCTGCTCGCGGACGGCGGGTTCGGCTTGGGCATGTTGCCGACGTTCGACCCGCGGGTCATGGTGACCTTCTCCGGGTTGAAGTCGAACGGTACGAACCCGATGCTGGGCAGTGTGGTGCAGCGCAGCGACGCGGGCACCCGCGCACCCATCACGGCCGCAACGCCGATCCCGACACCGATGGCGGCGTCGACCACGGCGCCGGCTGACGCCGCTGGAATCCCCGGGATGGTCATGGCCCTCTCCTCACAGGAAGCCCTCGTGCACGAGCTTCAGCTTCTCGACCGCGATGCCGAACGTCGACGCGGACAGCTCCGGCCCGTCCCAGCCGGCCGGGTACACACCGCGCAACGACCAGGACGAGACCTTGTTGCCGTGCGAGTCGCACAGGGTGATCTGCGCGGTCCCGCTGCCGCCGCCCCGGAAGTCCTGCTTCATGTAGCTGGACACCTTGCCGCGCAACCAGTTCTGCAGGTGGTCGGAGTCCTGCGCGTTCATCGCGCGCTCGAGGACGATCGGCTTGTAGTCGATGATGTCGGGCAGGATCGGCTGGTACTCGTAGTTGCCGCCCTCGACGATCATCTTCGCCTTGAACTCGACGGCGAGCCCCGTGCACTTCGACCAGCCGCCGAGGTCGACGCCGTCGACGACGACCTTGAAGCGGGTCTGCAGGCCGAGCATCGCGCTCACGTTGATCACGATCGGTCCTTTCTCGACAGTCGAGGCCGGACGGTCAGGTCTTCAGCGACCACTCGTCGTTGAGGAAGCCTTCGTGCTCCAGCTCCAACGTCTCGACGGCGACCGTGCTGGAGCCGGCGTCCATCGAGGTGACCGACCATTTCTTGACCACCACGTTCTTGAGGTCCCAGGCCATGACCTTGTCCCCGACCGAGTCGCACAGCGCGATCTGCACCTCGGCGCCCAGGTCGTGCGTCGTGGAGTTCTTCTCCAACCACTTCTTGACCGTCTCCGTGTCGCCCGCGGCCGCGGCCCTGGTGAGCTTCACCGCGGTGTACTTGGTGTTGGCCGGGGCGAAGAACCGCTGGTTCCACGACTCGCCGGAGCGGTACTCGGGCACCTCCCAGCTGACGTCGAGGCCGTCGGCCTTGGCCCAGCTGCCGAGGTCCCAGCCACCAGGGGTGACCTTCACCTTGAACCGGTTGCCGAGACCGATCTTCGACTGGTCGTTGAGTCCCGCCATTGCTTTGCTCCTAACGGAAATCGGTGAGCAGGCCGGCCCGCTCGCGGTCGATCAGCAGCTCCAGCCGCAGCCGGCTGCGCAGCCGGTCGTAGAGCCGGGTGGACAGGTCGTCGAGGTCGATCTTCTCCAGGTCGATCTGCCCGTCCCGGAGGGCGGAGTCCTCTTCGCGCACCGGGGCCGGGGCGGGCGCCGGGGTGGGGACCGGCAGCAGTTCGGGCACCGGTTGTGCTTGCGGAGCCGGGGTTTCCGGCGTGCCGGGCGCGGGGCCGGTGATCGCCGGCTCGCTCGACGTGGCGAGCGCGGCGGCCATCATCATCGAACGGTTGGTGGACAGGGCCGTCCGTGCGGCCATCTGCTCGGCGACCGTCCGCCGGATCTGCGCCGTCGTGGCCTCGTCGAGGGTGGTGAGCGGCTGCTCGCCGGCGCCCGCGCGGTCCAGGTTGATCACCTGGAGGACCTGGTTGGCCATCTCGGCCTCGGCCGCGCTCCCGGACCCGGACCCGGCGGTGGGGACCGGGGTGGGCTCGGCGGCCGGTGATCCCGGCAGCGGCGCCGCGCCGCCGGTCGAGAACCCGGTTCCGCCGGCGAGCGGGTTGGTCCACTCCTCGATCACCCGGGTGGCGCTCGCTTCGGAGATCGCGCCGATGTCCGCGCGGACCGGCTCGCTCAGCGCAGGGGCCGCCGGCGTGGCCGGCGGCATCGCCGACGTGACCTCCACCGGGGTCACCGAGCTGATCGCCGGCTCCGCGACCAGCGGGGCGAGCTGGACGCCCGCCGCGCGCGCCGCCTGGCCGATCACCTGGGTGAGCGACGGGTGCAGGAGTGGGGCGGGACCGCCGCCGTGCTCGTGCTCGGCCGCGACCGCCGCCGCCTCCAGCGCCGCACCGTCCGGTGTGGACGGCGCGGGCAGCGACGAGCCGAGCGTTCGCTGCTGCACCACGTGCACGAGCTCGTGGGCGAGCAGGCCGCGGGCCTTGGGCGCGTCGAGCGAGCCCGCCTCCTCGGGCAGGAACACCTCGGCACCGCGGGTGAACGCGCGGGCGCCGAGCGACCGCGCCTCGGCGGACGCCCCGGGGGTGCGGTGCACCGGCACGTCGGACACGTCGATGCCGGTGCGGCCGCGGATCGCGTCGGCGAGCCCGGCCGGCACCTGCGTCGTGCCCCGCAGCCGGGGCACGGGCCGCTCGTGGCGGCCCTCGGCGCCCTTGTACACCAGCGGAACCGTGCTCGGAGCCGGTGCGACGGCCGCCGCCGGCCGGACCGGCGGCGGAGGTGGGCTGGACCGCTTGTGCGACAGCGGTGGCGGTGGCTGAGGAGGTGGCTGCGGCAGCGGCGGCTCCTCGCCCGCCTCCTCCTCGGCCGGCTGCTCGACGGTCGGGGCCCGTTCGACCGGCGGCGCCGGGGTCGGTGCCGGAGTCGCCGCCTCGAGCCGGGGTGGTTCCGGGGGCAGCACCAGGTCCTGCTCCGGCGCCGTTCTGATCGGCGCGCCCAGCCCGAGCTTGCGGGACTGACCAAGGCTCGCCCGCCGCTTCGGCCGCTCGATCGGCAGCGCGGGCGTCACCCGCGCCAAAGGCTCCACGGCGGACGCTGGCTTCGCACCGGACTCCGGCTCGGCGGGCGGGCCCTCGGACAGCCGGGTCGGCGGGAACACCGGTCGCGGCGCGGGCTTCGGCTCCGGCCGCTCGGGCACGGGCCGGCTCACCGGCAGGCCGAGCGGGTCGGGCTCGCCCTGGGTCAGCCAGGTCGGGGCGTAGCGCAGCCAGCCGGGGGCGCGGTGCGGGGTGGCCGGCTCGCGCGGCTCACCGACGTACTGCGGCGCCGCCTCGGTCAGCGGTGCCGCCTGCGCGGTCGGCACCGCGCGGACCGGCCGGTGCGTCAGTGCCGGCGGGGCCGGTTCCGGCGTGGGCGGCAGCGGGGTGGCGACCACCGGCGCGACGGGCTCCGGCGGCACGGGCGTGGCCAGGCCCTCGACCCGGCCGGGTCGCGCCGGGACGGGCGGGCCGAACACGAGCCGGTTTCCCGGCAGCGGCGCGAGCACCGGCGCGGGGCCGGTCACCAGCGGCGCGGTCGGTGCAACGGTGACCGGCAGCGGGGGCAGCGAGGTCCACTGCCGGCCCGACCGCCGCACGGCGGCGGGCGGCGCGGCGACCGCGGAGTCCACAGTGGACTCCGAGCGGTCTTCCTTCCGCCGGAACGGCCAGCGCATCTCGTTCCCCTTCTCCACCGGGAGATCCGGTCAGTCCTCCGCGCCGAACCGCGTATGGATCTTCCCGATCTCCGAGATCACTCGTTCCCGCACCGGATGCTCGAGGTCGAGGATCGCGTCGAGCGGCCAGTGCAGGTAGTAGGCGACGTACGCGACTTCCTCCCAGGCCCGGTCGGCCGCGTACGTCACGATCCCCCCGGCGCATCACCGGCGACATCCACCGCGAAGTCGCCGCCGCAGTGCGGGCAGCTGACCGCGACCTCGGTGTGCCCGTCGGCGTTGATGCGCCGGTACAGGTCCTGCAGGAACGCGAGGTCCGACGCGAAGAGGTTCTCCACGACGAACGCGTCCACCGCCGGCAGCTCGCCCAGCGCCGTGACCGTGCGCTCCAGCAGCAGGACCGTGAGGTAGGCCGGGTTCTGCTTGGCCCGCTGGTCGGCCTGCGTGGTGATCTCGTCCCGCGCGGTGGCCAGGCGCATGACGCCCTCGCGGTGCACCCGGCCGTGCTCGTCGACGTAGCCGCGGGGCAACGTGAACGGGTACTCGGTGCGCAGCCCGGTCTCCTGCGCGGCCGCCACCGTCACGCCGACACGCGCTGGATGCGCTCGGCCACGATCGTGACCGTCTCCATCAGCACCTCGCTCGCGCCGGCCTTCAGCGCGCCGATCTCGAGCTTCGACGGCCACGCGTGCTCCAGGTGGTAGCGCGCGACCGGCGTGCCGGCGGTGTCGTACATGACCAGCGAGCACGACTTGCGGGCCGCGACGATGTCACCCATGAGCACGGCCTCGTGCCACGCCCACAGCTCCATGCTGGAGTTCTTGCCGCGCTTGAGGACCAGCGTGGCCGGCTCGGTCTTGCCGGGCAGCTTCTTGAGGATGATCTCCTTGTCGGTGGACTCGATCAGCTCCACCGGCTTCACCTCGGTGGTGATGCCCTGCAGCTCGGAGAACGAGGCGATCTCGTAGCCGTCGATGGTGATCGAGAACCGGGCCGCGGTGATCGCGTCGTTGGGCTGGTTGGGGCCTAGTCCGGCCATGGCGAGGACTCCTTAGGGTGCGATGCGGGAGGTTGGTGGGTCGTCATTCCTCGAGGCCCGCACCCTCGGCGAACTGCGAGATGCGGAACACGACGAACTCGGCCGGCTTGACCGGGGCGATGCCGATCTCCACCGTGAGGATCCCCGCGTCGCGGTTCTCCGGCGGGTTGTTCTCCTCGTCGCACTTGACGAAGAAGGCCTGCGCGGGCGCGCGGCCGAACAGCGCGCCGTCGCGCCAGACGCGGCGCAGGAACATGGTCGCGGTGCGCTTGACCGAGTCCCACAGCTTCGGGTCGTTCGGCTCGAACACCACCCAGTTGGTGCCCTGCAGGATCGACTTCTCGACGTAGTTGAACAGCCGGCGGACGTTGAGGTAGCGCCACTCCGGGTCGCTGGACAGCGTGCGCGCGCCCCAGACCCGGATGCCCTGGCCGCGGAAGCTGCGGATGCAGTTCACGCCGATCGGGTTCAGCACGTCGTGCTCGCCCTTGGTGATGTTGATCTCCAGGGTGACCGCGCCGCGCACGACCTCGTTGGCCGGCGCCTTGTGCACGCCCCGGCTCGCGTCGTTGCGCGCCCAGATGCCGGCCATCGCACCCGAGGGCGGCACGAAGACCTGCTTGCCGGCCACCGGGTCGGCGACCTTGATCCACGGCCAGTACATCGCGGCGTACTTGGAGTCGTAGCCGGTGACGTCCATCCGCCAGTCCTTGACCTCCTGGGCCTTCAGCCCGGGCGGGGTGTCCAGGATGGCGACCCGGTCGGCCATGAGCTCGCAGTGCGCGATCATCGCCAGCTGCACGGCCTTGACGTCCTCGATGGACAGTGCGCCGCGCTGGTATGCGGCCATCAGGTCCGGCACGCAGAGCATGGTGACCTCGTCGACGGCCTCCAGGCCGCCGAACCCGGTGCGGTCCGAGGAGTTGCCGACGTAGTCGTTCGCGCCGACCCGGGCCGGCGACGGGGCCGGGGTGCCGAGCGCGATCTCGCCCGCCTTGGGCACCGAGAGCGCCTTGCCCTTGGTCTCCTCGACGACGATCAGCTTCGACTGCTGGCGGACCACGGTGGCCACGTTGTTGGGGCCGCGCTTGGTGGTGACGTTGTCGAACGTCTCCACCGGCTGGCCGCCCTGCTTGACCACGAGCTTGAAGGTGTCGTCGGACGCCTCGCTGGCCGGCGTGACCTCGACGGTGATGTCGCCCGCGCCGGTGGCCCGCGCGGAGATCGTCAGCGCCGGTTTGCCGTCGCCGGCCGCGGCCGGGAGCTCCGCCGCGGGAAGCGCGACGTGGCCGTTGCCCGACCCGTTGTCGCTGCCGCCGCCGACGCGGACGACGTACGCGGTGCCGCCGCCGTTCTGGAAGTAGCCGTACACGGCGTGCGCGAGGTAGTAGCCCTCGACGAAGTCACCGAAGCGCTGCTTGAACTGCGTCCAGTTGGTGACGAGCACGGGCTCGTGCAGGGGGCCGCGCTCGGCGAATCCCACGAAGGCCGCGACCGCGGTCCCGACGGCCTCGATCGGCCGCGAACCCGAGGAAACTTCCTCCATGTACACACCGGGCGCGAGGTAGCTGCTGGCCATCTCGGGTGTCTCCCTCGTTGCGTGGTGAGCGTGCCGGCCGGCCGTCTCGGCCTACCGGGCTACGACTGATCCTGTGTGCTGCCGCCCCGGTACCGCAGTCGTTCGCCGGGCGGGGCATCGGGCATGGGGGACCGCCCCTTCGGGCGGCCCGGTGGCCCGGCGCCTGTCGAGCGCCGGGCCGGGTCGGTCAGTTCGGCGCCGTGTGTTCGCCGTGGACGGCCGGGTCGTGCGGGCCGTGCCGGTCCTCGCGGTAGGTGCCGTGCAGGGACTCGTCGAACTGGCCGTGGATCTCGACCCGGAACTCGCCGTGGAGCTGCGGGTCGAACTCGCCGTGGATCTCCGGGTGGTAGGGCCCGTGCAGGTCCGGGTGGTACTGCCCGTGGAGCTCCGGGTGGAAGTCCCCGTGCAGCTGCGGGTGGAACTGCCCGTGCAGCTCGACATGGAACTGGCCGTGCTGCTCGGCGTGGTACTGCCCGTGGACCTCCGGATGGAAGTCCCCGTGCAGCTGCGGGTGGAACTGCCCGTGCAGCTCGTGGTGGTACTCGCCGTGCAGCTGCGGGTGGTACTGGCCGTGCGACTCGGGATGGAAGTCGCCGTGCCAGCCCGGGTGGAACTGGCCGTGCAGCTCCGGATGGAACGAGCCGTGGTGCTCCGGGTGGTAACCGCCGTGCATCTCCGGGTGGTACTGCCCGTGGACCTCCGGGTGGTACGCGCCGTGCGTGCCCGGGTCGTAGCCGCCGTGGGTCTCGGGGTGGAACTGGCCGTGGGTCTGCGGGTGGAACGCACCGTGGCTGTCCGGGTGGTACTCGCCGTGGGTCGACGGGTGGTACGGCCCCTCGGGCCCGCCTTGCTGGCCCTGCTCGCCGTGGCCGCCCTGGTCGCCGTTGCCGCCGTGGTCCGGCGGGATGTCCACGCCCATGCCGTGCTTCTCTTCGGCCGGGGCGAACAAGCTCTGCATCTTCGCCTCGGTCTCCGGCCCGACCAGCCCGTCCACCTGCAGCCCGTGCTGCTGCTGGAACTGGATCGTGGCGTCGTGCGTGGCGCCGCCGAAGTTCCCGTCGACGGTGAGGCCGGCGTTCATGGTCTGGTTCAGCTGGGTCTGCCAGCGCGCGACCTCCTGGCCGTGGCTGCCTCGGCGCAGGTACACGGCGCTGTGCCCGTGCCCCTGCCCATGTCCCTGCCCGTGCCCGCCGGACGGCGGCGTCACCGGCGTGACGGGTGTCACGGGGTCCGGCTCGGGGTGCTCGGGGTCCACATGGGACGGTGTGGGCGCGGCGACCTGCTCCAGGGTGAAGGTGAAGTTCGCCTCCGGTCCGGTGCCGGCGGCCTGCTTGTGCGAGCGGTACTTGCTGCCACTCACCTGCGCGGTGCAGGTCGCCGGGTCCGTCGTCCACTTCGAGTGGTCCCACCCGAGCACCCAGGTCTCGCCGCCCGCCTGGTAGGAGACCCCGCCCTGGGAGCCGGCCGCCGCGACGCCGATCGCGGTCGTGCTGCCGTGGCGGAACTCCGCCGAGCCGCCCGGCGCGATCTCCCGGGTTGGGGTGTCCAGGAAGTTTCCGTAGTCGTTGTGCTCGCTGCCGTCGACCAGACGCATGACGTCCGCCGTCTGGTTGGCGATCCTGATGTGGCTGGTGCACGGATCGGTGGCATGGTCTGCGACATACCGGGCGGCGTCCTTCCCCAGATCGACGACTCCGTCGACGATGGAACCCGCCACGCCGCCGGCCGCACCGGCCGCCGCGCCCTCCGCCGCCGCCGCGCCTGCGGCTGCAGTCATGATGCTCTCCCTGTCTCGAACTTGTCCGGAACGTCTACGATCCGGCTCACGCCGGCGGCGGGCCATCGCGAACGACCGTGACCAAGGGGCGTATTCGCATGCCCCATCAGGCAGCTGCCCCTTCGGGCAAGCGATGCGCGCTGAAAGGACGGGCGGCCGCCCGTGGGATCGCCATCCGCACGCGCCGACACTGGCCTGGTGATCACCGATGTCGACGAGGCGCTGTGCGTGCTGCTCGGCCGGTCCCTGCCGGCCGGCACGATGGTTCGGCTCGACCCGCCGAAGCCGACCTGGGAGACCGAGCGCCCGTCCAACGCGATCGACCTGTTCCTCTACGGGCTGCGCGACGACCCGAGCGGCCGCGAGTCCGGCTGGGACGAGACGCGCGACGGCCGCGGTGCGGTGGTCGCCCGGCGCGACCCGGTCCGCCGCTTCGCGCTGTCCTACCTGGTCACCGCGCGCGCACCCAAGATCAACGAGGAGCACCTGCTGCTCGGCGTCGCGCTGCGCACGATGATCTTCACCGACGAGCTGCCGGCCGACTGCATGCCGGACGCGCTGGCGGGCCTCGGCCGGCCGGTGTCCATCCGGGTCGCGGAGTCCGACCCCGGCGCGCTGTGGAGCAGCCTCGGCATGCCGGCCCGGGCGGCGTTCGCGATCACGGTGAGCGCGCCGTTCGTGCCAGAGCCGGACACCGACCTCGCGAAGCCGGCCGAGAAGATCCGCCTGGAGTCCGGTCAGAAGGCGGCCAAGCCGCGCGGCCCGCTGACTCCGGACCAGCCCAAGCGGTGGGTGCGTACGCCATGAGCCCCGCGGCCAAGCAGGGCGACAAGGTCGTCGGCACCGACATCCACATCGTCATGATCCCCTCCCCCGGCGGTCCGGTGCCCACGCCGCTGCCGCACCCGTTCGCCGGCACGATCACCGGTGGGTGCAGCCCGAACGTCCTGATCGGCGGCATGCCCGCGGCGACCGTGGGCAGCACCGCGACGAACGTGCCGCCGCACATCCCGCAGGGCGGCCCGTTCCAGGTGCCGCCCACCAACACCGGGATCGTGATGAAGGGCAGCGCCACCGTGCTGATCAACAACAAGCCGGCCGCACGCGCCGGCGACACGGTCAACACCTGCAACGACCCCGCCCCCGCGCCGACCGGCTCGATCGTCGCGGTGAGCACGGTGCTCATCGGCGGGTGAGCCACGCACTGGAGGAGATCACCCATGGCGGAGCCGGCCAAGAAGGCACCCACCATCTCGAAGACCGAGAACAACACCAACACCGGCTGGGTCATGTACCTGCAGCAGCTGCTGAACTACTTCTACAAGACCCAGGTCGTCACCGAGGACGGCATGTACGGTCCCACGACCGACAACGCCGTCGCACACTTCCGGGAGCTGCACCAGTACAGCGGCGAACCGGTGGTGGACGCGGAGATCTGGAAGCTGCTCGGGCACGAGGAGAAGCAGCTGGAGAACGTCGACAAGCAGGTGACGCTCGTCGAGGCCACCGACCAGAGCCTGTCCTGGGCGGCCTCGTTCGCCATGGTGCTCAACGCCAAAGGCGGCAACCACGAGGTCAACGGCCTCGTCACGCAGGTCCACGCTCCCGAGTCCGGAGTGGCCGCCCACCAGGCCAAGGAGTACGCGACCACGCTCGGCCTCACCCCGATCAACTGCAACCTCGACGACGCGCCGAGCTGGTCGACGGTGCTCAAGACGCACGGCCCCGCGTGGTTCCCGTCCCAGGCGGACGATCACTACGTCGTCGTGATCTCGGGGATCCGCAAGCAGGACGAGGAAGTCCAGATCCACGTGAACGACCCCACCGCACGCAACGAGCAGTGGACGAAGTTCGAGGAGTTCATGAGCGCGTTCGGGATCGGCGACCAGTCCGAGTACGAGGTCCTCGTCGCCGGCTGAGCTAGACGGTATGGAGTTGGCGGGTCGGCGCCAGATCCGGTGATCCGCGTGGTGGCTGGCAAGGCGGCGGGAAGTCCTCGTACCGGGTTGTACTCGGGCTTTCCGCCAACGCCGCCAGGCGCCGCGCGGGCGCCGGAGGTGGTGTCGAATCTCCGACTCAGGACACTCCGCTGCCGGTCCGGTTGGTCAGCCGCCCTCGCCGGCGACCAGCCGGGCCGGCGCGATCGGCACCGCGACGAGCACGACCATGCCGATCGAGGCCAGCTCGCCGTCGTGCTGGACGAACCCCGAGGCCGAGCCCGCGCGGCCATTGGTGGTCACCTCGAGCGAGTAGCCGGCGGTGCCGCGCACGGACACCTCGGCCAGGTCGCAGTGCTCGCCGAAGTCGATCGCGCACCGGCCGGCGAACGCGACCCCGCCCGTGGCCGGGAAGTCGTGCCGCTGCTGGGTGAACACATGCCCCGCGGTGGACGTGAGCGCGGGTGCCGCCGAGCCGAGGCCACGCACCATCACGCCGCTCGCCATGCCGCGCAACGCCGTCAGCGCGCACGCCCGCACCGCGTCCCCGGTCGCCGCCGCAGAGTCCACTGTGGACCCGGTGACCCGGCCGACGACGTCGAGGTCGCCGGTGAGCACGAGGTCGATGCGGATGCCGAGGTGGCCGATGTCCACGGCCGCACCCGCGACCGGGGTGTCCGGCAGCGCGTAGCGGAACATCCGGTCCATGGCCCGCTCCTACGCGCCGAGCGGGAGCGAGCTCGCCCCGCCGGTGTCCGGCGCGACGGCGATCGCGAACGCGGCGACGAGCGCGACGACGCCGGCCTCGGCGAGAACGCCCGGGATGTGTGGGCTGACGGTCACCTCGAGCGCGTAGCCGATCTGGCCGGTGACCTTGGCGAGCCCGTGGCCGGTGGCGACGTCGTAGTCGAGGTGCACGCTGCCGGCGAACTCGGTGTGGTTCGGGGCGAGCGGGCTCGCCGAGGCCTGGCGGAACTCGGCGCCCACGGCGGCGGTGATGCCGGGGCCGGCCGAGCCGAGGTCACCGACCGACAGGCCCGTGGTGAGCGCGTCGAGCGCGGCGCCCGCGGCGAGGCCGAGCCCGTCCCGGTCGGCCGCGCGCTGAAAGGCCACAGTGGACTCCCCGGTGAGCGTGACGGCCAGCTCGACGAGAACGCCGCCGAGATCGGCGGCGGCGCTCGCGACGGGGACGTCCGGCCAGCGGTACCGCACCGCGGGGGTGCCGGTGAGGACGGCCCAGGTGGCGGCGTCGACCACGCCGTCGGCCGGGAGGCCCTGCTGGTGCTGGAAGTGCCGCACGACGGACTCGAGGGCGGCGTCGAACTCGCCGCTCTCCGCGATGACGGACTGCCGGTAGTGGTGGTTGAGCGACTGCCGCAGGTACAGCACCCACTCACCGCTGCCGCCGGTGCGCAGCTCCGGTTCACTCGCCATGCCGGAAACGCTATGTCCTCGGTGATCCCCGCACCGATGACCGTTCGGGCAGAACTTGGGGCGGTGTCAGGATCTGGGGTCTGGCGTGAACGGGGCGCGGGACCAGTTGCCGTCCTCCTCCTGCCAGGCGGCGTGGCCGCGGGGCAGGTCGGCGAAGTCGCCGATGTGCGGGTGGTCCGACACGAGGTGGCGCAGGTGCACCATGCCCAGGTCGTCCTCGCCGTGCACCGGGGCGGCGTCGAGGAACTCCCACCGGCCGTCGTGGGTGTGCACGATCCCGACGATCGGCGCCTCGCCGCTGATCACCCGCTTCGAGCCGACCACCAGCTCGTTGATCCCCGCGTCCGGGAACGGCGACGTGGACAGCTCGGCCAGCCGGGTCCACAGGCTCGGCGGGTGGTCGGCCTTCGGCAGCCACAGCAGCGGCTGGTGGGCGCGGCACCGGTCCCCCGCACCCGGCTGCCACGGGAACACCCCGTGCCGGTCCGGCCAGATCAGCTGCAGCACCGGCAGCGGCGGCTCGCGGTAGAAGTCCAGCGCGTAGCCGAACAGGTCGACGTACCAGGACTCGTGCACGGGCCGGACCATCACCGGGAACCCGTCCAGCACACCGAGCCGCTCCTCGTCGACCCGCAGCGGCTGGCCGGCCCGCACCTGCTGGCCGACCGCGTTGATCCAGGTGTGCATGTCGCGCCCGCGCAGGCCGAACATGCACACCTCGGGACTGCGCATCGTGTGCCACATGCCCACCGAGTACGCCCAGCCGGGCAGCTCGTGCTCGTCGGCGACGGCGACGACGCTCCAGCCGTGCTCCTGGACCTGCCACACCATGTTCTTCTCCCGTGCGTCCAGCCCGTCGGGCTCGACACACAGCCAGCAGTGGCAGGGATGTTCCTCACTCACGGAAAAAAGCCTAGAGGTGGGGTACGACATTCGGCCTACGGCGTGGGCGCCTCCAGCAAGCCCTTGTCGTAGGCGATCGCCACGGCTTCGGCCCGGCGGGTGGCGCCCAGCTTCGCCATGATCCGGGACAGGTGCACGCTCACCGTCTTCTCGCTGATGTAGAGCTCCTCGCCCACCTGCCGGTTCGTCCGGCCGAGCGCCACGAGCCCCAGCACCGACCGCTCGCGCGGGGTGAACGGGTCGAGGGCCTCGCGCGGCGCGGGGCCGTCGCCGATGGACATCCGGGCCCTCCGGGCCAGCCGGCGGATCGCGTCGTGCAGCGGCCGGGCGCCGAGCCGCTCGGCGACCTCGCCGGCCGCCCGCAGCTCGGCCGCGGCCTCGTCCTTCCGGTCGGCCCTCAGCAACGCCTCGCCCAGCCGCCAGCGGCACACCGCCTGCTCGTACACCGCGCCGTAGCCGAACGCGTCGGCCGCCGCGCGCCACAGCTCCGGCGAGCTCGACCCGCGCAGCCGGGACAGCTCGGCCTCGGCCCGCGCGAGCCACGCCTTCCCCTCGGGACCGAGGGTGCCGGTGCGCGGCCGGCCGTAGCTGGCGGTGTTCCGCGCGTGCTCGAACAGCCGCTCCCCCTCCTCGACCGCCGACCGGTGCTCGCCGTCCTCGCGCCTGCGGGTGGCCCGCTCCGCCAGCTCCGCGCACAGCGCCACCCCGATCGCGCCGAGCCGGATGCCCACCAGCATCCACTCGCCGCCGACCCGCTCGGCCCAGTCCAGCGCCTCCCGCACCTGGGCCACGCCGTCCTCGTGCCGGCCCTGCCAGAACGCGAGCTCCGCGGCGGCCGGGCCCATGGCCGCGCCGATCTGGAAGTCGCGGTGCCACTCCGACTTGAGGTCCTCCGCGAGCCGCGCCGCCTCGGCGAGCCGGCCGCGGCTGACCATCACCTGGCTGCCGACCGCCGCGAGCCGCGCCGAGACCGTGCTGGACACCCGGCGCCCCGGCGGCTCCGCGGCCGCCTCGCTCTCGTCCCAGTCGCCGCGCGCGTACCGGGTGGTCACCTTCATCGCGCGCAGCTCGAACCCGTAGGTCCCCCAGGTGAGCCCGGTGCTCTTGGCCCGCTCGACGCCGCCGTCGATGATCCGCACGGACTCGTCGAGGTCGCCCTGCTCGTAGTAGTTCATGCCGAGGTAGTGCCACGCGCGCAGCTCCACGGTCGGCGAGTCGTCGGCGGCCGCGAGCCGCCGGGCCTCCAGCAGTCGCTCCCGGCTCTGCTCGACCCGGCCCTCCGCCTCGTCCAGCGCGCCCAGCGTGATCAGCGCGTCGGCCTCCACGCCCGGCTCGCCGGCCGCGCGCGAGTCGCGCACCGCGAGCTCGGCGAACGTGCGGGCCTCGGCGGGTTCCCGCATGCCGCGCAGGATCGACGCGTACACCGCCAGCACCCACGCCTTCTCGCAGCTGGCCGGCAGGTCCGCGACGAGCTCCCAGGCACGCACGATCACCTGCCGCGCCTCGTCCTCCCTGCCCTCCACGACGAACAGCGCCGAAGCGAGCCGCCTGCGGGTCATCGCGGCGACCTCCGGGTCGTCGCAGGCGTCGGTGAGCTTGACCGCCTGCCGGGCGAACGCGACCGCCCGCTCCGGCTCGCCGGCGCTGCCGGCCACGTGCGACGCCTTGCGCAGCAACGTGGCCTCGTCGGCGTCGGCCGGCCGGTCCGCGGGCGCGACCGCGTCCCACAGCTTGAGAGCGCGCTCCAGGTGGTGCAGCGACTCGATGGGCGCACCCGACCGCTTGGCCTCCTGCGCCGCCTCGATCGACGCGGCGAGGGCCTGCGGCAGCTGGTGGCTCTCCATGCTGTGGTGGGCGAGCGCGGCCGCGATGCCCCGGTGCCCGCGCTCCCCGGCGAGGTGCTTGGCATAGGCGGCGTGCAGCCGGACCCGCTCGCCGGGCAGCAGGTCGCCGTAGGCGGCCTCACGCAGCAGCGCGTGCCGGAACGCGTAGACCTCGACGCCCTGGTCCTGAGCGGCGACGAGCACGTGGTGCTGCACGGCCTCGCGCAGCGCCTCCTCGAGCTCGGCCTCGGACAGGCCCGCGGCCTCGTGCAGCATGACGTGCGGGGCTCGCCGGCCGGCGACCGACGCCACCCGGATCACCCGCTGTGCGCCGTCGGAGAGCCGCTCCACCTTGGCCAGCAGCACGTCGACGAGCGTCCACGGCAGGCCACCGGTACCGCCCTCGCTGTAGGCGGCGAGCAGCTCCTCGGCGAAGAACGCGTTGCCCTCCGAGCGGCCGGCCACCTCTCGGACGGTTTCCTCCGGCAGCAGCTCCTCGGCGAGCGCGGTGACGAACGCGCGGGAGTCGGTCTCGTCGAACGGGCTGAGATCGAGCCGCTCGGTGGCCGGCAGCCGGACGAGCTCGGCCAGCAACGGCCGCAGGGGTGCCGGCGGTGCAGGTCGTCGCCGCGGTACGTGCCGACGATCAGCAGCCGCTGCTCGCGCAGCCGGGAGACGAGGAACGCGAGCAGCCGCCGGGTCGAGCCGTCCGCCCAGTGCAGGTCCTCCAGCACGAGCAGGACGGCCGAGGCCGCGGCGAGGTCGGTGAGAAGCGCGTGCACGGCGTCGAAGAGCTGCAGCTGGCCGACGTCCTGCTCGCTGCGGTTGCCCGTGCGGGCGCCCGCACCGGCGACGACCGCGCCGACGCCGACCATGCCGCCACCACCCGGCCGCTCGCCGGTGGGCAGGATCGCGTCGGGGAAGAGCCGGACCAGCGCCGGGTGTGCGAGCACCGCCTGCGCACGGTCGGGGACCTGACCCATCGCCTCGACGAACGGGAGGTAGGGCAGCCCGGTCTCGCCGTCGTCCAGGCAGCGCCCGGTGAGCACCACGGCGTCCTTGTCGCGGGCGATGGACGCCAGCTCGTCGGTCAGCCGGGTCTTGCCCACCCCGGCGTCCCCGGAGATGAGCACGGCCGCCGCGGAGCCTGCGGCGGCCTGGTCGAAGGCGACCCGCAACCGACCCAGCTCCCGGTCGCGTGCCACCAGAGGGATACCTGATCCGAGGCGCGCCACGCACGCATGCTCGCACACCTCAGGCAGCCAGTGGCGCCCTATTACCGTCGGTCGGCACCTCGTCGGACTCGTGGTGCTCGAACAGTCGGCGGTACCAGGAGCGGTGCAGCCGCCGCGCCTCGCGCACGTGCTCGAGGGCGGTGCAGGGCGATGCGCAAAGTCGTTTTGCGAGGTCAGTCGTGTTGTGAGTGATTCATCCACTTGGTCGGGTGCGTGTGGTGGCTGTCGGTCGTGAGTTCAGGTGCCACTGACTGGTTGCCACCCAGCATGGTGACGTTCAG
>NZ_WHTD01000195.1 GCF_009379765.1 Actinophytocola sp. | reverse complement strand
CGGGCCTCGAGCGCGCGCTGTTCCTCGAGGCCGACCGGATGCGGGCGCCCAGGATCACCGACGAGAACCTGCGCAACCAGGTCGACGTCGTCAAGGAGGAGATCCGGCTCAACGTCCTGAACCGGCCCTACGGCGGCTTCCCCTGGATCCTGCTGCCGCCGGTGCTCTACCGGACCTTCCCCAACGCGCACAACGGCTACGGTGACTTCACCGAGCTCGAGCAGGCCGACATGGACGACTGCGCGCAGTTCTTCGACACCTACTACGCGCCGGCCAACGCCGTGCTCACGGTCGCGGGTGACATCAGCATCGACGACGCCGAGGAGCTCGTCGAGAGGCACTTCGGCGACGTCCCGGCCCGCCCCGCGCCGCAGCGGCCGTCGTTCGCCGAGCCGCCGCCCTCCGGGGAGCTGCGCGGCGAGCACGCCGACCCGCACGCCCCGCTGCCCGCGCTCGCCGTCGGCTACCGGATGCCCGACCCGGTCAACGAGCTCGACGGCTACCTCGCCAACCTCGTCCTCGCCGCGGTACTCGCCGAGGGCGACGGGTCCCGGCTCCAGCAGCGCCTGGTCCACCGCGAGCCGCTGGTCACCGACATCGACGCGGCCTGCGGGCTCTTCGGCCCGTTCGAGGCGCGCGACCCGGACACGTTCATCGTCACCGCCATGCACTCGCCCGAGGTCGGCCAGGACCGGGTGCTCGCCGCGGTCGACGAGGAGCTCGACAAGCTCGCCGGCGCGCCGCCGAGTGACCAGGAGCTCGCCAAGGTCACCGCGCGCTGGGTGGCCGGCCTGCACCGCGAGCACGACCGGCTCATCGCGCGCACCCTCGCGTTCGGCTCGCTCGAGCTGCTCTACGGCGACCCGGGCCTCGCCCACTCGCTGCCCGACCGCATCTCCGCGGTCACCCCCGACGCCGTCGCCGCCGCGGCCAAGGCGTTGCGCCCCGACTCGCGCGCGGTCCTCACCGTGACGCCCGCAGGAGGAGACCAGTGACCGATATCGACGCCGCCGCGGAGACCTCGCGGGCGGGGTACCGCACCGCCGCCGAGATCGGCCACACCGAGCTCGGCCCGCGGCCGCTGCCTCCCCTCGCCGAGCAGCGCGCGGCCACCGGTCTGTCCTCGGTGGACACCGTGCTGGACAACGGGTTGCGGGTCGTCGCGGTGCACGCGCCCACCGTGCCGATGGTGGAGCTGCGGCTGCGGATCCCGTTCGCCGGCACCGACCCTCTGCACGCCGCCCGGGCCGAGGTGCTCGCCGCCACCCTCCTCACCGGCACCGACCGGCGGGACCGGGTGGCCGTCGACACCGACCTCGCGCTCGTCGGCGGCGAGCTCGACGCCGGCGTCGACCCCGAGCGGCTCGGCATCAGCGGCAACGCGCTGGCCAGCGGCTTCGACACCCTGCTCGACGTGCTGGCCGACGCGCTCACCGGCGCGGTCCACCGCGACGACGAGGTGGGCCGCGAGCGCGCCCGGCTCGTCGAGCGGATCGCCGTGGCCCGGTCGCAGCCCAGCGTCATCGCCCGCGAGGCGTTGCAGCGGCACCGCTACGGCGACCACCCCTACACCCGCGAGATGCCCGAGGCGTCCGACGTCGCCACGGTCACCGCCGAGGAGGTGCGCGCGCTGCACGCCGCCGGGGTGCTGCCCCGCGGCTCGGTGCTGGTGCTGGTCGGCGACATCGCGCCGGACGACGCGGTCACCCGGATCGGCCGGGCGCTCTCGGCGTGGACCGACGACCGGGAGGCCGTGCGGCTGCCCGACCTGCCCGAGATCACCGGCGGCGACCTGCTGTTCGTGCCGCGGCCAGGGGCAGTGCAGTCGCAGCTGCGGCTCACCGGCCAGGCGATCACCCGCACCGACCCGAAGTACCCGGCGCTGCAGCTGGCCAACCTGGCGTTCGGCGGCTTCTTCTCCTCGCGCCTGGTGGAGAACATCCGCGAGGACAAGGGCTACACCTACCACGCGCGGTCCTCCGTGGAGTTCACGCCGAGCGGCGCCACGCTGCTCGTCGAGAGCGACACCGCGAGCGAGGTCACCGCGCCCGCGCTGCTCGAGATGCGTTACGAGCTCGCCAGGCTCGGCGTCGTGCCACCCACGGAGTCCGAGGTGGACACCGTGCGGCAGTACGCGATCGGGTCGCTGCTCATCTCCACCGCGTCGCAGACCGGGCTCGCCTCGCAGCTCGCCGCGCTGGTCTCGATGGGGCTGGGTGTCGAGTGGCTGGTCGAGCACCCAGGCCGGCTCGCCGCGGTCACCGCGGACGAGATCGCCGAGGCGGCACTGGAGTTCTTCGCGCCGACCCGGTACACCGGCGTGGTCGTCGGGGACGCCGCGCAGCTGCGCCTGCTGCGGTCGCTGGGTGGCGTCGTCTCCGCATGACCGAGCTTGCGAGCGAGTCAATGTCACAGGGTGACCGCGAGCGGCTCGACCGAGCCTGTGAGGGGAGTCTTGAGCGAGCTTGCGAGCGAGTCAGTGTCACAGGGCGACCGCGAGCGGCTCGACCGAGCCTGCGAGGGGGAGTCTTGAGCGAGGTCGCGAGCGGGTCGGGGTCGCAGGGCACGCCCTTCCGGCTGGCCGGGCCACCAACGCTCTCGCGGTCCACAGTGGACCGTTACGAGCAGGTGCGCACCGACCCGGCCAGGCTGGCCAAGCTGTGGGCCACCGGCCGGGTCATCCTCCTGGACGAGAAGGGCCGCACGCCGGTCGGCGCCGGCGCGACCACGCTCGCGACCCGGCCGGCGGTGCGGATCGCCGACGAGGCGCCGCCGGACGCGCTGCTGCTCGGCGAGCACGACGGGGTCGGCTACTGGGCGGTGCGGCGTGCCGCGCGGTTGCGTGAAGGCGTGGTGTCCCCGGACAGCGCGTGGGGCCTGTGGACCGGCGCGGCGTCCGAGGACGGCGAGGAGTGGCACGACCTGCGCACGGTGGGCGCGCTGCTCGACGACACGTCGGCGGGGCTCTACACGACCGCGGTCGGCCTCACGAGCTGGCACTTCCGGGCAGGCTTCTGCGCCAACTGCGGCTCGCCCACGGAGCGGACCAACGCGGGTTGGGCCACGCACTGCACCGGGTGCGGGCGCGAGGAGTACCCGCGCACCGACCCCGCGGTGATCTGCCTGGTGCACGACGACACCGGCGTCAACGGCGCGAACGTCCTGTTGGCCCGCCAGCCGATCTGGCCGAAGGAGCGCTACTCGGTCCTCGCCGGCTTCGTGGAGGCCGGCGAGTCCTTGGAGGCCTGCGTCGCGCGCGAGATCGCCGAGGAGGTCGGCATCTCGGTGACGGGCGTTCGGTATCTGGGCAGCCAGCCGTGGCCCTTCCCGAGGTCGATCATGGTCGGCTTCACCGCGGTCACCGAGGCAGGCGCGGAACTGCGCCCGGCCGACGGCGAGATCGAGGAGGCCCGCTGGGTCTCCAGGACCGACCTGCGCGGCGCGTTGGACGCCGGCGGCGACATCCCGGGCCTCAAGCTCCCCGGCCCGACGTCGATCGCCCGCCTGATGCTGGCGGGCTGGGCCGCCGCGGACTGACGAGCTCGCCGCGACTCGGCCGAGCCTCACGATCGACCACTCGAGCTGCGGGCCACCGCGTCCGGCGTCGGTGTGACCGCACGGCGCCCGCCGCTGCCCGGCAGAGTCCCGCCGCGACGCCCGGCGGCCTCTCCGGTGGGTGACGAACCGTGCGTGTCCGAGTGGAGGGGGCCTCCGGCCCCGGAATCCATGCTACCGGCGACCACCGACAGTCCGCGGATCTCCATCCACAGAGCCGAAATCCGTCCCCGGCCCTGTGGATGGCGCGTCCGAAACCGTCGGTGCCGATCCGTACACTGGAAACCGGGGGGCCGGAGGCAACCGGTTGCCCTGAACCGTCGTCGGCCGGCGCGGAGGTCGGCGGCTCCCGGGGAGTGGGGAGCGGCGCCTGTGTGCGGGGCATGTCGGCGGTGGCGCTACCGTGTCGATCGCGTGGCCCGGCAACCGGTCGGGCGGTGGGGGTGAGCGACGTGGTGAGCGTGGCGCGCGCGGTCGGGCTGCTGCTCGGGGTCGCCGCGGACGGGACGTTCGGCGATCCGCGGCGGGGCCATCCGGTCGCGGGCTTCGGCAAGGTCGCCGAGCGCGTCGAGCGGGTGCTCTACCGCGACCACAAGCTGCCCGGCGTCGTGCACGTCGCGGTGCTCGGTGGCGGCGCCGTGGCCCTCGGGGTGCTCGCGGAGCGCGCCGGCCGCGGCCGGCCGGTGGTCCAGACGGTCACGACCGCGGCCGCGACCTGGCTCGTACTCGGTGGCCGGTCGCTTGCCGTGCAGGGTGCCGCGATCGGCCGCGAGCTCGACGCCGGCGAGCTGCCCGCGGCCCGCGAGCGCCTGCCGCACCTGTGCGGCCGCGACCCGGCGGAGCTCGACGCCGACGGACTCGCGCGAGCGGCCGTCGAGTCGGTGGCGGAGAACACCTCCGACGCGGTCGTCGCCCCGTTGGTGTGGGGTGCGGTCGCGGGAGTGCCTGGCCTGCTCGGCTACCGGGCGGTGAACACCCTCGACGCGATGGTCGGCTACCGCTCGCCGCGCTACCGCCGCTTCGGTTGGGCATCGGCCCGCCTCGACGACGTCGTGAACCTGCTGCCGGCCCGGCTCGCGGCGGTGCTCACCGTGGTGGGTGCCCCGGTGGTCGGCGGCTCCTGGCGCGGCGCCTGGCAGACCTGGCACCGCGACGCGGCGGCGCACCCGAGCCCGAACGCCGGCCGGGTCGAGGCCGCGTTCGCCGGCGCGCTGGAGGTCCGGCTGGGCGGCCGGACCGTCTACCCGCACGGCGTGGAGGAGCGCCCGGTGATGGGGGAGGGGCGGATGCCCGACTCCGGCCACGTCACGAGGGCGGTCGAGCTGTCGAGGGTGGTGGGCGGCCTGACCGCGGTGCTGGCGGCCCTGATCGCGGTCTCCCGCTCCCGCCACCAGCGGATGTCCTATAGATCATCGCGTACAGGTTGACATGGGTTGGCACAAAAGCCACGCACCGCCCAAACGTAACCTCAGGGGACCGTGACGCCACCCAACCACCAACCACCAGAGGTCCGCACCAACCGCCGGATCGCAACCAACACTTTTAAACCCGGGGAGGCGGACTAGCGGCGCGCTCCCGCGCCTCCTCCTCGGCGATCTGCCGCGCCACCGACACCCGCCGCGGTCGCTCGGCCGCGGGGCGCGGTGTGGTCAGCGCCCCGCCCGGCCGGATCTCCCGCCAGGAGAAGTACAGCCACGCCAGCAACGCCATCGTGCCGAAGGTGATCCACTGCAGCGCGTAGGACAGGAACGGCCCGGCGTCGAGCTCGGGCAGCGGCAGCGGCGCGAGCACGCCAGGACTTCCGTCGGTGAGCTGCACGTAGCCCGGCCGGATCGCGAGGCCCGTCACCTTCGCGACGGCCCGTGAGTCGACGGCGTACACCTGCTGGTGCCCGTCCTCGCCGGGCAGCGCCGCCCGCGCCCGCGGGTCGCGTTCGTCGGCCCGGATCCGGGCGGTCAGCTCGTGCCTGCCGGAGGGCGGCGCCGGGTAGTCGGGGACGGCGCTCTCCTCCGGGCGCAGGTAGCCGCGGTCGACCAGCACCACCGCACCGTCCTCGAGCCGGAACGGCGTGAGCACCTCGAACGCCGGCTGCCCCTGCACCGTCCGCAGCCGCGCCACGACCTCGTCGTCGGCGAGGTAGGCACCGGTGAGCGTGACGGTCCGCCATTCGGTGTCCGCGGTGGGCCGCGCGCCGGACGGCAGCACCCGCTCGACGGGCACCGGGTCCGCCGAGAACGAGCGGCTGATGGCGTCGTTGGTGGCCTTGCGCTCCGCGTGCCGGCCGAACTGCCACGGTGCGAGCACCGCGAAGCACGCGACGGCGAAGGCCAGCACCGCCAACGTCAACGCCAGCCACCCGGGCCGGAGCAGGAACCGCAACCGCACCCCACAACGGTAGGCCAGCCTCATCCGCGCAGTGCCGCCCGGGCGGCCGCCGCGGCCTGGCCCGCGTAGCCGCCCCCGAACAGGACGGTGTGGACCAGCAGCGGGAACAGCTGGTGCAGCCCGACCCGCGCGCGCCAGCCGTCGGCCGGCGGCGCGGCCTCGGCGTAGGCGGCGACGATCCGGTCGAGCCCCGCGCAGCCGAACAGGTGCAGCATCGCGAGGTCGGTCTCCCGGTGCCCGCCGTGCGCGGCGGGGTCGATCAGCCAGGCGCGGCCGTCGGCGGCCCACCGGACGTTGCCGCTCCACAGGTCGCCGTGCAGCCGCGCGGGCGGCTCGGCAGGCCCGGCCAGCGACTCGATCCGCTCGCACACCGTCTCGACCGCCCGCGCGTCGCCGCCTGTCAGCGTGCCCTGGTCGACGGCGTCGCGCAGGTACGGCCGCACCCGGTGCTCGGCGTACCACCGCGGCCACGCGGGACCGGTGTCGTCGCGCATCGGCGCGAGCCCGATCCACGCGTCGACCGGACCGCCCGGCGGCGGCGCCCCGAACGCCGGGGCGCCCGCGGCGTGCAGCCGGGCGAGCCCCCGCCCGAACGCCTCGGCCGCCGCCGGGGACGGCGCACCGGCCTCCACGAGCTCCAGCACGAGCCACTCGTCGTCGTGCCCCAGGACCTCGGGCAGCGGCACCGCGTCGGGCTCGGCGAGCCAGCGCAGCCCGGCGACCTCGGCACGCACCGCGGTCGCGTGGGCGTGCCGCTTCGCCACGACCGTCCGGCCGTCGGCCAGCTCGACGCGGGTAACGGTGCCGCCGAGCGAGGTAGTGCTCCGCGCGGGCGAGCCGGTCAGCGCCTCGAGGCTCACAGGCGTTCGCGGACCCAGTCGAGCAGGCCCGGCGTGGCGGCCTCGATCATGGCGAGCACGTCGCCGAAGCCGTCCCGGTTGCCGTAGTACGGGTCGGGGACGTCGAGGTCGCCGCCCAGGCGGTGCGCGGCGGGGTCGAACGAGCGGAGCATCCGCACCCGGTCGGGGTCGTCGCCATGGTGTTCGAGGAGGTCGCGCAGGGCCGCCTCGTGCCCGGAGTCCATGGCGAGCAGCAGGTCCGCGTCGAGGTGCTCGGCCCCGACCTGCGCGGCGACGTGCGTGGTGGGGTAGCCGGCTTCGGCGAGCGTCCGTGCGGCCCGCGTGTCGGCAGGCTCACCGACGTGCCACGGCCCGATGCCGGCACTGGTCACCCGCACCCGGTCGGCGAGCCCGGCCCGCCGCAGCCGCTCACCGAAGACCACGGCGGCCATGGGGGAGCGGCAGATGTTCCCTGAGCAGACGAAACACACATGCACGCGGCCGAGTCTGCCCGACCCGCCGCCGCCACGCCCCCACCGCCTAGAACCCGCGAGTCCAACCCCCAGGACTCGCGACGTCTGCTTGGGCGCCACGCGCTAAGGGTGCATCCGCGCGCCCGTGGCGATCTTGTCCACGGCGTTGCGCGGGCCGTGCACGGCGAGGCCGACCAGGTCCAGCTCCGTGCGTGGCACCGCGCGCACGGCCGCCCGGTTGTCCTCGTCGTTGCCGGTGCCGAACAGCTCCGCCGTGAAGATCGACATCGGTAGGCCCCGGGCGTCGGCCCGCGCGTGGGCCGCGGTCAGCACCTCGGCGGACGCCTCGAAGACCAGCACCGGCTGGCCGAACATCGACAGGTACTTGGTGCCGTCGGCGTCCTCGTAGGGCTCGCCGATCAGCTCGGGAACGGCCGCCGCGATCCCGCTCACCAGGAACGCGCACACATTCAGGCGCTGCCAGGTGGCCAGGTCGTCCCGGATCACGACGGCGATCTTCGTCTCGAATCGCATCAGGTCAGCATCGCCGCACGGCACCGGCGCGGTCTTGTACGTTCCTTGCATGGGCACCCGCCTGGACATCACCGCGTGGCACCCCTCGGTCGCGGGCATCGAGGAGGTCTTCCACGCCCACTTCGCCGACCACGCCTACCCCTCGCACACCCATGACGCGTGGACGCTGCTGATCGTCGACGACGGCCTGGTCCGCTACGACCTCGACCGGCACGAGCACGGCGCGTTGCGCGAGGCGGTGACCCTGCTGCCGCCTGGTGTCCCGCACGACGGGCGGACGGTGCGGCCGGAGGGTTTCCGCAAGCGGGTGCTGTACCTGGACCGCACGGTGCTCGACGCCGGGCTGGTCGGCGCGGCGGTCGACCAACCGAGCCTCGCCGACCCGCTGCTGCGCACCCGCGTCCACCGGCTGCACGAGGTGCTGACCCGGCGCACCGAGGACCTGGAGGCCGCGAGCCGGCTCGCCTTCGTGGCCGAGCGGCTCGCCGGCCACCTGAGGCCCCGCGCCGAACCGGTGCCGGCGACCGGCCGGACTACCGCGCACCGGCTCCGCGAGCTGCTCGACGCCCGGCTGCCCGGCGGCGTGCCGCTCGACAAGGCCGCGGCGACGCTCGGCGCGCACCCGGCGTCGCTGGTGCGCGCGTTCAGCAGGGAGTTCGGCATCCCGCCGCACCGCTACCTGACCGGCTGCCGGCTCGAGCTCGCCAGGCGCCACCTGCTCGCCGGCCACCCCGCCGCCGAGGCCGCGACCCTCGCCGGCTTCTACGACCAGGCCCACCTGACCCGACACTTCACCCGTCACCTCGGCATCGGGCCCGCGCGGTACGGCCTAAGATCCGGCGGATGACCGATCTGCGCCACCACGGGGACGTCGACGCCCGGCCGGGGCTCGAGGACTTCGCGGTGAACGTCCGCGGCAGCGCGCCCCCCGGCTGGCTGCGCGAACGGCTCGTCGGCGCGCTCGACCGGATCGGCAGCTATCCGTCCACAGAGGACGATCGAGCCGCCCGCCTGGCCGTCGCCGCGCGGCACGGGCGGGACGCGGCCGAGGTGCTCGTGCTGGCCGGCGCCGCCGAGGGGTTCGCGCTGCTGCCGGCGCTCGCGCCCAGGAAGGCCGCACTGGTGCACCCGTCGTTCACCGAGCCCGAGGTGGCACTGCGCCAGGCGGGCGTGCCGGTGCACCACGTGCTGCTGGACGAGGCGGACGGCTACGCGCTGCGCCCCGAGCTGGTCCCGGACGACGCCGACCTCGTCGTGCTCGGCAACCCGACCAACCCGACCTCGGTGCTGCACCCGGCCGAGGCGCTGAGGACGCTGGCCCGGCCCGGCCGCGTCCTGGTGGTCGACGAGGCCTTCATGGACGCCGTCCCCGGCGAGCCCGAGTCGCTGGCCGGCGAGCCGCTGCCCGGCGTGCTGGTGCTGCGCAGCCTCACCAAGACCTGGGCGCTGCCCGGTCTGCGCGCCGGCTACGCGCTCGGCGCCGCCGACCTGCTCGACCGGCTCGCCGCACACCGTCCACATTGGCCGGTCGGCACCCTGGTGCTGGCCGCGGTGGAGGCGTGCGCGTCGCCGCTCGCCGTGGCCGAGGCGGCCGCGGCCGCCCGGGAGGTCGCCGAGCACCGGGCACACCTGGCCGCGGCGTTGGCGGAGCTGCCCGGCACGAGCGTGCGGCTACCGGCCGCCGGACCGTTCCTGCTGTTGCGGGTCCGCGACGGCGAGCGGGTCCGCCAGGGCCTGCGGCGCCGCGGGATCGCCGTGCGCCGCGGTGACACCTTCCCCGGGCTGAGCGCCGACCACATCCGGGTGGCCGTCCGCGACCCCGTGCGCACCGCGTCGCTCGTCGGCGCGCTGCGCGCCGAGCTGAGCACGGAGGTGCTGGGGTGACCACGGTCGCCGAC
This sequence comes from Actinophytocola sp., assembly GCF_009379765.1. Lineage (GTDB taxonomy): Bacteria > Actinomycetota > Actinomycetes > Mycobacteriales > Pseudonocardiaceae > Actinophytocola. Next base: position 5,106 of record NZ_WHTD01000195.1, on the reverse strand, counting down.
GTCGTCGAGGTGCTGGAGACCGCGTACCCGCCCGAGCTCGCCGAGTCGTGGGACGCGGTCGGGCTCGTGTGCGGCGACCCGGCCGAGCGGGTCAGCAGGATCCTCGTCTGCGTCGACCCTGTCGAGTCCACTGTGGACGAGGTGCTGGAGATGGACGGGGAGATGATCGTCGCGCACCACCCGCTGCTGCTGCGCGGCGTGCACGGCGTCCCGGCGAGCAGCCCGAAGGGCGGCCTCGTGCACCGGCTCGTCCGCGCGGGCGCGGCGCTGTTCTGCGCGCACACCAACGCCGACGCCGCCGACCCCGGCGTGTCCGACGCGCTCGCCGAGAGCCTCGGGCTCACCGTCGTCGGCCCGCTGCGGCCCAACCCGGACGGCCGCACCGGCATCGGCCGGATCGCCGAGCTGCCCGCCGCGGAGCCGCTCGAGAAGTTCGTCGAGCGGGTCGCCACCGCGCTGCCCGCCACCGCGGGCGGCGTCCGCGCGGCCGGTGACCCGCGGCGTCGGATCCGAACCGTCGCGGTGTCCGGCGGCGCGGGCGACGGCTACCTCGACGCCGCCACCCGCGCGGGCGTGGACGCCTACGTCACCGCGGACCTGCGCCACCACCCGGCGAGCGAGCACCTCTCCGGCGCCGGCCGGCCCGCGCTCGTCGACGTCGCGCACTGGGCCAGCGAGTGGCCCTGGTGCGAGCAGGCGGCGGCGATCCTCCGTGACGTGCTCGGCGGTACCGTCAACGTGACCGTGTCGACCCGTCGTACCGATCCCTGGACCGTGTCCTCGGTGCCAGGCTGAACCGGGAGGTTCCCAGGGTGAAAGTCGATCCCGCAGTGCAGCGCAAGCTGCTCGAGCTGGCCGATGTGGACGCCGAGCTGGCCCGGGTCGAGCACCGGCGCCGCACGCTGCCGGAGCTCGCGGAGGTCGCCGAGGCGGAGAAGGCGGTGCAGGCCAAGCGGGACGCGCGGGTCGCGAGCGACACCACGCTCGCCGACCTCGACCGCGAGGTGAAGCGGCAGGAGAAGGAGATCGACGCGGTGCGCGCCCGCGAGGACCGCGACCGTGGGCTGCTCGCCGGCGGCACGGTGTCGGCCAAGCAGATGACCGACCTCGAGCACGAGCTCGCCACGTTGCAACGCCGGCAGAGCTCGCTCGAGGACGACTTGCTGGAGCTGATGGAGCGGCGCGAGGCGGTCGGGCTCGACGGCCAGCACGCGGGCGTGGAGCTGGCCAAGGCCGAGGAGGCGCTGGCCGACGCGAACCGGCGGCGGGACGACGTGCTCGCCGACCTCGACACCACCCAGGCCCGACGCGACGCCGACCGCGTGCGGCTGGTGCCGGGGTTTCCCGAGCCGCTGCTGGGGCTCTACGAGCGGGTGCGGAGGAACAAGGGCATCGGCGCGGCGCTGCTGCGTGCCCGGCGGTGCGGCGCGTGCCGGATCGAGCTGGACCGCAGCGCCATCTCGCGCATCGCCTCCGCCGCCGCCGACGAGGTCGTCACCTGCGAGGAGTGCGGCGCGATCATGGTGCGGACCCCGGAGTCCGGGCTGTGAAAGTGGTCGTCGAGGCCGACGGCGGCTCGCGCGGCAACCCCGGGCCCGCCGGGTACGGCGCGGTCGTGCGGGACGCGGCCACCGGCGCGGTGCTGGTCGAGCGGGCCGAGGGCATCGGCGTCGCCACCAACAACGTCGCCGAGTACCAGGGGTTGCTCGCGGGTCTGCGGGCCGCGGCCGAGCTTGGTGCCGACGAGGTCGACGTGCGGATGGACTCCAAGCTCGTGGTAGAGCAGATGTCCGGCCGCTGGAAGATCAAGCACGACACGCTCAAGCCGATCGCGGCACAGGCCAAGGAGGTCGCCGAGGGCTTCGCCCGGGTGCGGTACGAGTGGATCCCGCGGGCCCGCAACTCCCATGCCGACCGCCTGGCCAACGAGGCGATGGACGCCCAGTCGGGAAAAGCGCCCCTGGCTGAACGGCCCGCCGAGGTACCGGCGACCGGGTGGACCGGTGCGACCGGGACACCGACCCGCTTCCTGCTCGTGCGCCACGGGCAGACCGAGCTCTCGGTCGAGCGCCGCTACTCCGGCCACGGCGAGGTCCCGCTGACCGAGCTCGGCGCCCGCCAGGCGAAGGCCGTGGCGTCCCGGGTCGCCGCGCTCACCGGCGTCGCCGCGGACACGCCGGTGATCTCCTCCCCGCTGGGCCGCGCGCGGCAGACCGCGGCGGCGGTGGCCGAGGCGACGGGCGGCTCCGTCGAGGTGCACCAGGGCCTGGTCGAGACCGACTTCGGCGCATGGGAGCGGCTCAGCTTCGCCGAAGCGGCTCAGCGCGACCCGAAGCTGCATGCCCGCTGGCTCGCCGACCCGACGGTGTACCCGCCCGACGGCGAGAGCTTCGCCGAGGTCCACGACCGGGTCCGCCGGGTGCGCGACCAGCTCGTCACCCGCTTCGGCGACCGGACGGTGATCGTGGTCAGCCACGTGACCCCGATCAAGTCGCTGCTGCGGATGGGTCTGGACGCCGGCCCGTCGCTGCTCTACCGCCTGCACCTGGACCTCGCGTCGCTGTCGGTCGTCGAGTTCTACGCCGACGGCAACGCGTCGGTCCGCCTGGTGAATGACACCTCCCACCTGGCGTGAGATCCTGTGCGGGCGGACGAGTCGGCAGGGCGGTCGCGGCGGGGTAACCCGTCGAGGAAAGTCCGGACTCCGTAGGGCAGGGTGGTTGCTAACGGCAACCCGGGGCGACCCGCGGGACAGTGCCACAGAGAACAGACCGCCTGGTGCGATCTGCCGGTGCCTCTGGTGCCGGCGGGCCACGCCAGGTAAGGGTGAAACGGTGGTGTAAGAGACCACCAGCACCCCGGGTGACCGGGGTGGCTCGGTAAACCCCACCCGGAGCAAGGCCAAGAGGGAACCCCGGTCCACGGGCCAGGGTTCCTGCGCAGGCGTTCGAGGGCGGCCCGCCCGAGCCTGCGGGTAGGCCGCTAGAGCCTGCCGGCGACGGCAGGCCCAGATGGATGACCGCTCACCGGCCCTCGTGGCCGGGGACAGGATCCGGCTTACATGTCGACTCGTCCGCCCCAAAGAGGTAATTGCGAAATTCGGAACAGGTGGATGCGCGACACACAACACGCACCGAGCCCGGCGGGCGAATTCATGGTCCCTCGCGCATGATTCGCAAACCGGTGAAACCGGTCACCGATCTCACCCGGTGGATCGTCTCGAACTGGTCACCCGACTCGTGGAGACGTGACGACCGTGCAGACGCCGCGGGCGCCCGGCGTGCGCCGTTCGGAGCAGGAGCCGGGCCGTCCGGAGCACGGGGCTCGCGCGGTCGGCGGAGCCCGTTTCACGAGGTGGTCACGGTCAAGAGACGGTGCATGTCGATCGACCGATCGGGTGGCTCGCGGCGGCATCGCGTACGTGTTGACATGTGCCGTGCCGCACCTACCGTGAAGGACGGTTCCGCATCCGAGTGAAACTGCCAGGCCATTCGTCCAAAAGGCTGGTCATCCCCCATGGCCGGCTCTTCTCGCCCCATGATGGTTGTGGTCAGATGACATCCGGTCGGTCCCGAGGAGAGGCACGTGAACTGATGTCGATCTACGGAGAGGTGCTCACCCACTACACATCGTGATAGCAATCGTGCTCTACTCGTGTGCGTAAGCCCGTGGGCGACAGCCCGCGGGCGAACCACAACGGGCCAAATACAGGACAGACGGACAGCAGGATCGGCCGCGCGGAGCTTCCCCACGAAGACCGCTCCGCGCACTTGGGAGTAAGACATGACGGCCATGACCACGCTCCAGCTTGCCCAGGACAGCCTGGACACCGGAGGGGTCCGTGACTGGATCCTCGACAACATCATCCCGCTGCTGCTGCTCGTGGTCGCTCTCCTGCTGCTGTGGCTCGGCGGCGGCAAGGGTGACAACGCCGGAGTGATGCGGCGTCTGGGCGGCGTCATCGTGGCGCTCGCGATCATCGGGCTGGCTGTGACGACCAACGCCGGGCAGAACATCGGCACTTGGATCGCGAGTCTGTTCACCAGCGGCTGAGCGTCAAAAGGGACATCGCGTGCGCATTCGTACTGACGACGAGGTGTACCGCGTCGATGCGGTCTGGCTCGGGCCACCCAAGGCCACCATGCCCTGGCGCGCCCGCTACGTGGCATGGGGCGTCGGCCTCGTCGTCTTTCTGCTCGTGCTCACCGTCGAGCGGCGGATGGGGATCTCGCTGTTCTGGTCCATCGCGTGGGGCCTGGTCATGACGATCGTGCTCACCCGGCTCATCTGCTCCCGGATCAGCCACGAGCGACCACTCGGCTCGGTCACCACGATGTGGGTCCGCGAGCTGACCGCTCCCCGCGAGGAGACCGCCGGCGCCGGCGGCGCGGTCAGCGCCACCCGGGTGCGGGTGCGCTCCGACCGCCCCCGACCGCAGCCACGCAAGCGACGCACCCCGCACTACGACGTCAAGCACGGCAGCAAACAGGCCGGCAAGCAGACCAGCAGGCAGACCAGCAGGCAGACCAATAGGCGCGGTCCCCGGCCGCGCAAGGCCCGGAAGGGAGGCCGCGGTGTTCGGACGCAGAAGCAAGCACGCGCCTGAGCGCGCCGCGCAGTTCCCCCAGGGTCAGCCGCACCCCGGCGCCCTGGCGTACGGCCAGCAGCCGCGCCAGGGCCAGCCGCGTCGTGGCCGGCACGCGGCCCCGGACCGGGACCAGGACGCCGACCCCGGCGTGCCGCCCCAGCCGCAACCGGCCAAGATCATCAAGCGGGACCCGGCCTACCCGGCTCAGTACCGTCCGGCGGTCGCACCCGGCCGCGGTCTCATGCCAGCTGGAAAGCGCAACCGACGTCTGCCAGGGGAGCAGTCCATTCCCACGTACACCCCGACCATCGCCGCTCGGAGCATCGACGGTCACCTGCTGCGCAACGGACACGACGTGTTCGCGTGGTACCGGCTCGCCCCTCAGCGCTGGTCGTTCCGTTCCGACTCGCAACGCCAGGACCTGATCGCCGCGATCGCCGGCCAGTACGCCGAGCTCGCCGGCCGCTGGCTGCACCTGCGGGTCACCACCCGGCCGTACCCGATCCGCATGTGGGCCG
>NZ_WHTD01000159.1 GCF_009379765.1 Actinophytocola sp. | reverse complement strand
CGGCCTCGCCCGCACCTGCGCGCTGCCGGCGAGCACGGTCAGCGAGCAGGTCCGCATCCTGCGCGAGACCGGCCTGGTCACCACCCACCGCGTCGGCCGCTCGCTGCGGCACACCCGCACCCCGCTGGGCACCGACCTGCTGAGCGGCACCGACCGTTGATCGGCCGTATCTGGCGTGAGGATCCATCTTGAGACGAGCTTGACCGCGTTCTGTGTGGTTTATTGGTGCATAATGGTGCGAAGGTGGTTCTGGAAGGGGGTCAGAGTGCTTCGTAGCTTCAGGCTTGCCAACCACCGCTCGATCGCCGATGAGCAGGAACTCCTCCTCATGCCCGCGAACCACGCGGAGCGCTCGGTCGTGCCGGTCACCGCCATCTACGGCGCCAACGCCTCAGGCAAGTCCAACGTGATCGACGGGCTCGGCTTCATGCAGTCGGCCGTGCTGCAGTCCTTCGCGCGCTGGGACGTCGAGGGCGGTGTGCCGCGGCGGCCGTTCCGGCTGAGCGCCCAAGGCCGGGACCAGCCCTCGGTCTATGTGGCCGAGCTGGTGGTCGACGACGTGCCGTACACCTACGGGTTCGCCGTCGACGACACCGAGGTCGTCGAGGAGTGGTTGTACTCCTACCCGGAGAAACGCAGGCGAATGCTGTTCCGCAGGAAGCGCGGTGACATCACCTTCGGGACCACGCTCGGTGGGCTCAAGCCCAAGCTGGAGATGCTGGAAGAGCTCACCAGGCCGAACGCTCTGTTTCTGAGCGCGGCGAACAGGCTCAATCTCGGTGCCCTGAGTCCGGTGTACGAGTGGTTCCGGGGTGACCTGAGGATACGAGGGTCGTCTCATGCTCCGGATACCGGACTTGCGGAGCGCATTCAACGGTTGATCTCAACGAAGCCGGACAACCTGAACAGGTTGGTGTCGCTGCTGGCGGCGGCAGATGTGGGAATCACTGACGTTCGCATAAAGGAAACGATCAACAGGCGTCATGTGCATAATATTGCGATTATCGAGGAAAGAATCGCGGATCTGACCGGACTGCTCGACTCGGACACCGGGCCCCGCGGCAAGCGGGGAATTACGGCTGAATTGCACAATTTGCACCGTGAGCTGGAGTATTTTGAGCGCCGAGGCGCGGAGAGGCGTGCTGAGCTCCGTTTCGTTCATGGCGTCGAGGACGAGCTTTTTTCTCTCGGGGAGGAGTCGGACGGCACCCGTTCGTGGTTGCGGTTGTTGCCGACGGTGCTCAATGTGCTCGATGAGGGAGCGGTCCTAGCGGTCGATGAGATCGACACCAGTCTGCACCCACTGCTCACCGCCCAGTTGGTGCGGCTGTTCCAGGATCCCGAGACCAACCCCGACAACGCGCAGCTGATCTTCACCACGCACGACACCAGCCTGCTGGGCACGATGATCGGCGACGTGCTGACGCGCGACCAGATCTGGTTCGTGCAGAAGAACGCCGCCGGCGCGACCGAGATCTACCCGCTGACCGACTTCAAGCCGCGCAAGGGCCAGAATATCGAGCGCAGGTATCTCGGCGGGAGCTACGGCGCCGTCCCGGTTCTGGACGAAGAGGACTTCGTGAACGCCGTGCGAAATCGATGATCAGACGTGAGAACCGACGCTCCCGTCGCGCGGCGATCCGCGAGGAACGTGCCCAGATCCTCATCGTGTGCGGAGGCGACGCCACCGAACCCGCATACTTTCGCGGACTGAAGAAGGAGCGACGAAATCCCGCGATCAACGTGATGGTGGAGCGAAAGGGCGTCGATCCTGTCTCACTGATTCGCTTCGCCGCGCGGAAGCGGATGACCGTCGAGTGTGACCAGGTCTGGTGTGTCGTTGACGTGGACGAGTTCGACCTGGCGCGAGCTGTGACGGTGGCACACGAGGAGGACGTGCGGCTTGCGATCTCGAACCCTTGTTTCGAGTACTGGCTGCTGCTCCACTTCGAGTCGTGCACGGCGCCGCTGACCTGTTACGACGACGTGGAACTACGCCTGACCAGGCACGTTCCACGGTACGACAAGAGTCGCTTGTGCTTTCCTGACTTCGCCGGTGGCGTCGACGCCGCGATCGAACGGGCGTCGAGAAGGTGCGCGACGGTTGGGACGGAACACGAGCACAACCCGTCCACCGGCGTGTGGGCGCTCGTACGGCAGGTCATCTGAGCTGCGCGGCGGGTCAGCCGGTCATCGGCAGCGAGAACTCGTGCACGCGGTCGAACTTCTTGTCCGTCGCCAGGTGGACCTCACCCGACTCGAGGCCGTACACCACCGACCACTGGGTGTGGCCCTGCACGACCTCGCCCAGCAGGTCCATCGCTCCTCGCCAGTCGCGGGCGCCGCGCAGGCCGCCGTTCGCGGTCGCGTAGCGGCTGTCCGACTGGCGGGTCGCCTCGTCCGAGCCGGCCATGGTGAAGTTCACCGCGGTCTGCGCCGGCAGGGCGGACACCGTGCCGGCCACGAACTCCACCACCACGGACTTGCCCGTCGCGTCGGCGATCAGGTAGTGCAGCGGCGGGCCGCCGGAGAAGTCGATGTTGTGGTCCTCGAAGACCGCGACCGCTTCCTCGACCGTCGCGGCCTGGTCCAGCACCAGCCGGATGATCCGCACCCCGCCCACGGTCGGGCGCGATGGCGTGCTGGCGGCCTGGGCGTCGGGCACCGCGGCCAAGCCGATGGCGAGGCCCTTGGCGTTGAGGCCGTCGAACGGCAGCAGCGGCGCGTCGGCCAGCCGCGCGGGGTCCGCGGCCGGGTCGGTGACGCCGAGGTAGGACAGGTCCACCATCGACACCGACGCGTACCCGTCCGGCGGCTCGGTGAACAGCAGCATCGCCGGGTTCGCGGCCCAGTCGAAGTTGCGGGCGAACAACGGGTTCGCCGCGTCGTTGGTGGCGAACAGCGAGCAGCCGAACGGCGTGGCGGGCGGGGCGGTGGTCACGTCCTTCAACCGGTCGTACCCGCCCGCGTAGCGCATCGTCCACAGTGGATGGTCGTCGAGCTGTTCGAGGGTGGCGAGCGACGCGTCCCGGCCGTCCCACACCGCGGGCGGCGAAGGCGCCGCCGCCGGACCCGACTGGCACCCCGCCAACGCCATAGCCATCAGTACGACCGCCATCGCCACGCGCCTCATTCCCACATCCTAAGAGGCTTTACCACCGGTGATCGGACCGTTACGGTAGGAGTGGTCTAAACCACCGTGCGCAAGGGGGTGCCATGTTCGTTCGCCGAGCCCTGGCCGTGGCCCTGCTCGCCGGAGCCGCGCTGACCGTGCCGACCGCCGTGGCCGCGCCGGCCGCCGCCCCCGGTGACGTCATCACCTCCCGGCAGATCAGCGCCCCGGGCTTCTTCTACGCCAGAACCTGGACCATCACCTACACCTCGACCTCGGCGACCGGCACGCCGATCACGGTCAGCGGCACCGTGATCGTCCCGTTCGGCGCGAACGCGAACACGCCGGTCGTCGGCTACGCACCCGGCACCCACGGCCTCGGCGACCAGTGCGCGCCGTCGCGCCATCTCGAGGCGGGCGACGAGACCGAGGGGCTGCTGATCCACCAGTACGCCACCCGTGGGTTCGCCGTCGCGATCACCGACTACGAGGGCATCGGCACGCCCGGCGAGCACACCTACATCGCCGGCCGCGCCGAGGGCAACGCCACGCTCGACGCCGTCCGCGCGGCGCTGCGGCTGCCCGGCACCGGGCTGTCGGCCGGCACGAAGGTGGCGATCGTCGGGTACTCGCAGGGCGGGCACGCGTCGGGCTGGGCCGCGCAGCTCGCGCCGACCTACGCGCCGGAGCTGAACATCGCCGCCTACGCGGTCGGCGCGCCGCCGGCGAACCTGCGGACGGTGGCCGACCACAACGACGGCGGCGACAACGTCGGCCTGGTGATGGCCGCCGGCTTCGGCCTGGATGTGACCTACCCCGAGCTCGACCTCGCGCCGTACCTCAACGACGAGGGGCGCGCCGCGTTCGCCGACATCCGCGACGACTGCACCGACGAGCTGTCGAAGTACGCCGGCCACTCGATGGCCGACTACACGACCGAGGACGTGCTCAACCGTCCGGAGTGGACGGCCAGGGTGGAGGAGCAGAACCTCGGCGGTGCCACGCCGCGGGCGCCGGTGCTGCTGTACCACTCCAACGGCGACGAGATCCTGCCCGTGCAGGTGAGCGTGGACCTGCGGGCCGACTGGTGCGCGGGCGGCGGCGACGTGACGTTCTGGCGCACCGACACCGGCGCGCACTTCACGACCGCCGCGCTGATGAGCCCGGCGGTCACCGGTTGGGTGGCCGACCGCCTCGCGGGACGAGCGCCGAGCGGCAACTGTTGACCCAGGTTCGGCTGTGCTGTTCCTTGCGTCTCCGGTAGGGGGAGACGCAAGGCTGTGGGCATGGACGGCGGCACGCTCTACTCGATCGGTGACCTGGCGCGGCGGACCGGGCTGACGGTCAAGGCCATCCGGTTCTACTCCGACAGCGGGATCGTGCCGCCCACCGACCGCACCCCGGCCGGCCATCGCCGCTACGACATCGACGCCGTCGCCCGCCTCGACCTGGTGCGGACGCTGCGCGACCTGGGACTCGACCTGCCCACGATCCGGCGGGTCGTGGAGCGGACGGTCTCGCTGCCCGAGGTCGCCGCCGCGCACGCCGAGGCGCTGGCGGTGCGGATCCGGGTGCTGGGTCTGCGGCGCGCGGTGCTGGCGGCGGTGGCCAGGCGCGGGGCCACACCGGAGGAGACGGAACTGATGCACAGGCTGGCCACGCTCTCCGAGGACGAACGCCGGCGGCTCGTCGCGGACTTCCTTGCCGCGGCGCTGGGTGACGTGCCCGAGGGCATCGCCCGCTCGCTGACCCCGGAGCTGCCCGACGACCCCGTCCCGGACCAGGTCGAGGCGTGGGTGGAACTGGCCGAGCTGACCCAGGACCCGGACTTCCGCGCGAGCATGCGGAGGATGGCCGAGCACCACACGCCAGGTCTGACCCGCGACCCGGTGGCGACGGTCCGCGACGAGGCAGGCGCCGCGGTGGCCGCCGGAGTGGCCCCGACCTCGCCGCGGGCGGCCGAGATCGTCGCGACGGTGGCCGTGGCCCACCCGACGAACCTGCTGGCACGTTTGGAGGCCGCCAACGACCCGAGAAGGGACCGCTACCTCCACTTGCTCGCGGTGATCAACGGCTGGCCGGCCCCACCCGGCACCGCGCCCGCACTCGACTGGTTCGTCCGGGCCATGCGCGCCGGTCCCGAGTGAGAGAGCGGAGCACGCCGCGACGGCGTGCCCCGCTCCGTCTCCGTCGAGGACGGTCAGCCGCCGAACTGGCGGACGGCCGCGTAGTAGACGTCGGCGAACCGGTTGCAGGCCCAGTTCCCGTTGCACACCGTGTACATGTCGGACTTGAAGTTGTTGTCGATCCGCAGCCTGTTGCTCTCGGTGAACCGGCCCTGCCGCTTGTAGTTGCGGTAGCCGAAGTCGTGCCGGTAGCACGCCTTCACCAGGTTGAAGCCGAACGGGTTGTCGGGCGAGTTCGAACAGCCGTCGGAGCTCCAGTCGAGCTGGTCGCCGTACGGGCGCTGGCTGCGGATCGTCTGGAAGCTGTTGAGGCTCGTGCTGAACAGGTACTGGTCGGTGACCGACCTGAGCTGGTTGGGGTCGAGTGCTGCCTGTGCGGTCAGCGTGCCGGCGAGCATGGCGATGGTGACCGCGATCGTGGTGATGGTTGCCCGGGCGGCACGACGCAGGGTTGACGTGGCCACGGATGGTCTCCCTTGTGAGGCGGTGATGAGCGGGGCGGTGCAGCCCCTGATCAATTACGCCTGGCAGACCGTGAACAGGAAACCCCCTAACGGGCTAATGCTGGGTATCGAAAGTTGGTTACAGCTCGAGCAGCATCCGCGCGTTGCCGAGGGTGTTCGGTTTGACGTAGGGCAGGTCCAGGAACTCCGCGACCCCCTCGTCGGCCGAACGGCGCATCTCCTCGTAGACCTCCGGGCTCACCGGGGTGCCCTCGATCCCCACGAACCCGTGCCGCGCGAAGAACCCCGTCTCGAAGGTCAGCACGAACACCCGCGCGAGCCCCAGCTCGCGGGCCTGCGCCACCAGCCGCTCGACCAGCAACCCGCCGGCGCCCAGGCGCAGGACGTGCGGCAGCACCGCGATCGTCCGGATCTCCGCGATGTCCTCCCACAGCACGTGCAGCGCACCGCAGCCCACCAGTTGGCGGCCGTGCTCGCCACCCTCGTCGCCACCGCACTCGGCCACCCAGAACTCCTGCACGTCCTCGTAGAGCGTCACGAGCTCCTTGGCCAACAGCACCTTGCCGGCATACGTGTCGATGATCGACTTGATGGCCCGCACGTCGCCGATCCGCGCGCGTCGGACCACGACCGCATCTCTCACGGGAATGAACCTAACTCGCGGACTGAATCGGTGCGGACCCACCGTGCGCATTGACACTCGGGCCGAGCCGGGGCCAGGGTGAGATGTACCGGATAGCGACAAAGTCGTACGCATTGCGGCGGGAGCCATGCACGTCGAGCTACGGAACTGTCTCGGGCACTTCGCGACCGGGGTCACCGTCGTCACCTGCACGGCGGGTGGCGAGCCGCACGGCGCCACGGTCAATTCGTTCACCGCCGTGTCGCTGGACCCGCCGCTCGTGCTGGTCGCGCTCGCCCTGCGCAGCAAGGCCTGCCGGTACCTCGACGGCGTTCCGTTCACCGTCAACGTCCTGCGCCGCCAGCAGGACGACCTCGCTCGCCACTTCGCCGGCCACCCGACGGCGGGTTCGGTCGAGTGGGTCCCGGACACCGAACGGCTCGCCGGCGCGCTCGCATACCTCTCCTGCACGCCGTGGCGCAGCTACGACGGCGGCGACCACGTGCTGTTCCTCGGCGAGGTCACCGAGTTCGAGTACTTCGGCGGCGAGCCCCTGGTCTTCTTCCGCGGCGCGTTCCGCCCGCTCGGCCAGGCGTTCGAGGCGGGCCTCGACGAACTGCCCTGGCTGGGCTCGCTCGACAGTCCCGACGCCGGCTGGCTGCCGGCACCCCGAGCCGACCACACCGAGCTGAGGAGCCGGACATGACCGTGACGGAGCAGGCAACACGGCAGACCAGGCCGATGACCGGCGACGAGTACATCGAGAGCCTGCGCGACGGGCGCGAGGTGTTCCTCTACGGCGACAAGGTCGCCGACGTCACCACCCACCCCGCGTTCCGCAACGCCGTCCGGATGACCGCGCGGCTCTACGACTCGCTGCACGACCCGGCCCGGCGCGACGTGCTGACCGCGCCGACCGACACCGGCAGCGTCGGCGTCACGCACCCGTTCTTCCGCACCCCGCGGTCGGCCAAGGACCTCATCGCCGACCGGGACGCGATCGCCGAGTGGGCCCGGATGACCTATGGCTGGCTCGGCCGCAGCCCCGACTACAAGGCGGCGTTCCTCGGCACCCTCGGCGCCAACGCCGACTTCTACGAGCCCTACGCGGACAACGCACGCCGGTGGTACGCCGAGTCGCAGGAGAAGCTCCTGTACTGGAACCACGCGATCATCAACCCGCCGGTGGACCGCGACCGCCCGCCCGACGAGGTGCGCGACATCTTCGTGCACGTCGAGGAGGAACGCGACGACGGGCTGATCGTCAGCGGTGCCAAGGTGGTCGCGACCGGGTCGGCCATCACGCACTACAACTTCATCGCCCACTACGGCCTGCCGATCAAGAAGCGCGAGTTCGCGCTCGTCTGCACGGTCCCGATGGGCACGCCCGGGATGAAGCTGATCTGCCGGCACTCCTACGCGATGAACGCCGACGTGCTGGGCAGCCCCTTCGACTACCCGCTGTCGTCGCGGTTCGACGAGAACGACACGATCTTCATCCTCGACAAGGTGAAGATCCCGTGGGAGAACGTGTTCATCTACGGCGACGCGGAGAAGGCCAGCACGTTCTTCCCCGGCTCGGGCTTCCTGCACCGGTTCACCTTCCACGGCTGCACCCGCCTGGCCGTCAAGCTCGACTTCCTCGCGGGCCTGCTGATGAAGGGCGTGGAAACCACCGGCACCAAGGACTTCCGCGGCATCCAGACCCGGGTCGGCGAGGTCATCGCGTGGCGCAACATGTTCTGGGCGATCACCGACGCGATGGCCAACCACCCCGACGAGTGGATCGACGGCGCCGTGCTGCCGCACCTGGACTACGGCCTGGCGTACCGGTGGTTCATGACGCTGGGCTACCCGCGGGTGCGCGAGATCATCATGCAGGATCTCGGCAGCGGGCTGATCTACCTCAACTCCAACGCGAAGGACTTCGACTCGCCGGAGATCCGGCCCTATCTCGACCAGTACGTGCGCGGCTCCAACGGCGTCGACTCGGTCGCGCGGGTCAAGCTGATGAAGCTGATCTGGGACTCGGTGGGCAGCGAGTTCGGCGGCCGGCACGAGCTCTACGAGCGCAACTACTCCGGCAACCACGAGGCCGTGCGGGCCGAGGTGCTGTTCGCCGCGCAGGCGTCCGGGCTCGCCGAGGAGATGACGGGCTTCGCCGAGCAGTGCATGGCCGAGTACGACCTGCACGGGTGGACCGTGCCGGACCTGGTCAACCCGGACGACGTCAGCCTGCACCGCCGGTGAGAACGCCGATGAAGGACCGCCGATGAAGGACCCCGAGGACAAGGACTACGTGCAGTCCCTCGAGCGGGGCCTGTCGGTGATCCTCGCGTTCGCCGGCAACCGGCCGCTGCTCACGACCGCGCGGCTGGCCGAGGTGACGGGGCTGTCCCGGCCGACCGTGCGGCGGCTGGTGCTGACGCTGGAGCGGCTCGGGTATGTGCGGGCCGAGGGGCGCGCCTATGCGCTTACCCCGCACGTGCTGGCGCTGGGGCATGCGTTCACCTCGTCGCTGAACCTCACCGAGATCGCGGAGGCGCCGATGGTCGCGGCCACCGAGACCATCGGGCACACCTGCTCGCTGATCGCGCTGGACGGTGAGGACGCGGTGTTCCTGTTCCGGGTGCCGCCGCGCCGGGGGATGCCGCACACGCTGCTGCCGGGCACCCGGATGCCGGCGTACGCGACCGCGGCGGGGCGGGTGCTGCTCGCCGGCCAGTCCTCGCTGCCCGACGGGCCGTTCCCCGCCCTCACCCCCGCGACCGTGACCGACCCGGCGCGGCTCGCGGCCGTCGTCGCGGAGGTGGCCGAGCGGGGCTGGGCGGTGGTGGACCAGGAGTACGAGGAGGGCGTGCGGTCGTTCTCCGCGCCGATCCGGGACAGCGCGGGCTGGGTGGTCGCGGCGCTCGGCATGTCGGTGCCGGCGTCGGTGTCGCTGGACCGGATCCGGTGCGATTACGTGCCGGCCCTGGTCACGGCGGCGGCGCGGATCAGCGACGCGCTGGGCGCCGGCTACCACCCGACCACGCGGGCCGTCTGATGCCCGCCTTCACCCGGGACTCGGTGCCCGGCCGGGTGGTGTTCGGCTCCGGCGCCGCGCGGTCCGCGCTGCCCGGCGAGGTCGCCGCGCTCGGGGTCGCGCGGGTGCTGCTGGTCGCGACGAAGCGGGGCGAGTCGCTCGCCCGGTCGCTGGCCGAGCGGCTGCCGGTCGTCGACGTGTTCACCGACGTGCGCGAGCACGTGCCGGCGGAGGTGGCGGACGCGGCACTCGCGGCGGCCCGGCGGTCCGATGTGGACTGTCTGCTGTCGGTGGGCGGCGGGTCCGCGCTCGGCACGGCGAAGGCGGTCGCGCTGGTCCGGCCGGTGCCGATCGTCGCGGTGCCGACCACGTACGCGGGTTCGGAGATGACACCGGTGTGGGGCCGGACCGAAGGCGGCGCGAAGCGCACCGGCCGGTCGCCCGACGTGCTGCCGCGGCTCGTCGTGTACGACCCGTCGCTCACCGTCGGGCTGCCGCCGGCCATCACCGCGGCGAGCGGGATGAACGCGATGGCGCACGCCGTCGCGGGCCTGCGGGCCGACCCGGTCACCGCGCTCGTCGCGCGCGAGGCCGTGCGGGTGCTCACCGCAGGGCTGCCCGAGGCCGTCGCCGAGGAGGACCGCGGCGAGGCGCTCTACGGCGCCTACCTCGCGGCGTCGGCGTTCGCGGTGGCCGGGTCAGGCCGACACCACAAGCTCTGCCACGCGCTCGGCGGCGCCTACGGCCTGCCGCACGCACCGACGCACGCGGTGCTGCTGCCCTACACCGCGCGCGGCACGGTGGACGGGCTCCGTGAGCTGGCCGAGCGGATCGGCGCGCCGACGAGCCTGCGCGAGATCGGCATGCGCGCAGAGGACCTCGACGACGCGGTCCGCCGGCTCCCGCACGCCGCGACGCTGCTGCCGGACGCCTACGAAGGAAGGTGGCCCCCCGATGAGTCTTGAGGACCAGGTGGTCTCGAGCTTCGCCAAGGCCGGGGACCCGCGGTTCCGGGAGGTCGCGACGAGCCTCGTCCGGCACCTGCACGCCTTCCTCGCCGACGTGCGACCGACCGAGGGCGAGTGGGCGGCCGCGATCGACTTCCTCACCCGCACCGGCCACACCTGTGACGACAAGCGCCAGGAGTTCATCCTGCTCTCCGACGTGCTCGGCGCCTCGATGGCGGTGATCGACCTGAACCACCCGACCGGCGGCGAGGCCACCGAGTCGACCGTGCTCGGCCCGTTCTTCGTCGAGGGCGCCCCGGAGTTCGCCCTCGGCGAGGACATCTCCGGAGGCGCCCCCGGCACGCCCTGCTACCTGCACGGCACCGTCCGGTCGACGCGGGGCGAGCCGCTGCCGGGCGCGGTGCTGGAGGTCTGGCAGTCCGACGAGGACGGTCGCTACGACGTCCAGTACGCCGACCTCGACCAGCCCCGCGGCCGCGGGCGCCTGCGCGCCGACGAGGCGGGTGGGTACGCGTTCTGGACCGTTCACCCGGAGGCATACCCGATCCCCGACGACGGCCCGGTGGGGGAGCTGCTCGACGCGGCGGGCCGCGGTCCCATGCGCCCGGCGCACGTGCACTTCATGGTCTCCGCACCCGGCCACCGCACGCTGGTCACCCACGTGTTCACCAGAGACAGCGCGCACCTGGACGACGACGCGGTGTTCGGCGTCAAGCAGTCGCTGGTCATCGACTTCGACCGGCACGGCCCCGGCCCGGCCCCGGACGGCCGCCGGCTCGGCATCCCGTTCCACACCGCCGAGTTCGACATCGTTCTGGCCACTGTTCGCGCCGCGGAGTAGCCCGTTTCCGCTGGCATGCGGTTGGCGCGGGCGTCGCCGGTTACCCTGAGAGCCGTGTCTGCCCCGCCACCCTCGCGCCGCGCCGCCCTGCTCACCCTCGGGTGCGCCCGCAACGAGGTCGACTCCGAGGAGCTCGCCGGCCGGTTGGCCGACGGCGGCTGGGAGGTCAGTGGCGACGGGTCGGGCGCCGATGTGATCGTCGTGAACACCTGCGGCTTCGTCGAGTCCGCCAAGAAGGACTCGGTCGACGCGCTGCTCGAGGCGGCCGAGACCGGTGCCAAGGTGGTGGCGGTCGGCTGCATGGCCGAGCGGTACGGCGCCGAGCTGGCCGAGAACCTGCCCGAGGCGGCCGCGGTGCTCGGCTTCGACCACTACCCGACCCTGGGCGAGCGCCTGGACGACGTCGTCGCCGGCCGCGCGATCGCGTCCCACCAGCCCACCGACCGGCGGACCCTGCTGCCGATCACCCCGGTGCGGCGGCCGGCCGTGGACCTGGCGGTGCCCGGTCACGGCTGGGGTCCGCGGGTGCTGCGCAGGCGCCTGGACGACGCCCCCGTCGCCGCGCTGAAGATCGCCTCGGGCTGCGACCGGCGGTGCTCGTTCTGCGCCATCCCGTCCTTCCGCGGCGCGTTCGTGTCCCGGCCGCCGGCCGAGATCCTCGCCGAGGCCGCGTGGCTGGCCGGCGAGGGCGTCCGCGAGCTGTTCCTCGTCAGCGAGAACTCCACCTCCTACGGCAAGGACCTCGGCCGCGAGCAGGGCGGGCCGGACGCGCTGCAGCGGCTCCTCCCGCGGCTGGCCGCGCTGCCGGGCATCGACCGGGTGCGGGTGTCCTACCTGCAGCCCGCGGAGACCCGGCCCGGGCTCGTGAGCGCGATCGCCGGCACCGAGGGCGTCGCCGACTACTTCGACATGTCCTTCCAGCACGCGAGCTCGACCGTACTGCGCCGGATGCGCCGGTTCGGCGGCACCGAGTCCTTCCTCGCGCTGGTCGAGCGGATCCGCTCGCTCGCGCCGAACGCCGGCATCCGCAGCAACGTGATCGTCGGCTTCCCCGGCGAGACCGAGGAGGAGCTGGCCGAGCTGGAGCACTTCCTCACTGAGGCGCGGCTGGACGTCGTCGGCGTGTTCGGCTACTCCGACGAGGACGGCACCGAGGCCGAGAACCTGCCCGGCAAGCTCGACCCGGCCGAGGTGACCGAGCGGGTCACCCGGGTGTCCGAGCTGGTCGAGCAGCTCACCACGCAGCGCGCTGAGGACCGCGTCGGCGACGAGGTGCTGGTGCTCGTCGAGCGGGTCGGCGAGGACGACGGTTGGGACGTCGCCGGCCGCGCCGCGCACCAGGGCCCCGAGGTCGACGGCGAGTGCCTGCTGACCGGGGACGGCTACGCGGTCGGTGATCTCGTGCGGGGCAAGGTGGTCGGCGCCGAGGGTGTCGACCTGGTCGTGGCGCCGGCCGAGACCGTGCGCCGGGACGAGGCCTCGCCATGAGTGCGCCTGCGAGCGAATCATGGACACAGGGCGACCGCGAGCGGCGAGACCGAACCTGCGAGGGGTCGTCGTGAGTTCCAGCCCGGCGGGTGGTGGACCGCCGGAGCCGGTCGTCGGCGTCGCCGCCGTCCGGGTGCCGCTCGTCAACATCGCGAACATCCTCACCGTCACCCGGATCGCGCTGGTGCCGGTGTTCCTGCTGGCGCTCTTCGCCGTCGAGGGCTCGACCGGCTGGCGGTTCACCGCCGCGGTGGTGTTCGCCGTCGCGTCGATCACCGACCACGTCGACGGCTGGCTGGCCCGCAAGTTCGGGCTCGTCACCGACTTCGGCAAGGTCATCGACCCGATCGCGGACAAGGCGCTGACCGGTGCCGCGTTGTTCGGCCTGTCCATCCTCGGCGAGCTGCCGTGGTGGGTCACGCTGACGATCGCCGGCCGGGAGGTCGCGATCACCCTGCTGCGGTTCTGGGTGATCCGCTACGGCGTGATCGCGGCCAGCTACGGCGGGAAGGCCAAGACGATCGCGCAGATCATCGCGATCGAGCTGTTCCTGCTGCCGCTGCCGGCCGGCTTCGACCCGCTGAACTGGTTCGTCATGGGCGTCGCGCTGGTGCTCACCATCGGCACCGGCGTGGACTACGTGATCCGCGCGATCCGGCTGCGGGCCCGTGGCTAGGGCACGTCCGACGGATCATCGGCCGCGCGGTCCGCGCCAAGGCGGCTCCTGGCCGCGTTGTCGCAACGGCCGAGTACGACCCGGTACGAGGCCATTGCTCCGCCTTGCCAGGAGCCACCTTGATCACGAACCGCATCGACCATGAACCGCCGGACGCGCCCTAGGAACCCGCTCGCCGACGCCCTGGGCATCGACCCCGACGTGCTCACCGCGCTGGTCGCCACGCTGCGCGAGCGCGGCGAGACCGTCGCCACCGCCGAGTCGCTCACCGGCGGGCTGGTCGCCGCGACGCTCACCAGCGTGCCCGGGTCGAGCGCGGCCGTGCGTGGGGGAGTGGTCGTCTACGCCACGCCGCTCAAGACCGACCTCGCCGGGGTCGACGCCGCGGCGCTCGCCGAGCACGGTCCGGTGCACCCGCTGATCGCCGAGCAGCTGGCCACGGGCGCGCGGACGGCGTGCGGGTCCACCTGGGGGATCGGGCTCACCGGGGTGGCCGGGCCGGATCCACAGGATGGGATCGAGCCGGGCGTGGTGCACCTGGCGGTGTCGGGCGCCGGGCACACGATCGTGCGGACCATCGGGATCGACGGTAACCGTCACCAGGTCCGCGCGGGTGCGGTGCGGGCGGCGTTCGACCTGCTCAGCGCCCAGTTCGACGAGCCGGCGGCGGACTGAGCTCGACCAGGGCTCCAGCCGAGCGCCGTAGCGTGCGGGAACACCGGGGCGCGCTCGGTCGTTCGCTTGTGGCGTACGCATGGTGATGTCGGTGCCGCTGGTCGTTCCGTCTCGGTAACGTTGTCACCATGGCCGTCCGTCCCGTCGGGCGGTTGATCTTGGAGGGAGGCGCGCGATGACCGTGCTGTTGCGTGAGGCGATCGGTGACCGGCTCCGTCATGCCCGCACGAACCAGCGCCGGACGCTGCGCGAGGTCTCCCGGGCGGCCAGGGTGAGCCTTGGCTACCTCTCCGAGGTCGAGCGTGGTCGCAAGGAGGCCTCCAGCGAGCTGCTGTCCGCCATCTGCGACGCGCTGGAGCTGCCGCTGTCCCAGCTGCTGCACCACGTGGCGAGCGACATGGGCGCGATGGACTACGTCGAGAACACCGTGCCCGAGCCCGCCGACCGCCCGGACCGCGCCGACGCGCCGTCGGCCGCGGCCGACGGCCGGGCGCGCGCGTCCGTCGAGCGCGTCGAGGGTGGCCGCCTGGTGCCCGCCGTGGTCGGCGACAACATGGCCGACCTGCGTATCCAGCCGGTGCTGAGCCACCGGATGGAGGCCTCCATCGGCGGCCGCCGCATCGGCGCGGTGTTCGCCGCCTGATCGTTCTAGACTTCGGGTTCCGGCTCGGAACTCGGAGGTCGTGCTGCTCACCACCGTGCTCGTCACCATCCTCGTCGTGATCGGGATCGCGGCGGTGGTGGCCGTGCCGCTCATGATCCGCAGCACCCGCCGGCAGGTGGTCGAGGACGTTCCGCTGGGCGGCCGGCGGCCGATCATGGGCAGCCCCGCCCAGGTGTGGGTGTCCCGCGGCGAGCGGGTGCTGCGCGAGCTGGGCGCCACGCTCGGCGAGAACGCCGCCCTGCACGGCATCGAGACCGACGCCGTCCAGGTCGTCGCCGAGCTCCGGCTCACCGCCAGCCAGGCCGCCGACCTCGACCACGCGCTCGCCCGGATCCCCGTGCCGTCCTTGGAGGACGAGCGGGACGCGCTCGCCACCGCGCTCACCGAGGCCGCCGGCCGGCCCGCCGCCGCCGACCTGGCCCGGTCCCACGAGGCCGTCTCCGCCCGGATCGCCGCGGCGCGGCGCCAGCGTGACCAGCGGGACGCGCTGCTCGCCAAGATGCAGGCCACGGTCACCGAGTTCGAGCAGGCCAGGGACGAGCTGGCCGAGCTCATCAACGGCACCGCGAGCCCCGCGGCGATGGGGATGACCACGAACGACGACGCCGCTGCCCAGCTCACGGGTAGGCTCGGCGCCCTGCGGGAGGGTCTGGTGGAGGTTCGTCAGGCGTCCAACCCCGAGATCGGTCCGGGCGGTCAGGGCTAACCCTGATTGGTACCTGATTTCGGCCGGGTCCGGTGGTGGCGACGCCCGGGGACCTGACACGATGGAACCGACAACGATGACGGGGCGTTGCCATACCAACTGCGGTGGGCAGCTGCCAGTAAGCACCAGTACGGAGAAGGCAGGCGGAGGAGATGGCCAACCCGTTCGTGAAGGCTTGGAAGTACCTGATGGCGGCCTTCTCGTCGAAGATCGACGAGCACGCCGATCCCAAGGTACAGATCCAGCAGGCCATCGAGGAGGCCCAGCGGCAGCACCAGGCGCTGTCCCAGCAGGCGGCCGCCGTGATCGGCAACCAGCGGCAGCTGGAGATGAAGCTCAACCGCCAGCTCGGCAATGTCGAGAAGCTGCAGGCCTCCGCGCGCCAGGCGCTGGTCCTCGCCGACGAGGCGCGCACCAAGGGCGACGACGCCAAGGCGACGCAGTTCGAGCAGGCCGCCCAGTCGTTCGCGACGCAGCTGGTCACCGCCGAGCAGGACATCGAGGACATGAAGACCCTGCACGACCAGGCGCTGCAGGCGGCCACCCAGGCCAAGACCGCGGTCGAGCGCAACGCCATGATGCTGCAGAACAAGCTCGCCGAGCGCACCAAGCTGCTCAGCCAGCTCGAGCAGGCCAAGATGCAGGAGCAGGTCTCCAAGTCGCTCAACCAGATGAGCGAGCTGGCCGCGCCGGGCAACACGCCGTCGCTGGAGGAGGTCCGCGACAAGATCGAGAAGCGGTACACCACCGCGCTCGGCTCGGCGGAGCTGTCCCAGAACTCGGTCCAGGGCCGCATGATGGAGATCCAGACGTCCACCACGGAGATGGCGGGCGTCTCGCGGCTGGAGCAGATCCGCGCGTCGATGGGCGGTGGCTCGGTCGCGCCGCAGGTCACCGGCGGGTCGTCGGCAAAGCCCGCGGCCGGGTCGTCCAACATCGACGCCGAGATCGCCCAGCGGGTCGCCCAGGAGCAGAAGTCGAACGGGCAGGCCAACTGACAGTTCGCTCCGGCTGAGGAGGTGTCATGCGCGGACGGGAGCTGTATCAGCTGACCCAGCTGGCCAACCGGTACCTCAACGGCCAGGTCGTGCAGCAGGTCCAGGAGGCGTGGACGCGCCGGGGCGACGAGGCCGTCCGCATCGAGCGCCAGCGGCGCCGGCTCGCGCGCAAGCGTGTGTGGGCGTCGCGGTGGCTCACCGCCTGGGCGCTCATCACGGCCATCTGCATGGTCCTCGTGGTCGGCGTGCTCACGGGCTCGGTGGCCGACGGCGAGGGTTCGGCCGCGATAGGTGCGATCGTCGCCACCCTGATCGCCGCCACCATCGCGTTCCGTTCGATGCTCAAGCTCGTGCTGGCCAAGAACACCCAGCGCGAGTTCGACACCAAGCACCCGCCGGCCGGCATCGCCACCGCGGCGGTCGTCTCGCAGACGGTCCTGCCGCCGAAGGGCTCCGCGGCCCGCGAGCCGATGCAGCGCCTCGCGGACGCGGAGAAGGCGCTGGGCCAGGTGCTCGCGCAGCTGTCGGGTTCGGCGGGCATGCCGGCGTCGGTACCCGTGGAGTCGGTGGCGCAGGCCCAGGCCACGAGCAACGAGGCGGCCACGGCCTTGCGGGCGGTCGCCGCCCAGCTCGTCGCCGTCGAGCTGGCCCGCGACCACGCGCCGCCACTGGAGCGCGGCCCGTTGGTGGAAGGCGTGTCGCGGCTGCGCGAGCAGCTGGACGAAGGACTCGACGGGTACCGCAGCCTCGTCGCCGCGGCCGGCCGCGTGGTCGCCGCCAGCTCCGCGTCGGGTCCCAAGCAGGAGCTCACCGAGGCGACCGACCACCTGGCCGGCCTGGCCGTCGCCCTGCGCGAGCTGTCCGACGCCGCCGGCTGACCCCAACACCCGCGAGTCCACCGTTCGGGACCCGCGAGTCCGCCGGTTCTACGCCAGCTTGTTGATCTTTCGTACCAGTCCCGGGCCTTCGTAGATGAAGCCGGTGTACAGCTGGACCAGGCTGGCGCCCGCGTCGACCATGCGCGCCGCGTCGTCGGGGGTGTGGATGCCGCCCACGCCGATGACCGGCAGCTCGGTCCGCTTCGCCACGAAGGACACCACCTCCAGCGCTCGGGCCGTGAGCGGGCGGCCGGACAGCCCGCCGGCCTGCTCGGCCACCGCGGCGTCCTCGGGGGCCAGGCCGTCCCGGGCGAGGGTCGTGTTCGTGGCGATCAGGCCGGCCACGCCGTGGGCGTGGCACACCGCCAGCACGTCCTCGACGGCGTCCCACGTCAGGTCCGGCGCGATCTTGAGCAGCAGCGGCTTCCCTTCGGCGGCGGTGCGGAGCTCGCCGAGCAACGCGTCGAGCGCGGCGCGGTCCTGCAGCCCGCGCAGCCCGGGAGTGTTGGGGGAGCTGACGTTCACGGCGAAGTAGTCCGCGTAGGGGTGGAGCACCCGCAGCGACGCGAGGTAGTCCTCGACCGCGTCCTCGATCGGGGTGACCTTCGACTTCCCGATGCTCACCCCGACCGGCACCGGTGGCGGGCCCAGCCTGCGCAGCCGCTCGGCCAGCGCCGCCGCCCCCGCGTTGTTGAAGCCCATCCGGTTGATCACGGCCTCGCTCGCCGGCAGCCGGTACAGGCGCGGCCCCGGGTTGCCGGGCTGCGCGTGCCGGGTGACCGTCCCGACCTCGACGAAGCCGAACCCGAACGCCGGCCACCCGCGTATCGCGACGCCGTTCTTGTCCACGCCCGCGGCGAGTCCGACCGGCCCGGGGAACTCCACCCCGAACACCGTCCGCGGCCGGGACCGCCCGTAGAACCCGCGCAGGGCGGCGACGACGGGCCGCACCCGGCCGAGCCGGGACATCGCGGCGACGGTGCGCTCGTGGGCGATCTCGGGGTCGCCGCCGCCCAACCGGAACAGTGCGCGACGCAGGATGTGCTGGTAGACCACCCGCACATCGTTTCATCGCGGCCAGGGCGGGATGATGGTGGTGTGTCCGACACAGTCGATCTGGATTCCGCGGCCGAGGAGCTCTACGCGGGCTCGCGCGAGGACTTCACCCCGCGGCGCAAGGAGCTGTCGAAGGCCGCGAAGGCGGCAGGCGATCCGGCGGTCGCGGCGGCGATCGACAGGCTCGCCAAGCCGACCACGTCGGCCTGGCTGGCCAACCAGCTCGCGCGGGACGCGAGCTCGGACGTCGACGAGGTCGCCTCGCTCGGGGACGCGTTGCGTGAGGCGCACGCGAACCTGGCCGGCGCGGACCTGAAGTCGTTGTCCCAGAAGCGGACCCAGCTTGTCAGCATGCTGGTCGCGCAGGCCGGGAAGCTCAACGGGGCGGCGCTGACCGAGTCGGTGACCCGCGAGCTGGAGGAGATCTTCACGACCGCGATCGCCGACGGCGAGGTGGCCCGGGTGCTGCTGGCCGGACGGCTGACGTCGGCCAAGGAGCTGTCCGCGGCCGCCGCGGCGTGGCCGTCGGTGTCCGGGGACCGCGCGCCGGTGGTCCGCCCGGCTCGCCCGCCCCGACCGAAGGCGGACCTCACCGAGAAGCAGAAGGCCGACCGGGAGGCGAAGCTCGCGATGGCCCGCGAGGACCTCGACGCCGCCCGCTCGACGGTCAAGGAGGCCGAGGCCGACCGCGCTGAGGAGGAGCGCATCCTGGCCGAGGCGCAGCGCCTGGCCGACGAGGCCGGCGAGGAGGTGCGCCGCCTCTACGAGGAGGTCGACGCCGCGGAGAAGCGCGAGAAGGACGCCCGCCGGCGAGCGGGCTCGGCGAGCCGCTCGGTGAAGGACGCCGAGAAGCGCGCGAGCCAGGCATGGCGCCTGGTGCAGCAGGCCGAACGGATCCTGGACGAACTGTCCGGGGACTGAGCCGGCGCCGAAGTGCTTCCCGGGCAATGTAAAACGGCCCTCGGGCCGGCTCCTGCGCACCGAGGTGCACAGGCTCAGGGTCGGACTGGGTCCCTGAGAGCTCCGAGGGCCGGGTGACTGCCTGGTATTCGCCGACCACACCGCGCGTCTACGGCACCGGGCGAGCCGGTGTCAGCCGTGTTGCGCAGCCAGCCAAACCATGTCCGGTCGGTGGTCCTTAGCGGACAGCCACCTCACGAGTCCTATGGGAATTCACCGTTGGACCACCTCCTCTCTCGTGTACCGCGAGATTAGGGCTCGTAGTAAAATAACTTGGGTTTTGGCCTCGGGGTGTTTATGGTCTGTGCTATGAGCCTGGTCATGGATTCTCTCGAACGCCGCTATGACGCGGTCAAGCCGCATCTGACTGAGCGGCAACGTCGGGTCTGGCT